>JAKOXL010000054.1 GCA_029781045.1 Bacillota bacterium | reverse complement strand
GTTAGGTTAGACACTGGACCAGTTGTAGCTATGAGTGGGTGAGTTGGAGCGGTGCCATCTACTGTGATTGTTTGCGTACCCGTTACAGTCACCTCAACCTCTTGCCCATACCAGTAGGGGTCAACCGCTACCATCGGTATGCTTAGCTGTAGCTCTGCGCCTCGGTCAATCCAGTCCTGAGGAGCGCCTAAGGCACGAGCTCGTAAAAAGCGGTCGTGGTTGTGCTGGCGGTACACCTCGATCGGAGGGTGCATCAAAAACGACAGGATACTGTCGAGTTCCTGTCTTATGCGTTCTTTGTCTGGATAGTAGATGCTCCCCTCTAACACAAACTGCCTCGGCCTTAGTGTTGGCCTGCCTGTCACAACGTCACCGTCAAGCCCATAGAGGGGTTGGCTGGGGATGACTATCTCAAGCGGTACACGTCTAAAAGACATGGTGAGGGGTAGAACTTTCTCGGCTCCGAGTGCATTAGTTAACCTTATCATCGTCCACCCCTCCCTCTGATGCCAAAGTTGACCCTACGGGCCATTTCGCGCTCGATTGCATCTAGCATGTCTCTGCTTAGCTCGGTTGCGCTTGTGCCCGAGCTGGTAATCACAATTGCTCCTGATTCAAACACGATGTCACCACCGATGGCTCCCGCCCCGGCAAAGTCCATGCCAAAAGCATTGAAGTTAGGCAGCCGCTGATCTAAGATGTCGCGGATGTCCTGGATCGGAGCAACTATTTGCCCAAAGTTAGCCAGTGGTGATAGCAGGTCCACCAGCAGATCACGGGTAGGACCGGTGATTTCGGAGACTTGACGGCCGCCGCCCTTGGGTTCGTCCTTGTCTTTGCCAACTGGGTCTATCTTTTTGTTAGCCAAATTGCCAAAAGGTTTCCAGCCGAAGATTTCTATTTTCGACAATGCATCAATGATCCCGTTCCAAAGCTTGAGCAGGAAATTGATTATCGGAGCAAGTACTGCATCAAACAGAGCGATTACTGGATCCAGGACCGCGCCAAGTAGCTCCATTGCTTTGGCAAAGGACTCGGTTTCCATGAGGATGGTCAGAAACGCTTCAATCCAATTGCCAGATAATAGAGCTTTGCCAAATTCAAGTGTCGATCTTCCAGCAATAAAAATCGCGTCTGTAAATCTGTTCATCGGCTCATCTAGTTGGTCTAGCTTCTCATTGAGTCCAGCAGCCAACCTCGCCATAAACCCTTGTGCTTGCTCTTCTGGACTCGTGCCGCCGCCCATCAGGGCGTCGAGTTCTTCCTGGAATTCATCCAGTTTGAAGAGGGCTTCTTCTGCTTGCTCAATCAAACCAGTCACCCAGGTTAGCGCCTGTTCGATTGGCTCCTTAACGTCATCTGGTATTTTTTCCCAAATCGCTGCAAACATCCCTTTGATACGGTCTAGTGCAGATATCAACTTCGGCGTTCCTTCGTCAAGTGCAGTTTCTGCACCTTCGATCCAAGCTTCTATGACGTTTTGGCCACCTTTATCTATATCAGATAACGGACCTTTTGGAGGTGGTGATTGACCGACCAAGTAGTCAGCTATACTCTGAGCGATAAACGCCGCCATCTCGCGAACATCTCCGTCCATGT
>JAKOXL010000052.1 GCA_029781045.1 Bacillota bacterium | reverse complement strand
GGACCAGCTTAGTATGCACATTGGTGAGCTTTTTGACTTAAGCAAAATACCCTGGGATAACTCACCTAGAAATATCAAGATATTGAACGAAACTATGGCCTATTACAAATTTTTAGTTTGGCGGTCCGCTGATGAGCCTTTCATCGGACCTTTGGCCCTCCACCACACCGCTTCTGCATCAGCAGTGCCGCTCCATCAGCTTACTTCTTGTTACGAAACTGTTGCCGCCCGTGCGGCTCCTTGATAATACCATGCTCCTGGAAGCCTTGTCAAGCCCTATCGGGACCGGGCTTGCTCAAGGGCAGTCATGTCAGCCCATAATAAACATCCCCAGGGTTAGGAAAACTAAGAGGGAACACCTACGCACTCCACAATCTAAAGGAGGTATACCGTGGAACGAATCAAATGCTCCGTAGAAAACTGTGTCTACTGGTCCGACAATGTTTGCAGAGCGGAATCCATCCAAGTCGCCACGGTCCAGACTTCACCCAGGCGGGCCGGTCGCGGCGATATGGAATTCGGTTCTCTCACAGAACAGGATAAGGCCGACTACTCCTCAGAAACCCAGTGCGTGACCTTTAGGCCGAGGGACAAGAAGCAATAGGCAAAGGCCTACCCTCCCCATGAAGAGGGTAGGCGTCATCGTATCCCAGTGGGGCTGCCGCCGCCTTCAAAGCACAGACAACCAAAGCATATCCGCAAAGGAGCAGTTTAAAGCAGTTCAAAGGAAAGATAACCTAAAGACAGCGGCAAAGAGACATGTATGCTTTCTCGCTCTTGCGCCGCTGTAGACCTGCTTCTTAGGCTCGGACCACTTCTTTCGACAGTGCCAGGGTATCTCTGGCGATCATAAGCTCTTCGTCTGTAGGCACTACCCAGACTTCGATGGCGGAGTCCTCGGTGGAAAGCTTAACCTCCTTGCTTCTTACACTGCGGTTAAGCTCACGATCAATGGAAACTCCCAAAACAGCCAGCCGCTCACAAACGAGTTCCCTAACCTCTGCATCGTTCTCTCCAATACCGCCGGCAAAGACTATAGCATCGGCTCCGCCTAGTTCCACATAGTAAGCGCCAATGTAAGCTACCAGCCGATGCAAGAACACATCAAAGGCAATCTGCGCCCGTTCATTGCCCTGCTCACGGGCGGCCCCTAGGTCCCGCATGTCGCTGCTGACGCCGGAAAGGCCAAGCAAACCGCTCTTTTTATTCATCAGTGTATCGAGCTCATCCCAGGTGAGATTCAACTTATTGCCGAGGAAGGGGACAACTGCAGGATCTATATCTCCACACCGGGTACCCATTACTAGCCCCTCTAGGGGAGTAAATCCCATGCTGGTATCATAACACTTGCCCCCCTTGACTGCCGCAAGGCTGCTGCCGTTGCCAAGATGGCATGTGATTAAGTTAATCTCATCGGGGCTCTTACCCATGAGTTCCGCAGTCCGCTGGGTCAAATATCGGTGGGAGGTGCCGTGAAAGCCGTATCGCCGGATGCCGAACTGCTCATAATATTCATAGGGGAGTGCATATAAATACGCTGCCTTGGGCATAGTCTGATGAAAGGCAGTATCAAACACTGCAACTTGGGGAACGTCTGGCATGAGGGCCATGCAGGCCTCAATA
>JAKOXL010000033.1 GCA_029781045.1 Bacillota bacterium | reverse complement strand
ACGTGGGTCTCTTGCTGCGCGGTGTAGATCGCGACTCCATCGAGCGTGGTCAAGTATTGGCTAAGCCCGGTTCCATCAAGCCGCACACCAAGTTCAAAGCCGAAGTTTACGTCCTGCGTAAAGAAGAAGGTGGCCGTCATACCGCATTCTTCAGCGGTTATCGTCCTCAGTTCTACTTCCGTACAACCGACGTAACTGGTGTGATCCGTCTACCCGAAGGCGTAGAGATGGTCATGCCTGGCGATAACGTAACGATCGAGATCGAGCTCATCACTCCTATCGCCATGGAGCGCGGTGTTCGCTTCGCTATCCGTGAAGGTGGCCGCACCGTCGGCGCCGGCGTTGTTACCGAGATTATCGAGTAAACTCCTTTCGAGGGTTGGCTAGATATACTGCGGCCGTCAGGGCCGCAGTATATCCTATGCTATTGAGCGGCTAGGCTTGATGTTTTCAGCCTAGCTAATCCATGGTCCCAGTGGTTGGGTCCTGGATAAAGGTGATGATGCAGGAGGTTGCTCGTGGCGGCCATGTCGCCAAAGGGAATTCCTGCGGAGCAGGTCCGCTGTTCAAGCGGGCGCGGGGGATAAGGGTACTGCTCCTCTCGCCAATGACGTTGGGGCGTAGGGGCAATAAAGCGAGGCTGAGCAAGACAGCTTGTCCCGATAAGGGTTAAAAGGAGGGAATCAAGTACATGGCACAGCAAAAGATCAGAATACGTCTGAAAGCTTTTGACCATAAGATTTTAGATCAATCTTCCGAGAAGATTGTGGAAACTGCGAAACGAACTGGTGCCAGTGTTTCTGGCCCTGTCCCGTTGCCTACCGAAAGGTCGCTGTTCACTATTTTGAGAGCTCCCCATGTGGAGAAGGACATCCGTGAGCAGTTTGAAATGCGAACCCACCGGCGTTTGATCGACATTTTGGAGCCCACCCCCAAGACTGTGGATGCTTTAATGCGCTTAGACTTACCGGCTGGCGTAGACATTGAAATCAAGCTCTAGGCCTCAAAAGAAGTAGGTAAATTTGTTGTGGAGGTGGCACACATGGAGAAGGCAATTATTGGGAAGAAGCTGGGGATGACCCAGATGTTCACTGAAGCAGGTGAACTAATCCCGGTAACGGCGATTATTGCGGGTCCATGCCCAGTCATCCAGGTTAAAGTTTTGGAAAGAGACGGCTATGAGGCTGTACAGGTTGGTTTTGAGCAGATTCCCGAGCGCAAAATCAATAAGCCGGCCCGTGGTCATTTTGCCAAAGCTAATATAGCGCCGCATCGTACTTTGCGGGAGTTCCGCATAAAAGATGCTGCAAAATACCAAGTTGGTGACAAAATCGCTGTAGATATCTTTAAGCCCGGCGATAAGGTGGACGTAACCGGTATTTCGCGCGGCAAGGGCTTTGCTGGTGGAATCAAACGTTGGGGTTTCCATCGGGGACCGATGAGCCACGGTTCCAAGTATCATCGGGGAGTAGGTTCCTTACAGGCCCGCGATGCCTCTCGCGTTTTCAAGGGACGTAAGATGCCGGGTCACTATGGAGCCGTTCGCCGTACCGTGCAGAACCTAGAAGTTATCAAAGTCGATCCAGAACAGAATCTGTTGCTAGTGAAAGGATCTGTTCCGGGTGCTAAAGGTAGCATTGTTACAATCAAGAATTCCGTAAAGGCCTAGTTTCAGCTACTTTTGCGGTTTGTTGTGAAAGGAGGAGTTATCAGTGCCTACAGTAGATGTGCACAACATGCATGGTGAAGCAGTCGGGCAGATCCAGTTAGCCGACTCGGTTTTTGGTATCGAGGCCAACGAACATGTCATGCACTTGGCCGTGGTAAGGCATTTAGCTGGGCTGCGTAGAGGCACCCATGATACTAAAACCCGTGCAGAAGTACGCGGTGGCGGCAGAAAGCCCTGGCGCCAGAAAGGAACCGGTCGCGCCCGCGCAGGTAGCCGTGTTTCGCCTCTGTGGAGAGGTGGCGGAATTGTCTTTGGTCCCCATCCGCGGAGCTATCGACTGGACATGCCGAAGAAAGTGCGTCGCCTCGCTATGCGGTCGGCCCTTTCAACTAAAGTCCAAAACGGCGAATTGGTAGTGCTTGATAAATTGACGGTGGATGCGCCCAAGACAAAGACAATCGTTGCTATGTTGAAGGCGCTGGGCGTAGAAAAGGCCCTTATTGTAACCGACGGTGTAGACCAGAATGTGTTCCTCTCTGCTCGCAATATCCCGGGCGTCACTGTGGTGGACACCAGCTCGGCCAATGTTTATGAGATACTCAAGCATAAATCCCTCATCTTGACTAAAGATGCGGTTGCTAAATTTGAGGAGGTGCTGGCCTAATGCGTGATGCAAGGGATATTATCATTCGCCCCGTAATCAGCGAGCGCAGCACAGAGTTGATGGAACAGCGCAAGTATACCTTCGTGGTTGCTGACGATGCCAATAAGATCGAGATCGCCAAGGCGGTCGAGGCTATTTTTAAGGTCAAGGTAGAATCGGTCAACACCATGCGAGTGCGTGGCAAACTGAAACGCAACCGTTACGGTTATAAGCGCACTTCATCCTGGAAGAAAGCTATCGTTACTTTAACTCCGGATAGCAAGACGATTCCGATCCTAGAGACTGTCTAGGCAAGGAGGGACTAGAAGATGGCTATTAAGAAGTTTAGACCTACGTCACCTGGACGCAGGTTCATGACGGTCTCAGCTTTTGAGGAAATTACCAAGACTGAGCCGGAGCGCAGTCTGCTGGCTCCGTTGAAGAGTAAGGCTGGTCGCAATGCCCATGGCCATATTACGGCGCGCCATCGTGGCGGCGGGCATAAGCGCCACTATCGCATTATTGACTTCAAACGCAATAAAGACGGTATCCCGGCTAAAGTAGTGGGTATCGAGTATGATCCTAACCGTTCAGCCAATATTGCCCTACTCAACTACGCCGATGGTGAAAAGCGCTATATCTTGGCTCCCCTCGGTCTGAAACCGGGCGACACCGTTCTGTCTGGTGAAGGCGCCGACATTTTCCCTGGGAACGCAATGCCCATTCGTCAGATTCCGGTCGGTACTATGATTCACAACATCGAGCTGAAACCGGGCAAGGGCGGTCAGTTGGTAAGGGCAGCCGGTACTGCCGCCCAGCTGATGGCTAAAGAAGGGGAATATGCCCATATTCGTATGCCTTCCAACGAAATGAGGTTAATTCATGTGGATTGCCGGGCCACCATCGGTCAGGTGGGTAACATCGATCATGAGAATATCACCATTGGTAAAGCCGGTAGGTCCCGTTGGCTGGGCAGACGACCCCATGTTCGTGGTTCGGTTATGAACCCGGTAGACCATCCTCATGGCGGTGGCGAGGGCCGTGCTCCTATCGGGCGCAAGACACCCGTTACTCCTTGGGGCAAGCCTACCTTGGGAGCGCGTACTCGTGGTAAGAAGCCGAGTGATAAGTATATCGTGCGGCGCCGCAAGCCATAGAGTGGCGTAGAGCAACGTTATGCAATCATCACTTAAATAATCGCAACGCATTCAGTGTTGCTGGAAAGGAGGCCACCTAATTTGTCCAGATCCCTAAAGAAGGGCCCATATGTAGATGAACGGCTACTTAAGCGCATTGAGGCTATGAACGAGAAAAACGAGAAGCGAGTCATCAAGACCTGGTCTCGTAGCTCGACGATCTTCCCCCAAATGGTGGGGCATACAATTGCGGTCCATGATGGCCGGAAACACGTGCCGGTATATATCACCGAAGAGATGGTAGGACACAAGTTAGGAGAGTTTGCTCCGACTCGGACTTACCGTGGTCATGCAGATAAATCGGAGCGCTCAACGGCTCTGAGGTAAGTGAGGAGGGAATAGACGCATGGAAGCTAAGGCGGTGGCAAAATATATCCGCATTGCACCTCGTAAGGCGCGGATTGTCATTGACCTCATTCGCGGCAAGAGCGTAGGCGAGGCAATCAGTATTCTTCGCTATACCCCCAAGGCTGCTTCTTTGCCGATTGAGAAAGTGATCCGTTCGGCCGTAGCCAATGCGGAGCACAATTATGACATGAACGCCGATGACCTATATGTGGCAGAAGCTCGGGTAGATGTGGGCCCCACACTCAAACGGTATCGCCCGCGGGCTCAAGGACGGATTTACCCGATTTTAAGCCGCACCTGCCACATAACCGTTGTTGTGAAAGAACGATAGGAGGAGGGATCTAGCAAGTGGGTCAAAAGGTTCACCCCAAGGGGTTGCGAGTAGGCATAATCCGGGATTGGGACTCTAAGTGGTATGCAGAAGAAAACTACGCGGATTACCTCCTAGAGGATTACCGAATTCGCCAATACCTGAAAGAGAAACTGTTCAATGCCGGCATCGATCATATTGTTATTGAACGGGCTGGCAATGTAATACGTGTCTTTATCCATGCCGCCAAACCCGGTATGGTTATTGGTCGAGGCGGTTCCGGCGTGGAAGATCTGCGTCAAGCCTTAGAGACTTTGACTGGTAAGCAGGTCTTTGTTAATGTTATTGAAGTCCGTGTACCTGAGCTTAGTGCTCAGCTGGTAGCTGAGAATATTGCGGCTCAGCTGGAGAGACGTACCCATCATCGCCGCGCCATGCGTCAGGCAATGATGCGCACCATGCGAGCCGGCGCAAAAGGTATCCGGGTCACCGTGGCTGGCCGTCTGAATGGCGCAGAAATCGCCCGTTCCGAGTGGGCTCGTGAAGGTACCATTCCTCTGCACACTCTAAGGGCTGATATCGATTATGCAACTGCAACAGCCCATACGACCTATGGCCAGATTGGTGTTAAAGTCTGGATTTACAAAGGAGAAGTTCTGCCGCAACGGAAAGCAAAAGCGGCGGAAGGGGGCGAGTAATCAATGTTGATGCCAAAACGTGTTAAGTACCGCAGGCCGCATCGACCCTCGCTGAAGGGTAAGTCAAAGAGAGGTAACGAGATTACCTTTGGTGAGTTCGGTTTGCAGGCACTAGAAGCGGCTTGGATTACCAGCCGTCAAATAGAAGCTGCTCGTATTGCCATGACGCGTTTTGCCCGCCGCGGCGGTAAGGTATGGATTAAGATTTTCCCGGATCGTCCTATTACCCAGAAGCCCGCTGAAACGCGTATGGGTAGCGGTAAAGGTTCCCCGGAATACTGGGTAGCCGCAGTAAAGCCCGGTAGAGTCCTATTCGAAATGGCTGGCATCGAGGAAGAAGTGGCCCGCGAGGCAATGCGCCTAGCAGCCCATAAGCTACCGGTAAAGACCAAGTTTATTACACGCGAAAGCACGGGTGGTGAGCACAATGAAGGTTAAGGAAATTCGAGAGATGTCAGAAGCAGAACTCGAGCAGAAGCTCGCTGCACTTAAGGATGAATTGTTCAACCTTCGTTTCCGGTCGGTTACCGGTCAGCTGGATAATCCGATGCGCATCCGGGAAGTGCGCAAGGCTATCGCCCGCATTAAGACTGTCCTGCGGGAGCGCGAACTCCATATTAGCTAAGGGGAAGGAGGCGTATGATCTTGCAGCGCAACTTACGTAAGGTTCGTCAGGGCGTTGTTGTCAGTGACGCCATGGATAAAACGGTCGTAGTAGCTGTTGAAACACAGATGCAGCATCCTTTATACGGCCGTACGGTCAAAAAGACCACCAAGTTTAAAGCCCATTCTGAAGATAACCAGGCCCGCGTGGGCGACGTGGTTAAGATTATGGAGACCCGTCCCCTGAGCAAAACGAAACGTTGGCGCGTGGTTGAAATAGTTAAGAAAGCTGAGTAGCTCAACTCGTCACTAGAAGGGAGGCCCAGAGCATGATCCAAAAGGAGAGCCGTCTACGTGTGGCTGATAACTCGGGGGCAAAAGAGATTATGTGCATCAACGTGGTTGGCGGCCATAAGCGTCGTTATGCCAACGTGGGGGATGTTATTACTGCTAGCGTTAAGGTAGCCACACCCGGCGGAGTTGTTAAAAAAGGAGACGTCATCCGGGCTGTTGTTGTTCGTACTTCGTTTGGAGTTCATCGTCCCGATGGTTCTCATATAAGATTTGACGACAATGCAGCCGTTATCATTGACAACCAGGGCAATCCTCGCGGAACCCGCATCTTTGGCCCAGTCGCCCGTGAGCTACGAGAGAAGAACTTCATGAAGATAGTTTCTCTAGCTCCCGAAGTACTGTAAGGCCCAGTCAGGGAGGAGGGTTAAGAAGTAATGAGTCAGCATAAGCTGCACGTTCGTAAAGGTGACACCGTTGTCGTTTTGTCTGGTAAGGACAAGGGCAAGAAGGGTAAAGTGCTGAGAGCTTTGCCCCAAGAGGGAAAAGTGCTGGTGGAAGATGTAAACGTCGTCACCAAGCACAGAAAACCCAGCCCAACCATGCAGCAAGGCGGGTTACTTAAGCAGGAAGCCCCCATTTTTGCTGCCAAAGTGATGTTGGTTTGTCCGGCTTGCAAACAGCCTACCCGCGTAGGGCATCAGATCCTTGCCAATGGCAATAAGGTACGCGTTTGCAAGAAGTGCAATGAGAATATCGATAAGTAGTTTAGGAAGGGAGGGTTAGGCTGTGCCGCGGTTAAGAGACAAGTATCAGAGTGAAGTCATACCTGCAATGCAGCAGAAGTTCGGCTACAAGAACGTTATGCAGATACCACGTCTGGAGAAGGTTGTTCTCAACATGGGCGTAGGCAGGGCTACTCAAAACTCTAAGTTGCTTGATGCAGCCGCCAATGATTTGGCTATTATTGCCGGGCAGAAACCGGTAATCACCCGTGCCCGCAAGTCGATTTCGAACTTTAAGGTGCGCGAAGGAATGGCTATCGGTGCCAAAGTTACTATACGTGGAGATCGTATGTATGAGTTCCTCGACAAATTGATGAACATTAACCTGCCACGTGTCCGCGACTTCCGCGGAGTCTCACCCAAGTCTTTTGATGGTAGGGGCAACTACACGTTGAGTGTAAGGGAGCAGTTGGTTTTCCCTGAGATTGAGTATGATAAGGTCGAGCAAATCCAGGGTATGGATATCACAATTGTAACTACTGCTCGCACTGACGAAGAAGCCAAGGCGTTGTTAGAGTTCCTCGGTATGCCATTCCGCCAGTAAAACAAGGGAGGGACAATTGTGGCTAAGAAGTCGTTGATCTTAAAGCAACAGCGGGAGCCCAAGTTTTCTGTGCGGCGTTACAACCGTTGCAGAATTTGCGGTCGTCCCCATGCTTATATGCGTAAATTTGGCATTTGCCGTATCTGCTTCCGTGAACTAGCCCACCAAGGCCAGATTCCGGGAGTCAAAAAGGCTAGCTGGTAATGCCCAGCGCACGGGAAGGAGGTCGTTAGGGTAAATGGTGATGACTGATCCTATTGCTGATCTGCTCACGCGGATTCGCAACGCTAACATTGCTTATCATGAAACCGTTGATGTGCCCGCCTCAAAAATGAAACTCAGTCTAGTGGAGATTCTCAAGGCTGAGGGGTACATCCGCGATTATGTGTACATCGCCGACAACAAGCAGGGTATCATTCGCCTGCACCTTAAATATGGTCCGAACAAAGAGCGGGTAGTTACCGGCTTAAAGAGAATTAGTCGCCCCGGCCTACGAGTCTATGCTCGTAAAGACGAAATACCACGGGTTCTGGGCGGTCTCGGCATAGCAATTCTTTCAACATCTCGTGGCTTAATGACTGACAAACAGGCTCGCCAGTTAGGAATCGGTGGCGAAGTCATCTGCTATGTCTGGTAGGCCTGTGAAGGAGGTGCACAGATGTCTCGTATAGGTAGGAATCCGATTACCATACCCAACGGGGTTGAGGTAATTGTTGATGATAACAACAAGGTTACTGTTAAAGGCCCGAAGGGCACGTTGGTAAGAGAACTTCATCCCGATATGACGATAGTACGGGAGGGAAATGTTCTGCGGGTGCAGCGGCCCAGCGATGATAAAGAACATCGTTCTTTGCACGGCCTAACACGTACCCTTTTGGCCAATATGGTGGAGGGTGTTACCAAGGGCTTTGAGAAGAAGCTGAGAGCCGTATCCGTAGGTTGGCGCGCCAACGTACAGGGTAAGAAGCTGGTGCTCAACGTAGGTTTCTCCCACCCGGTAGAGATTGACCCGCCGGCGGGTATTGAGTTTAAGGCCGAGACTGTTCCCCATCCGCCCTTTGGTACGGTGCCACTGATCACCGTGTCTGGTATCGACAAAGAGTTGGTTGGTCAGGTGGCCGCATCCATTCGTTCCATCCGCAAACCCGAGCCCTATCTGGGTAAAGGTATTCAGTATGACGGAGAAAACATTCGCCGGAAAGCTGGCAAGACTGCCAAGTAGTGCGGCCTAGGAAGGAGTGAATGAGGGTTGATTAAGAAGCAAGACAAGAATGCGGTCCGCAAGGTGCGGCATGCGCGCGTGCGCCGGAAAGTGCATGGCACTCCAGAGCGGCCTAGGCTTAATGTATATCGCAGTACCAATCACATTTATGCTCAGGTCATCGATGATGTATCGGGTACCACATTGGTTAGCGCTTCCACGCTGAGCCCTGAACTAGCTGACGTTCGGTCCAACGGTGGTAACGTTGAAGCAGCCAAGCGAGTTGGTGAGCTGATCGCAAAGAAGGCGCTAGAGAAGGGCATCCGCCAGGTAGTTTTCGATCGCGGAGGCTACCTCTATCATGGAAGAGTTGCGGCCTTAGCCGATGCGGCACGTGCGGCTGGCCTGGAATTCTAACAGGCAAGAAGGAGGGAATCACTTTGGAGCGCATTGATGTGAACTCTCTTGATCTTACTGATCAAGTTATCAAGGTAAATCGCGTCGCCAAGACCCGTAAGGGTGGCCGAGACCTCAGCTTCAGCGCCTTAGTCGTAGTGGGAGACCGCAACGGACATGTGGGTGTTGGGTTAGGCAAGGCTAAAGAAGTGGTGGATGCGGTACGCAAAGGCAGAGAAGATGCCATTAAGAATATAGTCAAAGTACCTATCGTCGGTACCACCATTCCCCATGAGACCATCGGTCACTTTGGAGCGTCCAAGGTTCTGCTCAAACCCGCATCGCAAGGTACTGGCGTTATCGCCGGTGGTGCAGTCCGGCCAATTTTGGAGTTGGCAGGCGTGCGCGATGTGCTGACGAAATCGCTTGGATCCTCCAATGCAATTAACACAGCTCGTGCAACGATCGAAGGTATTCTACAGCTGAAGCGGGCGGAAGAGGTTGCCCGGCTTCGTGGCAAGTCCGTGGAAGAGCTCATAGGCTAAGGAGGGATGGACGTGACTAAGTTACACATCACCTTGGTGAAAAGCCCTATTGGTTTTTCCGAAAAACAACGCAAGACCGTGGAAGCTTTGGGTTTACGCAAGTTACACCAGACCGTTGAGCATGATGATACTCCCGCCATTCGTGGCATGGTCAAGAAAGTAAGCCATCTGCTTAAGGTCGTTGAAGGATAGGGAGCAAATCAAGCGAGGAGGTGCGAACGTGAATTTATCGGAACTAAAGCCAGCACCGGGCTCTAAGAAGAATCGCAAGCGAGTTGGTCGTGGTACCGGCTCCGGTCATGGAAAGACTGCTACACGTGGTACTAAAGGTCAGAACTCCCGCTCTGGCGGCGGAGTGCGCCCTGGCTTTGAGGGCGGTCAGATGCCAATTCAGCGTCGTGTACCCAAACGGGGATTTAGCAACGCCCGCTATAAGACCGAATATGCTGTTGTCAATGTTGCTGACCTGGAACGTTTTGAGGCTGGCAGCGTGGTCAACATCGCAACTCTGCGTGAGGCCGGATTGGTCAAGGCAGTTAAAGATGGCGTAAAGATTTTAGGCAATGGAGAGTTAAGCAAGAGCCTGACAGTACAGGCTAACGCCTTCAGCAAGTCGGCAGAGGAGAAGATTACGGCCGCTGGCGGCAAAGCTGAGGTGGTCTAGCATGCTAGAGACGATCCGCAACGTCTGGAAAATCGCTGACCTGCGTAAGAAGATCCTCTTTACGCTTACGATGTTCCTAGTTTTCCGGGTGGGCGCCTACATTACCGTGCCTGGTTTGGACCCGGAGGCCGTACAGGAGCTCTTTGGTTCAGGTCTATTCGGTTTTGTCGACCTGATTTCCGGCGGCGCTTTAGCGAATTTGTCCATATTCGCTCTTAGTATTGGTCCCTATATTACGTCCTCCATTATCATCAACCTGTTGATGGTCGTTATTCCTAGCTGGGAGAATCTAGCAAAAGAAGGCGAAGAGGGACGTAGGAAGATTGAGAAGTACACTCGTTACGGTACAGTTATCTTAGGCTTTGCGCAAGGTTTTGCCACAGCCTGGGGTCTGCGGAACACAGGTGCCGTTCTCAATACCTCCTTTGGTGGTCTGTTGCTTATTGCCCTATCCTTCACTGCTGGTACAGCAGTTCTCATGTGGATAGGCGACCTGATTACTCAGAAGGGTATTGGTAACGGAATTTCGCTCATCATTTTTGCCAACATCGTTTCGCGTGTGCCCACGGCGGCCATCTCCCTGTACGTGGCTATCAGGACGGGAGCTTTAAACGTTTTTGCGTTGATTGCATTGGCTATTCTCGGTCTCGTCGTAGTAGCTGGAGTAGTAGTGGTGCAGGAGGGACAACGCCGCATTCCGGTGCAGTATGCCAAGCGGATAGTGGGGCGCAAAATGTATGGCGGTCAGTCTACGCATATACCACTTAGGGTCAACCAGGCAGGCGTTATTCCTGTGATTTTCGCCTCCTCCGTGTTGATGCTACCGCAAATGTTGACCCAGTTTGTTAACAAGCCGTGGGCCCAGAATATTGCCAAATGGTTTGCCTTTGGTTCACCGTTACACATCGTGCTGTACATCGCGTTTATCATCCTGTTTGCGTATTTCTATACGTTTATGCAGTTCAATCCACGAGACATTTCCGACAACCTAAAGAAATCGGGTGGCTTTATTCCCGGACTGCGCCCAGGAAAGCCTACAACCGATTATCTCTATAAGGTTGTCAACAGGCTGACCCTTGTTGGTGCATTGTTCCTAATTGCCATTGTTCTATTGCCACTACTGTTGAGTTCTATCTTCAAGTACAATATTGGCTTGGGCGGGAACGCTCTTCTAATTGTCGTCGGTGTAGCCCTTGAGACCATGAAAGAAATTGAAGCGCAGATGGCAATTCGTCACTATGGCGGGTTCATGCGCTAAGACCGGAGGTGGCAGCATTGAACATCGTCCTGATGGGACCACCGGGTGCCGGTAAGGGTACGCAGGCGGTGAGAATAGCAGAAACTTACGGTATCCCCCATATCTCCACGGGAGATATCTTTCGGGCAGCCGTCAAGGCCGGCACTGCTCTTGGCGCAGAGTTGCAGCGGTACATGAGTCAGGGGCAATTGGTACCCGATGATATCACAATCCGCATAGTCCATGAACGTTTGCAGCAACCCGATTGTGCGGCGGGTTTCCTGTTAGATGGTTTCCCCCGCACCATTGAGCAAGCCGTAGCCTTGGATAAGACCCTGGAGTCCAATCCCATCGATGTGGTGCTCAGTATAGAGGTGCCCGACGAGGAGCTGATCCGGCGTTTGACCGGTAGGCGAGTTTGCCAAGGCTGTGGTGCCACATATCATGTGGATTTCAATCCGCCCAAGACCGAAGGGATCTGTGACAAATGTGGTAAGGAACTGCAGCAACGGGCCGATGATACCATTGCCACGGTAAGAAATCGCCTGGAGGTCTATAACCGACAAACGGAGCCGCTTATTAGCTACTATCGTGAGCAAGGCAAACTCGTAAGTATAGACGGCAGTCAGGCGATTGACAAGGTCTTTCAAGACATTGCTTGTCATCTGGAGGCCCGTCAATGATAACCCTCAAGAGTGAGCGGGAACTCAAGCTTATGCGGGAGGCGGGACGAATTGTGGCTTTAGCACTGGAAGAGGTGGCTAAAGCGATCGTTCCCGGTGTTACCACTGCCGAACTAGATGCAATAGCGGAGAAGACTATTGTCAGTTGCGGTGCCAGGCCATCCTTTAAGGGGTATAACGGTTTCCCGGCAAGCATTTGTACGTCCATCAACCACGAGGTCGTACATGGTATTCCCGGTTTGAAACAACTACGAGATGGCGATATTATTAGTATTGACGTCGGTGCAGAAATAAATGGTTACCATGGGGACGCGGCCAGGACCTTTCCGGTAGGCAACGTATCCCCGTTGGCCCAACGTTTGATTACTGTCACTGAAGAGGCGCTAGCACAAGGCATTGCCGCCTTTAAATCGGGCGGCAGGTTGACAGATATCTCCTATGCGATCCAGTCCTATGTGGAGGCCGCCGGCTTTTCTGTGGTGCGGGATTTGGTAGGACACGGAATCGGACGGAAACTGCATGAAGCACCGCAGGTCCCCAATTACGGCAACCCAGGAAGGGGAGTAAGGCTCACTCCTGGTTTGGTGTTGGCTATAGAGCCGATGGTGAATGTGGGGACATACGCAATAGACTTCATGCCTGACCAATGGACCGTGGTCACAGCTGATGGCAGTTTGTCTGCCCATGCTGAGCATACAGTTGCATTACTAGAGGACGGCCCCCTGATTCTAACGCAGGTTTAATTGAGCTGAGGAACGCTTTTTTTGCCAGGTAGAGAATTCTACAGGCAGTAAATCAAGGGAGGGTTGAGCATTTGGCAAAAGGCGATGCCATTGAGGTCAAAGGAAAAGTAATTGAGGCTTTACCTAATGCCATGTTTAGGGTAGAGCTTGAAAATGGCCATAAGGTAATGGCCCATATTTCTGGTAAGATTCGTATTAACTTCATCCGTATTTTGCCGGGTGATGTAGTTACTGTTGAGCTTTCCCCATACGACTTAACCCGGGGGCGCATACGCTACCGGCACAAATAGTGGTGAAGGAGGTGCCATCATGAAGGTTCGGCCCTCGGTCAAACCGATGTGTGAAAAGTGTAAGCTGATTCGCCGCAAAGGCCGTGTGATGGTCATTTGCGAAAACCCGAAGCACAAACAAAAGCAAGGCTAGGCTTCGTACCAGAGAAGCAAGGCGTTTGATTTAAACTCTTAGGAGGTGTAGAGCAAAGCATGGCTCGTATTTCCGGCGTAGACTTACCACGCGACAAACGGGTGGAAATAGCCCTCACTTATATTTACGGGATCGGTCTGAGCCGCTCTCGCGAAATCTTGCAGAAGACCAATGTTAACCCCGACACACGAGTCCGGGATTTAACGGAAGACGAAGTCAGCCGTTTGCGTGAAGTAATTGACAAGGACTATCAGGTCGAAGGTGACCTGCGGCGCGAAGTCAATTCCAATATTAAGCGTTTGATTGAAATCGGTTGCTATCGTGGTTTACGCCACCGTCGCGGCTTGCCCGTACGGGGGCAGAGAACAAAGACGAATGCTCGTACCCGTAAGGGTAAAGCCCGTACGGTGGGCGGCCGTCGTAAGTAAGAAAGGGGGTAAACGTAGCTAATGGCTAAAAGAAAAGCAGCTGCCAGAACGAGACGTCGCGAGCGCAAGAACGTCGAGTTCGGCATAGCTCATATCCGTTCCACGTTCAACAACACAATTGTTACCATTACCGATAAGGCAGGCAATGCCATTTCTTGGTCCAGTGCAGGCAATGTTGGCTACAAGGGCTCGCGTAAGAGCACTCCCTTTGCCGCAGGTATTGCAGCCGAAACGGCCGCTAAGGCTGCCATTGAGCATGGTATGAAGGAAGTAGAAGTTCACGTTAAGGGTCCCGGTAGTGGCCGCGAAGCTGCTATCCGTTCCCTACAAGCAGCCGGTTTAGAAGTAAGCATGATCAAGGACGTTACTCCGGTTCCCCATAATGGTTGCCGGCCGCCGAAGCGGCGTCGAGTCTAGAGACAGGGAGGTGTAGGCATAAGTGGCTAATTACAATGGACCTGTGTGTCGGTTGTGCCGTCGTGAAGGCACGAAGTTGTTCCTGAAGGGTGAGCGCTGCTATTCCGATAAGTGCTCCGTTGCTAAACGTCCGTATCCAGCGGGCCAGCATGGTCAGCGGCGTCGTGGTAAGCTCTCCGACTATGGCATGCAGTTGAGGGAAAAGCAGAAGGCCCGTCGTATCTATGGTGTTCTGGAGCGCCAGTTCCGTAGATACTTTAAAGCTGCTTCCCGGACAAAGGGCGTTACTGGCGAGCGTTTGCTGCAGCTCTTGGAGCTGCGTCTAGACAATGTGATTTACCGCCTAGGTTTTGCCGACTCCCGTGCGCAAGCCCGGCAGTTGGTGAATCATGGGCACTTCTCGGTAAATGGTCGCAATGTCGATATTCCTTCCTATTTGGTTAGGGAGAACGATGAGATTGCCGTGCGTGAATCTAGTCGCGACCGCGCCTATTTCAAAAATCTAAGTGAAGTATTAGGCGATCGTCGTATCCCCGAGTGGCTAACTCTGGACGCGGCCAATATGACCGGTCGAGTAGTACGCCTACCTGAGCGCGATGAGATCGACATCCCAGTGCAGGAGCACTACATCGTTGAGAAGTACTCTAGATAACGGCACCCTCGTGTAATCTACCGGAGCGGAGATGGGGAAGTAAGGAGGGTTAACGCCAATGATCGAGATTGAAAAACCGAAGATCGAGTGCGCTGAGATCAATGAAGAGAAGACTTACGGGCGTTTTGTTGTTGAGCCTCTAGAACGGGGATACGGTACTACGCTGGGTAACTCCCTGCGGCGAGTGTTGCTATCTTCGTTGCCAGGCGCAGCAATTACTTCGGTGCGAATAGAAGGTGTTCTCCATGAGTTCTCTACTATCCCTGGGGTGGTAGAGGACACGACCGAGATGATCCTCAACCTAAAAGAACTCCGGCTGCGCATCTTAAGTGAAGAAACGAAGACGCTACGGATTGACAAGGAAGGACCGGGCGTGGTTACCGGTGCTGACATCATCTGCGATGCTGACGTAACCATACTGAACCCGGATCTGGTAATAGCCAACCTAGCGGATGGAGCGCGCTTACGTGTGGAAATGACTGCTGAGCGGGGCCGCGGTTATGTGTCCGCCGAGCGCAACAAGCGTCCTAACCAACCAATCGGTGTTATTCCCGTCGATTCGATTTTCACGCCTATTAATAAAGTCAACTATAAGGTGGAGAATACGCGTCGGGGCGATGTTACCGATCTGGACAAGTTGATCTTAGAGGTTTGGACCGACGGTAGCCTTAGCCCAGAAGAGGCAGTCAGTGTGGGCGCCAAGATTCTTTCCCGCCACCTGGATTCGTTTATCGGCTTAACCGATCGGGCTAAGCAAGAGCAAATTTTGGTGTCTGAGGAAGACGAAGAGCGCGACCGTATTCTAGATATGACTATTGAAGAGCTGGATTTGTCGGTTCGCTCTTACAACTGTCTGAAACGAGCGGGCATCAATATGGTGTCGGAGCTCATTGAAAAGACGGAAGAAGACATGATGAAAGTCCGCAATTTAGGCAAGAAGTCTCTAGAAGAAGTGACAAGTAAACTGGCTGAACTAGGGCTGAGCCTACGGAAAGCGGAAGACTAAGGGGGAGGTGTACTCCGTGCCATATCGTAAACTAGGTCGACCGACTAACCATCGTCGTTCTATGCTACGCAACTTGGTGACATCCTTCTTGGCCAATGGGCGTATTGAAACTACCGAAACCCGGGCCAAATCGGTGCAACCTATTGCGGAAAAGATCATTTCTCTTGGTAAACGGGGCGATTTGCATGCCCGTCGTCAGGCTCTAGCCTATATTTGGGACGAGTCGGTGGTAACAAAAGTCTTTGAAGAATTGGCTCCACGTTATGCCAATCGTCCAGGAGGCTATACACGCATCATCAAGACCAACTTCCGCCAGGGTGATGGTGCGCCAATGGCAATCCTTGAGCTGGTAGAGTAGTCAATAGGAGGGATCGCCGTGTCCGCTATCATCCGCATGGAGGGGGTTAGCTTCAGCTACAATAGCGACGATCCCCAGCAGACTCAGGCGTTACAGGGCGTCTCCTTATCCATTGAGCCTGGTGAGTTTGTGGCCATCGTTGGCCGCAATGGGTCTGGAAAATCCACTTTGGCGAAGCACATCAATGCCATCCTAACCCCTACCTCCGGCGAGGTATGGGTGGATGGCATTAGCACTAAAGATACAGACTCGGTATTTGCCATCCGGCAGATCGCGGGCATGGTTTTTCAGAATCCCGATAACCAAATCGTGGCTACCATCGTGGAAGAAGATGTGGCTTTTGGTCCTGAGAACTTGGGGATTCCGTCCGACGAGATTCGACGACGCATCGATGAGGCTTTGAGCTTGGTGCGGATGAGCGATTATGCTTTGCACCCACCCCATTTGTTGTCCGGCGGGCAGAAGCAACGGGTAGCCATAGCTGGCGTTCTAGCTATGCATCCAAAGATTCTCATTTTGGACGAGTCGACGGCCATGTTAGACCCTCTTGGGCGCCAGGAAGTGATGGAGACTGCCCTGCGTTTGAATCGGGAGCGGGGTATGACCGTAGTATTGATTACTCACCATATGGACGAGGCGGTACGGGCAGAACGGGTTATCGTGCTGGACAGAGGGCGTGTCGTCCTGGATGGCAGCACCCGTGAAGTATTTAGCCAGGTGGACCTGCTACGACAGCTGGGGTTGGACGTGCCTCAGGTCACTAGTCTAGCCCAGCTACTGCGGGAGCAGGGTCTCAATTTGCAGCCCGACGTGCTAACGGTTGGGGAAATGGTGGAGCAGTTATGTCAATTACTATAAGAAACCTAAGTAGTGTCTACAACCCAGGCACACCCTTTGAGGTGCGGGCCCTGGACAATATCAACCTTTCCATCGGGGAGGGCGAGTTTGTGGGCCTTATAGGCCCTACCGGTAGTGGCAAATCCACTCTGGTGCAGCACTTCAATGGTTTGATTCGCCCCAGCCAGGGGGAGGTAGTAGTTGACGGGCGCAGCCTAACCGATAAGGCCACCGATTTACGGGAAGTTAGGCAAAGGGTGGGTCTGGTCTTTCAGTACCCGGAACATCAACTTTTTGAAGAAACGGTCTTTGCCGATGTGGCTTTTGGTCCAAAGAACCAGGGCGTGCCTGAGGCCGAGTTAAAGGAGAGGGTAAACGAGGCTTTGACTCTGGTTGGCCTAGATCCCTCTGCCATCTGCGATCGCTCTCCCTTTGAACTGAGTGGTGGGCAGATGCGTCGCGTAGCCATTGCCGGTATTCTAGCCATGCGGCCCAAGGTTCTGGTTCTGGATGAGCCTACCGCCGGGCTGGACCCGCAAGGGAGAGATGAGTTGCTGGACCAGTTGCAGCAGTTGCATAGCCGAGCGGGCATGACAGTCATCCTAGTTTCCCACAGCATGGAGGATATAGCTCGTGTTGCTACCCGACTGGTGGTTTTGCATCGTGGACAGATAGTGGCTGACGGTTCGCCCCGGCAGGTCTTTACTCAAGCTAAAATGCTAATGGACGTAGGGCTAGGAGTGCCCCAGGTGACAGAACTGATGTTGGCTCTGCGGGAAAAGGGCTATCCAGTTCCCGAAGTTGCCCTAACAGTAGAAGAAGCTTGTGCCATTATTCTCGGGCTTCACCGTGGGGGTGAGGGGCAGTGAGCATACTGAAAAACGTCACCATTGGCCAATACTACCCTGGCGACTCGGTTGTACATCGACTGGATCCCCGCACCAAGTTGGTTCTCAGTTTTGCCTTCATCATTGTGCTGTTCTTAGTCAACGGCTTCCTGCCTTACCTCTGGTTGGCCGCCTTGGTGATGGTGGTAGCACAAATTGCCCGTGTACCCCTGAAGATAATGCTCCGTGGCCTGAGTCCCTTGAAATTCATAATTGCCCTTACCTTTCTCTTGCATCTTTTTACTACCCGCGGTGGCACTGTTCTCTGGCAACTGGGCTTCTTACGTATCGAAAGCAACGGCTTGGCCCAAGGAGCTTTCCTCGCGTTTCGACTGATCTTGTTGGTGGTAGCCACTTCCTTGCTGACCCTAACCACCTCGCCCATTGCTTTGACTGATGGGCTGGAGCGCATTCTGAGTCCCGGTGCTCGTTTTGGGTTACCGGCCCATGAACTGGCCATGATGATGACCATTGCCTTGCGCTTCATTCCTACCTTAATCGAGGAAGCCGACAAGATAATGCGGGCACAGCTGGCCCGGGGAGCCGACTTTGAAAGTGGTGGGCTGATTAAGAGGGCCAAAAGCCTTTTGCCTCTACTAGTTCCTCTTTTTGTGAGTGCTTTTCGCCGCGCCGACGAGTTGGCTATGGCCATGGAAGCTCGGGCCTATCGCGGGGGTAAGCATCGCACCCGTTTGAAGGTACTAAAGTACACCGCTAAAGATTTCTGGGCCTATTTCTTAGCGGCCCTGGCCTTTGGCATAGCCTACTTCTTGGGGCGATGGGTATGAAGCGCAATATAGTGCTCAGCTTAGAATACGACGGAACCGACTGGCATGGGTGGCAACTGCAGAAGAATGCGCCCACGATTCAAGGCGCGCTAGAAGCAGCTCTCGCAACCATCACCGGCGAAACCATTCGCGTGACTGGCGCCTCCCGCACCGATGCGGGTGTACACGCTAGAGGACAGGTGTGCAACTTCTATACAAACAGCCGTATTCCGGTGGAGCGTTTTCCTTTCGCCCTGAATGCCAACTTGCCCAAAAGCATCGTAGTGCTGAAAGCTGTGGAAGTGGATTTGGATTTTCATGCCCGCTACTGGGCCCTAGGCAAACGCTATGTCTATGAGATTTGTAATCGCCGTCAGCCTTCCGCTTTCCGGCGTCATTTCAGCTATCATGTACCTCAGGGTTTGAGTGTGGAGGCCATGCGGCAGGCAGCCGCCCTTTTAGAAGGAGAACATGACTTTAAGGCCTTCCAAGCGGTGGGGAGTTCGGTGGAGAGCACGGTGCGTCATCTGTGGCAACTTAAGGTAGAGCAACCAGAAGCCAGCCGCATCCTCATCTGTGCCGAAGGCAATGGCTTCCTGTACAACATGGTGCGCATAATAGTCGGCACCCTGCTGGAGGTAGGTTTGGGCAAGCGGCCTGTGTCTGACATGACCGCTATCTTAGCTAGCCGTAACCGGGACCTGGCGGGACCCACTGCGCCACCCCACGGATTATGTTTAGAAAAGGTCTTTTATCCGCCCCAGCTCTCCTTGACACTGGAAATGGGCTAGGATAAAATGTTTGTTGGCCTGATTAGCCCCGCAGGTCAACCATGTAGGCCGTGCGCTTTCTGTCTTGGGCTGATAACTTAGCAATCAGTCGAAACAAGACCGACGTGGCTGGCCATCTCAATAATTTTCGTATAATTGGAGGGAATCACCATGCGCACAACCTTCATGGCCAACGCGCAGAACATAACGCGCCAATGGTATGTCGTTGATGCCGCCGGCCAAACGTTGGGTCGCCTAGCGTCTGAGGTTGCTAGTATTTTGCGTGGTAAGCATAAACCGACCTACACACCCCATGTGGATGCCGGCGACTTTGTAATCGTTGTAAATGCAGATAAAGTTGTGCTAACCGGCAAGAAACTTGACCAGAAAAGGTATAACCGCCATAGCGGTTATCCCGGTGGTTTCAAGTCCACCACGTATCGCACTCTCATGCAAACGAAACCTGAGTTTGTGGTAGAAAAGGCCGTTAAAGGCATGTTGCCTCACAACCGTTTGGGCCGGGCAATGGCAAAGAAACTCAAGGTTTATAGTGGCCCTGATCATCCTCATCAAGCCCAGAAACCCGAAACTTGGGTTCTCCGGGGCTAGCCTGGGAAGGAGGAGTAAGAAGCAATGGCAAAGGTTTTCTATTATGGTACCGGACGGCGTAAGAAGGCGGTCGCCCGCGTCCGTTTACTTCCAGGCACTGGCAACATCTTCATCAACGGCAAGACCATCGATGAGTACTTCGGTCTGGAAACACTGAAGTTGATCGTGCGTCAGCCGTTGGAGCTGACCGATTCTTTGAATCGCTTTGATGTGTATGCCAAAGTTCACGGTGGCGGCTTCTCTGGACAGGCTGGTGCGATTCGGCATGGCATTGCCCGTGCTCTCTTGCAAGTGGATGACCAGATGCGGCCCATCTTGAAGCCGGCTGGCTTCTTGACGCGCGACCCACGCATGAAAGAACGCAAGAAATACGGCTTGAAAAAAGCCCGTCGCGCTCCTCAATTCTCCAAGCGCTAATTGCATAGTTTTACAAGCCCTTTGCTGTTGCCAGCAGAGGGCTTTCCTGTTATGTTAGCCTCCCTTTATGAGCAGACTATAGATGTGTGTTACTGTGGGAGGTGGTTGTGTGTGGCGCAAACTGGCTAGCGCCCTGCTGCTTATAAGTCTACTCGCTTGTTCCCCGCAGCCAAAGGCGGCGCAAGCATCTCTGCCCCTCTGGGGCAAGGTCATAGCCATCGACCCGGGACATGGCGGACCTGATCCGGGGGCAACCCGAGGAACATTGCTGGAGAAAGACATCGTTCTCGATTTAGGTTTTAGACTCCGACAGCTGTTAGGTAATGCGGGAGCGGTAACTTTTATGACGCGAGAGAGCGATGGTGACCTGGCCGACGAAAACCCGGCTCTCCCGGGCGGTCGTAAGCGGCGGGACATTCTACGGAGAGTGGAGCTGATTAACGAGTGGCAACCCGATGCAGCCCTGTCGTTACACGTTAACGCCATTGGCTCCAGTCGCTGGCGGGGTGCCCAGGTGTTCTACCCACCCGATGATCCGGAGTCAGAGCGCTTAGCCAAGGCCATTCAGAACTCCCTCACCCGTGTTCTACAGAACACCAATCGGGTGGCCAAAGTGGGGGATTACCGGGTGCTCAATGATTCCCGTTGCCCAGTGGTCTTAGTAGAAGTAGGCTTCATTAGTAACCCGGAAGAAGCGGCTTTGCTAGCAAACGAGAACTATCGCCAAAAGATCGTGTGGGCCATCTATTTAGGTTTGCAAGATTGGTTAGCAGGCAACTGAATGCCATCCGCCCATTATTGGGCACTAGCTGACGAATACCCGGCAGCAGGGCTGTTGGGTATTTCTTTTTGCATATGCAAGTGTCTTATTTTTCTTCAAGATTCTTGGCACGGGTTTTGCTACATTAACTGGATAATAGGAGAAACATGTGAGGGAAGGTGCGGTAATGGAACAGGTGCGAGTCATTCTCTGGGGACTTGGCGCCATGGGTCGTGGTATAGCCAAGGCTTTGCTGCGGCGGTCCAATATGAAGATTGTAGGCGTGCTCGAAGTGAATGAGGCTTGGGTTGGCAAGACCCTCTCCTCCGTCATTGGGGAAGGTCACTGCGACATAGTAGTCTGCAACGACCCGGTTTCCCTGCTGCAGCAGGGAGCCGCCGACCTGGTGTTGATAGCCACTTCCTCCTTTCTGGAGGTGGTGCGCCCCCAGATTGAACAGGCAGTGCGGGCAGGCATGAATGTGATTACTATTGCCGAGGAAATGGCTTATCCGGCGGCACAGCACCCGGAAGTGGCGCAGGAACTGGATGCGCTGGCCAAGAAACACGGTGTTACTGTCTTAGGCACGGGTATAAACCCGGGATTTGTACTAGATGCCCTCATCATTATGTTAACCGGTGTCTGCCTGGACGTGCAAAGTATTCATGCCAAACGCATAAACGATCTTTCCGCCTTTGGTCCCATGGTCATGCGAACCCAAGGAGTAGGCACCACTCCCGAGCAGTTCGCAGCCGGTATTGCTGATGGCACCATCGTGGGGCACGTGGGTTTCCCCCAGTCCATGGCCATGATAGCCGACGCCTTGGGTTGGCAACTGGATGAGATTGTGGAGACGAAGGAACCTATTATCTCCCATGTCTACAGAGAAACGCCCCACGTGGTGGTTCATCCCGGTATGGTGGCTGGCTGCCGGCATATTGCCTATGGCAAGTGCAGGGGAGAAGTCAAGCTGATTATGGAGCACCCGCAACAGGTGCGACCGGACCTGGCAGGAGTGGAGACGGGCGACTACATACGGATTACCGGCACTCCCAGTATAGACCTACACATTAAACCGGAGATTCCCGGTGGCGTTGGTACCATCGCAATGGCGGTGAACATGATCCCCCATGTGCTAGCTGCTAGTCCCGGCCTCAAAACCATGCGGGATCTGCCCCTACCCGTTGCCATGTTAGCGGAGGTGGTGAAGTAATGCTGGAAGCCAAGGTATATCCCCCAGGTACCTGGGTGGAGATATGCCGGATTGTCTTAGCGCCCGGGGAACGGGCGCCTCAAGTGCCCGCCGATACGGCCTCTGTGCCTCTGGAGTTGCGGGTTAAAGGCTTCTTGCAAGAGCCGGCTTCCCTAGGTCAAGAGGCTGTTGTCACCACCCTTATCGGGCGCACCCAAAAGGGCATAGTCACCCGAATAAATCCTCGCCATACCCATGATTTTGGGGAGCCGGTGCCCGAGCTGTTACCCATCGGGATGGAACTACGGCGTCTATTGGAGGGAAACGACGATGGCAAGTAGTTATCAGGCTGTCATGGGGCGCCAGAACGAGATAATGAAACGAGCCGTGGGCTTTGATTACCAGCAGTTTGAACAGACGTCGCTGGCCTTTGACTACGAGGCCATGATGGACGCCACCGGCTTTGATTTGGCCCAGGTTCGGCGCGTGCAAGCCCTAACGGGAGTTGGTAATACGCCTCTCTACGAACTGCGCAACATAACCAAACTGGCCCGGCGGTTGGCACCGCCCGGATGTGGTGCCCGCATCTTTCTGAAAGACGAAGCCTGCAACCCTTCCGGTAGTTTCAAAGCCCGGCGGGCAGCCATATCTGTTTATCAGGCCAAACAGCTGGGATACGAGGGTGTCATTGCGGCCACCAGTGGCAATTATGGGGCCGCCGTGGCCTCGCAGGCCGCTATGCACGGCCTAAAATGCATCGTAGTGCAAGAAGTCTATGATAGCGAGGGAGTGGGGCAGCCAGAGATCTTGGAAAAGGCTCGCGCCTGTGAAGCCTATGGTGCGGAAGTATGTCAGCTTACTGTCGGACCTGAATTATTCTACGTTTTTCTCTGCCTGTTGGAAGAGACCGGCTATTTCAACGCCAGCCTCTATACCCCCTATGCCATTGCCGGGATTGAAACTATAGGGGCCGAAATTGCCGAGGAAATACTAGCCCGTACGGGCCGCTATCCTGACGCGGTTGTGGTTACCCACGCTGGCGGTGGCAACGTGACGGGTACGGCCCGCGGCTTACGCAAGGCGGGAGCTACCACTACGAGGGTAATCGGGGCCAGTGTGGATCTTCACGGTCTGCATATGGCCAGCGATGGTGACTTCAACCGCAAGTCCTTCACCACTGGTCATACCGGTTTCGGAGTGCCTTTCGCCACTTGGCCAGACCGGGCCGATGTGCCCCGTAATGCGGCCCGTCCCCTGCGTTATTTGGATCAATATGTGACTGTAACCCAAGGGGAAGTGTTCTATACCACGGAAATGTTGGCCCAGTTGGAAGGTTTGGAGCGGGGGCCGGCCGGCAATACGGCTTTGGCGGCCGCCTTTGCCATCGCCCAAACCATGCCAGCCGACCAGATGTTGGTCGTGCAGGAAACCGAATATACGGGAGCTGGCAAGCATCCCACGGCCCAACTAACCTTTGCTCGCCAGCGGGGCATTGAAGTGCGCCGGGGCGATCCGCGCAGTAGCCAGCCGGGAAGGTCCATTATTATACCTGAGCGTCCAGAGCAGATAAGGGTTCAGGAGTATCCGCTGGATGACTTGCGCCGCTCCTATTTGCGGAATGCCTTGCGCCAGGTTAAGAACCGTCAGTTGAGCCAACTGGATGTGGATTTCTTGCGGGCCGATAGCCGTGCCCGCCTGGAACTGATTGAACAAGTGGCAGCGGAGCAGCAGGTACGCCTGCCCTAGCTGTTAGAGCGGTGCCTAACGGCCGCAATAAGTAGATACTTGGTCATAAGGGAGTGGGAAAAGTGCAGCGAAAAGACGATTTTGCCTCCCGGCGACAACACCTGGCCAACTTAAGCGAGGCTCAGCTGGAAGAGCGGTTCTGGCAATTGGCCCATGCAATCGTGCAACCCCTTATAGAACTGGCAGAAAAGAACACTTCGCCCTCCATTGAACGCTCAGTGCTCTTGCGCCTGGGTTTCAATAGTTGGGAAGCCAAGGAGCTGGTGCAGGCCATTAGCGATCAGGGTTTGCTCTCTAAGGGTGCCGGACACGTGGTCTATGTGGCGGCCCGGCATTGGGGTTGCGATGGGCTTACCGCCGGCCGCAGGCTCCTACAAGGGCAAGGTTGGGATGTGGTGCATGCCCATTTTCAGGGGAAGGGGGTCAGTGCAGGTGCAACCCAATGAGAAGCTGAACATAGAAGAGATACTTAGCGACTTGGAACAATATCGTCCACGGCGACGAGGGTGGAGTTGGCGGAAGCCGGTGCCAAACCAAACCGCAGGGCCTTTTACCTATAAACAGACCTCAGAACCTCTGCAGCAGAGCATCCCCCTGCCAGCAGGCAAGTATTTTGGGGGCATTGATCCCCAACCCGACTGTGTTATTACCTCGGAAATAGCCTCAGGCCGCTTTGAAGACGATCTGCGGCGTATGCGAATGGCCGCTTGGCATGGGGCCGACCATATCATGGTGATCCGCACCGCTGGTCAGAGCCATTTTGATGGCCTTATTGAAGGCACCCCCGAAGGGGTAGGAGGCGTACCCATTACCCGCAAGCAATTGCGGGCAACTCGTAAAGCCTTGGATTTGATCGAAGACGAAGTGGGACGTCCCATCAACCTCCACTCCTACGTAAGTGGGGTAGCGGGGCCAGAAATTGCCGTTCTCTTCGCGGAAGAAGGCGTCAACGGTGCCCACCAAGATCCTCAATACAACGTGCTTTATCGTAACGTGAACATGTTGCGTTCCTTTGTGGATGCGGCAGTGGCTAAGGGCCTGATGTCCTATGCTGACATGGCGCAGATCGATGGCGCCCACAATGCCAACGCCACTGCCCGTGAGGGCTGGAAAGTGATGCCCGAGCTGCTGGTGCAGCACGCCATCAACTGTGCCTATTCGGTGGCGGTAGGCATGAAAAAGAGCAACATCTGCCTTTCCACCGTGCCGCCCACCGCTAGCCCGGGGCCGGCGCTGCGCTATGATCTGCCCTATGCAGTGGCTCTGCGGGAGTTGTTCAAGGACTACCGGATGCGGGCCCAGATGAATACCAGATACATCGACTCCGACACCCGGGAGGCCATAGTCACCCATGCCCTAAACGTTCTCATCTCCCGGCTCACCTCTGCCGATATCCAAAGCACCATTACGCCCGACGAGGGGCGTAACGTACCGTGGCACTACAACAGCATCTCCGCCGTCAACACCGCCAAACAGGCCCTTTTGGCCCTAGATGGCATTCTAGATATGGTGGAGCTCAAGCAAGAAGGTCCCTTGCGGGAGCGGGTGCGCGAGTTAAAGGAGCGGGCCATCCTGTTTATGGAAGAAATCCTTGAGGTGGGCGGTTATTTCGCTGCCGTTAGCCAGGGCTTCTTTGTAGATTCGGGTCAGTACCCAGAACGCAACGGTGATGGCATTGCCCGCGATCCCCGGGGTGGCGTGGGCGCGGATACGGTTGTACCTCGGGATCCCGATTACTTCGCCCCCGTCTGTGCCCATTTCGGCTACAATAGGGTGCCGGAAGGCCTGACCTCTCCCTGCGATGCGCTGGGCGGATGCACCCTCTGTCACCCAGAGAAGATCGCCTACGTGGATGAACTGGATCCGGAAGATAACGTGACCAAGCGTCTTGAAGCCACTCAAGGGCTAAGAGAGGCTGGGCTTTTGGTACCGGAGGTGGAATGGAGCGGGGACGGTTGGATTAATGTCCAAGTCTTCTTCCCCACTGATGTGCGGACAGCAGAAGCGGCTGCGCTGGAAATGGCCAAACGCTTTGGGCTCACCGACTGCGAAGTTATCCACCGACAAGTCATGCAGCCGGCAGAAGGTACCTACCTGGAGGTAAAAGGGCGGGTGCCCTTCGCCATTGACCCTTCCCAACTGGTTATACCGGAGGAAGTGCCCTTATTGAGTGAGGACATTATCCGGCAAGAGGTGGCCAAACGCCCCATGAAAGTGGTGGCAGCCACCGTCGGGGAAGATGAGCACTCGGTGGGTATGCGAGAGATCATTGATATAAAACACGGAGGCCTGGAGGGTTTTGGTATCCAATGCTTCTATCTGGGCACCTCGGTACCAGTGCAAAAGGTGATTGACGCCGCCATCGAAATTGACGCCGATGCCATTCTCATCAGTACCATCATCACCCATGCCGATGTGCATCGCTCGAATATGCGCCGCCTGCACGAACTCTGCGTGGAAAAGGGTGTACGCCATAAACTGCTGCTGGTGGGTGGAGGTACCCAGGTTACCAATGAAATCGCGGTTGAATGCGGTCTAGACGCCGGCTTCGGCCGAGGCACCAAAGGCCATCACGTGGCCAGCTTCCTCGTGCGGGAGCGGTACAAACGGGCCCAGGAAGGAGCTCCGAACCATGTTACAGATAGAGGTACTGGTTGCTGAGATTGGTAGCACGACCACCGTCGTTAACGCCTTTACTGATTTGGAGGGGGCCTACCCCCGTTTCCTAGGTCAGGGGCAGGCGCCCACCTCCGTGGCCCAAGGTGATGTGACCATTGGCCTCCGCCAGGCAGTTGCCGACCTGGAAAGGAATCTGGGTGAGGCCATCACATGGCGAACCATGTTGGCCAGTAGCAGCGCGGCCGGCGGACTGCGGATGAGTGTGCATGGGTTAGTTTACGATATGACAGCCCGGGCTGCCCGCGAAGCCGCCTTAGGCGCCGGCGCCGTTTTAGGTCTGATCACGGCTGGTGAACTGAAGCCCCATGATCTAGAAGCTCTGAAGCAACAGAAGCCCAATATTATCCTTCTGGCCGGTGGCGTTGACTACGGAGAATCGGCCACCGTGTTGGCCAATGCCCGCCATTTGGCGGAACTCCAGTTGTCGGCCCCCATTATCTATGCGGGGAACAGGGCGGCGCAGGGGGAGTTTGTGGCCATCATGCAGGCAGCCCAGTTGTCCTACCACGTGGTGGACAATGTCTATCCGGCCATCGACGAGTTGAACGTGGAGCCGGCGCGCCGAGTTATTCAGCAGGTGTTTGAAGAGCACATTGTGCATGCGGCCGGCATGGAGAAAATCCGGCAGATGGTTACTGGACAGATCCTGCCCACCCCCGGTGCCGTCCTGCTGGCTGCCCAACTGTTATATGAGGACATCGGCGATCTCTTAATCATCGATGTGGGAGGGGCCACCACTGACGTGCATTCGGTCACACCCGGTTCCGACGAGATAAACCGTCTCTTGCTACATCCGGAGCCGTTGGCAAAACGCACAGTGGAAGGGGACTTGGGCGTATACGTGAATGCCCCCCATGTGGCCGCCCGCATTGACAGTTCTGTGCTATCCGCCCGTGTGGGAGCAGGCGTGGACAATCTGTTGGCCAATTGGCCACCCATCCCCTCTAGTGAAGAGGAAAGGCGCCTATTAGAGGAACTCACCAAGGAAGCGGTCCAGACCGCCTTGGAGCGCCATGCCGGACGCCTCAAACAACTCTACGGTCCCCACGGTCGTGCCACCATTGCTGAGGGCAGAGACCTCAGCAATGTGCGCTATGTGATCGGCACGGGCGGGCCTTTGACCCAGCTGGCCCAGGCTAAGCAGCTATTATCAGCGACTCTTGCTAAACCAGCGAAACAGGCGCTTCTGCCCAAGGGACCGGTAGAAATTCTCATAGATAAGCATTACAATCTAGCCGCCCTGGGGGTACTGGCCAATGGCTATCCACAGGCGGCACGGTACCTGATGCGAGCGAGTTTGGGTATCTGAGAACCTCCCGAGCCAAGGAAAGGGTGGTGGTAGGTAATATGTATCCACGCTTACGCATTGATCTGGCCAAAATACGGCACAATACCCAGACCTTAAGGGAACTGGCCAGGCCTTGGGGCATAGATATCTGGGGCGTTACCAAAGTGCTCTGTGGTGCAGTCCAAGTGGGCGAAGCCATGATGGCTGCTGGCATTGCGACACTGGCCGATTCGCGGCTAGAGAATTTGGCCCGTTTGCCAACGGCAGAAAGAGCTTTGCTGCGGCTGCCCGATCCCCGGCAAGCGGAGGCGGTGGTGCGTCTCGCCCACTGGAGCTTAAACAGTGAGTTGGTCACCCTTGAAGCCCTTAGTCAGGCAGCCTTAGCCGCTGGCAAGCGACACCGGGTGCTATTAATGGTGGATGTGGGTGACCTGCGAGAAGGTCTATGGCCTGATGAAGTGATCCCCTTTGTTCGCCAGGCACTCCATCTGCCAGGGATAGAAATCGCTGGTCTAGGAACCAATCTGACCTGCTTTAGCGGTGTCCTACCCGACCCCACTAACTTAGGTGTTCTAGTTCAACTGGCCGCCGAGCTCAAACGTCTAAGTTTGGTGGAGTGCCAGGTGATTTCCGGTGGCAATTCCAGTTCACTAGAACTGTTGCAGCAGGGTAAGATACCTAAAGGGATTAATAATCTACGTTTGGGAGAGGCCATAATCCTGGGGCGAGAAACCATTGCTCGTCGCCCCTTACCCGGTCTGTTTACCGATGCTGTCACGCTGCAGGCGGTGGCTATAGAGGTTAAAGAGAAACCTACCTTGCCCACCGGTTCCATCGGGCAGGATGCCTTTGGCCAGCGCCCCGCCTTCACAGACCTAGGAGTTAGGCGTCGGGCTATCCTCGCCCTAGGGCGACAGGATGTGCATCCGGAGGGGCTATTGCCTCTGGAGCCAGGAGTACGGGTGCTCGGTGCCAGTAGCGATCACCTCTTACTGGATACCAGCGACTACCCAGAAGGGGTAAAGGTAGGGCAGGTCTTCAGTTTCGGTCTCACCTACGGAGCGTTGTTGGCCGCCAGCACCTCACCCTATGTGGTTAAACAGTTTATTTCTCACCCAGAAAGGGAGGGAACCTAATGGCAGGGCAGATTGTTGCAGGTTGGTATAGTCCCCATCCACCTATTATCATTCCCGCCGTTGGCAAAGGAGAGGAGAAACAGGCGGCTACCACCATCAACGGCATGCGGCAAGCAGCTCTGGAGATGGCGGAGCTAAACCCTGACGTGGTCGTAGTTTGCGGTCCCCATGGACCCCTCTTTGCTGACACGTTTACAGTGGAAACCGAGCCGGTTATCAAGGGGGATTTTTCTGGTTTTGGCGCAAAGGAGGAACACATTACAGTAGCTACCGATTTAGGCCTGGCTGCGGCCATTATCAAAGAATGTGAGGCTCAGGAACTGCCCATGGCGGGTTTGACGGGCCGCCTCAAGCGGCGCTTTCGTCTAACTTCTCGGTTGGATCATGGGGCGGCTATCCCTTTATGGTACTTACGGGCAGCCAACAAAGGCCGGTTACCACCGGTAGTGCTGGTTAACGTATCGGGGCTTCCCTTAATCGAGCACTATGCCTTAGGGGTGGCCATCCAACGGGCTATACGACAAGCCGGTAAGCGGGCCATCATCATCGGGAGCGGAGATCTCTCCCATTGTTTGAGCGAGGATGCACCCGCCGGGTACCATCCTGAGGCCCACCGCTTTGATGCGGCGGTGGCGGAGCTACTTCGTTCCCAACGGGTGCAAGAGTTACCAACTCTAGAGGAGTTGGCTACAGTAGCTGGCGAGTGCGGGCTCCGGCCTCTGGCGGTCTTTCTCGGCTGCTTTGAGGGTCTGGCCGGAAGTTTCCAGGTGCTTTCCTATGAAGCCCCCTGGGGTGTGGGATATTTGGTGGCCACCCGCAGCGTGGCAGAGGGGCAGGGGAAAAGCTATCTGCAAGGCTTTTTGGCGGAGCGGCAGGCAACGGTGGAGCGCCGCCGAGCCGCTGAATCTCCGCCGGTGCAGTTGGCCCGCCAAGTGGTCGAAAGCTATGTGACAACGGGGCGTTTGCCCAGCCAGTTACCGGCCCTGCCTTCCCACCTGCCGCAGCGGGCAGGGGCCTTCGTCAGTATCTATAAGCATGGGCAGCTGCGGGGCTGTATTGGTACTACCGAGGCCACCTGTCACAGCCTGAGCCAAGAGATTGCGCAGAATGCCATCAGTGCGGCCGCGGCTGACCCTCGCTTTGAGCCCATCGGGCAGGAAGAACTGCCTCACCTAATCTATTCGGTGGACGTGCTGGGAGAGGCGGAACGGGTGGCTAGTCTTAAGGAGCTGGACCCCAAGGTCTATGGTGTCATCGTCGAGCGGGGCAGAAAACGAGGGTTGCTCTTACCCGATCTGCCAGGCATCGACACGGTGGAGGCCCAAGTGACTGCGGCTAAGCGCAAGGCCGGCATCAGCCCCCACGAGGATGTCATCCTATACCGTTTTCGCGTAACACGCTTTCACTAAAGGAGTTGGCACCCTTGACTGTCACTTGTCAGCTATGTCCTCATGCTTGTCAACTGCGAGCAGGTTCACTAGGGCGTTGCCGCCAGCGGACGCTGCGGGACGGGCGCATAGTTGCCCTCAACTACGGTCAGGTGAGCTCATTGGCTCTAGACCCCATTGAGAAGAAGCCCCTTTATCATTTCTATCCGGGGACAACCATACTGTCCCTTGGCAGCGTAGGCTGCAATCTGCGCTGTCAGTACTGCCAGAACTACCATATCGCCCAGGAGCAGCCCGAGTGCAAGGAGATGCAGCCGCAGACAGTGGTGAATCTAGCGCAGGCGACTCGGCGCAGAGCCAACAACATTGGCTTAGCCTTCACCTACAACGAACCTGCTGTGGGCTTTGAGTTTGTGCTGGAAACAGCCCAGTTGGCTCAGAGTAAGGGGCTCAAGACAGTGCTTGTGACCAATGGCTATCTGCAAGCGGAGCCCTGGCGAGAGTTGCTCAAGCACATGGATGCCCTCAACATCGATGTGAAGGCCTTTAGCGAAGAGGTCTATCGAGAGTTGTGCGGTGGTAGTCTAGCACCCGTTTTGCGTAATGTGGAACTGGCCTGGGAACTGAGTCATGTGGAAGTAACCTATTTGGTGGTTCCTGGTGTCAACGATGAACCTAAGGCCTTCGAACAGTTTACCCTTTGGTTAGCGGATTTGTCACCCGATATTCCTTTGCACTTGACACGCTATTTCCCCAGCTATAAGTTAACAATGGCGCCAACTCCATTAACTACCTTACAGCAGTTAGCCAGTTTAGCAAGGGAGCACCTCAACTTTGTTTATCTCGGCAATGTGGGGCCGCTGGAGTCTACCTATTGCCCTCAGTGCGGTTGCCTACTTATCCAACGGGGTTTAGTACCCACAGTAACACCCAATCTGGTGCAAAGAAAATGTGCCGGCTGTGGCCGTTACTTCCCCACCATAATGGCAGCTGAAGGTGCTAGTTCTTAGGAGCTGGTGTACTCCCAGTAGGAAGCGAGGCAAATAGCGTGAAGAAAATTGTAGTAGCCTTAGGTGGAAATGCCATTTTACAGGCTGGGCAAAAGGGTACGGCCGAGGAACAGCTGGCCAATGTGCGGTTAGCCGCTGAGCAAATTGCCCAGTTGGTTATTGCCGGATATCAGGTGGTGCTCACCCACGGCAACGGGCCGCAAGTAGGCAACATTCTCCTGCAAAATGCGGCTGCTAGCCCGGCAGTGCCGGCCATGCCTCTCGACATCTGTGGTGCAGAAAGTCAAGGGTTTATTGGTTATATGCTGCAACAGTCGCTGACCAACACCTTGTGGGAACGAGGTATGAGCAAGCCGGTGGTTACAGTGGTTACTCAAGTGGTGGTGGATGCTAACGATCCCGCCTTTTCTAAGCCCGCCAAGCCCATTGGTCCTTTCTATCCGAAGGAGGAGGCCGAGAAGCTGATGGCCGAGGGGCTGGCTATGCAGGAAGACCGGGCCCGAGGAGGCTGGCGGCGCATTGTTCCTTCACCTCAGCCTCTGCGCATCTGGGAACGGGAGGCAATTATCAGCCTCATTGACAGCGGTGCCATCGTCATAGCCTCCGGCGGTGGTGGTATCCCGGTGGTGGAGACTCCCACTGGGCTGCGGGGTGTGGAGGCAGTGATTGATAAGGACTTGGCTGGGCAACGGCTAGCTAACGATGTTGGCGCCGATCTGCTCTTGATCCTCACCGATGTGGAGGCCGTGGCAGTCAACTGGGGACAACCTAACCAGCGCTGGCTGAGTGCAGTCCGCTTAGACGAGGCTAGAGCTTATCAAGCAGAAGGCCATTTTCTAGCAGGTAGTATGGGGCCCAAAGTAGCCGCTGCCTGCAACTTCATAGAGGCTGGCGGTGAGATGGCCATCATCACTTCTTTACAGACGGCCACGGAAGCGTTAGCGGGCAAAACGGGGACGCGCTTCACCCGTTAATTTTCGAAGCGCAGGATTAGCTGGAAGGGGTGATGCCGGTCGATTAGGGTTGCTTTAGTGCTACGTAGATACCCGACTGACAGGTGGGCTACCTTTTTGACCGATGCCAAGGGAGCCTAGTGCCGAAAAACAAAAACAGGAGGGAAGACTAATGGCACAAAGAATCTTAATTATGGGTGCAGCAGGTCGAGATTTTCACAACTTCAACGTTCTCTATCGCGATAATCCTAACTATGAGGTAGTTGCTTTCACAGCCACGCAAATCCCCGATATCGAAGGGCGTGTGTATCCGGCGGCCTTGGCCGGCAAACTGTATCCCGAAGGTATTCCTATTTATGCGGAGGAAGAACTCCCTGAGCTAATTAAGCGGCTGAAAGTAGACCAGGTGGTTCTTGCCTATAGCGATATTTCCTACGACTATGTGATGTCGAAGGCAGCCCTTGTTAATGCGGCTGGTGCCAGCTTTACCATGATCGGGGCAGAGCAAACCATGCTCAAGTCGAGCAAGCCGGTGGTAGCCGTCTGTGCTGTCCGTACCGGTGTGGGTAAGAGCCAGACTACCCGCAAAGTATGCGATACCTTAAAGGCCAAGGGGTTGCGGGTCGTGGCGGTTCGCCATCCTATGCCTTATGGTGATCTGGCCAAACAGGCTGTGCAGCGCTTTGCCACCTATGAAGACCTGGATTTGCACGAAACCACTATAGAAGAGCGGGAAGAGTACGAGCCTCATATTGACCGTGGCATTGTGGTCTATGCCGGGGTTGATTATGAAGCTATCTTACGGGAGGCGGAGAAAGAAGCCGATGTCATCGTCTGGGATGGCGGTAACAACGATACGCCTTTCTACAAGCCCGATTTGCATATAACCCTAGTCGATCCGCATCGTCCCGGTAATGAAGTCTCTTACTATCCGGGTGAAGTCAACGTTCACCTGGCCGATGTTGTAATCATCAATAAGATAGATAGTGCCTCTCCCGAGGGTATTGCTACCGTGCGTGACAATGTGAGGCGCGTAAATCCCAATGCCTTGATTATAGAGGGCGCTTCTCCGATTACGGTGGAAGACCCGGAAGTCATCCGTGGTAAACGGGTACTGATCATCGAGGACGGCCCCACCCTTACCCATGGCGGTATGGCTTACGGCGCCGGCGTTGTTGCTGCCCGCAAACTGGGTGTGGAGCTGGTTGACCCTCGTCCCTTTGCAGTGGAGTCTATAGCCAAGACCTTCGCCAAATACCCCCATCTGGCCGAAGTGCTCCCGGCCATGGGCTACGGCGTGAAGCAGATTCGCGACTTGGAGGAGACCATCAAACGGACTCCTTGTGACGCGGTGCTGGTGGCTACTCCTATTGACCTGCGACGGGTGCTAAACATTCAGCAGCCATCTACCCGCTCCCGCTACGAACTGCAGGAAATCGGCCAGCCTACCCTAGAGGATGCCCTCAAGTTGTTAAAACTCTAGATAGCATAAGAGGGGCTGTCGTAAGACAGCCCCTTTGTTCTGCCGATGGGCAGTGGTCATATTAGAGCGCCTGTGCCAACCGCCGTCGGAAGAGCTCGGTTCGCAGAAGGGAGCATGCACTACTTAAGGATTCAGATGGGAATACTGTGTGGATCTAACCAGCCACTTATCTGCTTGTTTATGCAGTTCCAACGTAGCTTCCATGAAAGTTGGCTCCTGCAGTTTGTACCACCCCGCGTACTTGTCTCCCACATTGGTGTAAACCACCTTCAGCTCGGCGGTAACGGTGGCCCCGATCGAGCTACCACATTGCTGATCTGTGTTATGTCTGGGTGGTCGCCGCTCAAATAGGCGATCTCATGCTTGCCAGAGGAGACAAGATATGCGGTGGGCCGAGTCAAATCCGAGGGCGAGCAAGTTGTTAGCAGTAGCGACAGCAGGAGTAGGGTCGGCAGCAAGAAGTGCCAGCTCCTGTGCTGCGTTGCTAGTACACGCTGTTTGTTTTTACTTGCCATCAGCTCCACCCCCTTCGCTGCCATTATTCGCTACCAACTGAGCAGTGACCTTCGTTATAGTAGAAGACAACTGACTTTGTATTTTGCAACAATGAAGCCTTTTCTGTTATTCCTTGGCAGGTCAAGTTTTGCTAGGTATAATAAGAACGATGTCCTAAAATGAAACTTTAGTCGCATCAACTCGTACTAAACTATAGAAGAGAGGGCTTAGTAGTGGATTGGGTTGACCAGAAGTTAATGCAGAAAGCCAAAAGAGGAGATCACTCGGCCTTTGCAGAGCTGGTCGACAAGTATCGGGATAAGATTTATGCTTATCTCTATCGCATGGTTGGAAACCGAGAAGATGCCCTCGATTTAGCGCAGGAAACCTTCTTGCGCGTTTTCAGCAACTTGCGTAATTTCCAAGTGGGTCAGCCCTTCAGGCCTTGGCTTTACCGTATTGCTACCAACTTAGCCATCGACCACTTGCGCCGACGTCGGCCAACCATTGCTCTTGATGCTCCTCTGGTAGATGGTGAGCCCCTGCGTCTGGAGCTGGTAGAGCAAGGGCCAGGCCCGGCAGAACAGCACGAGCAGGCAGAGCTAGCGGCCTATTTGGCGCAGAAGGTAGCTGAGCTACCTCCCAATTACCGTAGTGTATTTTTGCTGAGGCATGGGCATGATTTAAGTTACCAAGAAATAGCTGACATCTTACAGGTTCCGGTAAGCACGGTTAAGACCCGTTTGTTCCGAGCCAGGGAGGCGTTACGTTTGAAGTTGAGCGAGGAACGTCGCTTGTGGGAGGCGGAGTGCCAATGAATTGCCACGATGCCCGACGTATGTTACACCAAGCGTTAGATAATGACCTCAGTTTGCCAGCTAAGCGGCAGCTGGAAAGCCATTTGCAGGCGTGTGGTCCCTGCCAGAAAGTGGAGCGCTCCTTGGGGCAGGTGGTATCTCTGCTAGAGCAGTTGTCCAACGTGCCTGCCCCCGCCGGTTTTACGGCTGACCTGATGCAGAAGTTGCAACAGCAGCAGCGACCCAGTATCTCCCGTTTCACCCGTCTCCGGATGGCTTGCGCTGTCGCCCTCTTGTGTTTGTTAATTGTTTCGCCGCTTTATGTGTGGACCACCTTGTCCCAGCCACAGCTCATAGCTGACGATTGGCAGGTTATTGTGCAAGAGGGAAACCGTTTCATAGTACCAGCAGGTGAGGTGGTTCGCGGTGACCTGGTCATCTACCGCGGCGTATTGGAGATCCGAGGCGAAGTGCATGGTACCATAAAGACGGTGGACGCCACCATAGAGCTGGCGCCTAATGGTCGGCATGTGGGCAGTGCGCATAGCATCATAGCCTCACCCCAGGCCAAGCTGGCAGTTGCTTGGGCAGAGCTATGGGAGCGAATTAAACACCTGCTAGGGGGCAATGATTAGAAGGGGCCCCACCTACACTTTTTGGGTAGAATTGCAGGATAACAAAACCCAGTTAGCCAATACTGTAAGTATGGGCTTAGCTAATTCTGGGCGATGAATTACGCGACTCACTGTGCTTTGCAGTGAGAGGGAAGCGTTTATGGCAAGCATGGTGATAGCAAGCCACGTCTTGCCTTTTTTGTTGGGGCAGGAAACGAGAAAAGGAGTGTGCAGTAGGCATGAGTACTGAGAACAACACCATCGATATTGAAAAAATCATCGAGTTATGCCAGAAGGCCATTGCAGAAAATCCCGAAAATGCCACCGCCCATCACGATCTAGGTGTGGCACTCTTTCAGAAGCAAGACGTGGATGGCGCTTTGGAGCACTTAACCAAAGCGGCCGAGTTGGCCCCCAAGAGTGTGCTAACCCATTATCTTCTAGGTATAGCCAGAGCAGAAAAGATGCAGCTAGATGAGGCTATTGCCAGCTGGAAAAAGGTGCTGGAACTAGATAAGCCCAACAAGCATAAGCTCAATGGTATGGCCCATTATTTCATTGGTAAGGTCTATGGACTCAAGGGTATGTGGGATGCGGCCCATATGGAGTTCCGTCGGGCTAAAAAACTACTGCCGGGCAACCCCTTGATTCTGAACGCCATTGCAGAAATCCATTTGGCGAAAGGCGAACTGGAGGAGGCTAAAGCCGAATGGCTAACTGTAGCCACCAGCAATCCGGAAGACCCCCGGGCGGCCTTCAATGTCTGTGCTATCGCCATCGACACCGGCGACTACCAACTGGCCATCGATTATGGTCAGCGTGTTCTCAATATGGGGCAAGATAGCGGTGGTGTGCGTTTTAATCTGGGCCTTGCCCATTTGCGCCGGCGTGAATACGATGCGGCCATAAAACACTTGCAGAAGGCAGTAGAGTTCGAACCGGAAGACCTAAATAACCGTCTAACCTTGGGCGAAGCCTACGTGGAAAAGGGGCTAATTGAGGCGGGTGTGAAAGAGTGGGAGGAAGCGGCCCGCATCCATCCTAAAGCTGTTCAGCCCTACTACAATATTGGCTTAGCCTATGCTCGCCATGGCTTACTGGAGCGGGCCAATGAGTATTGGCAAAAGGCCTTGGAGAGGGAGCCCAACTATTTGCCTGTCTTCATTGCCCAAGGCAGCTCCTATGCCCAGGCAGAGCGCTGGGAAGAGAGCCTTAAGGCCTGGCGTAAGGCTTTGGAAATCGAGCCCAAAGCCGAGGTGGTGCGTATTAATGCTATGGCTATGCATTTCCACCTGGGGCAGTATACGCAAGCCCTGGACCTGGTGGCAGACCAGGGTGAGCAGCCCGACATCAAGTTTATTGCCTCCTTGTGCCACTTGCATTTAGGGGCCACGGGACAAGCATGGGCCGGGTTGTCTGCATTGCATCAGGATCATCCCGATGTTTTCTCCCGTCATATCCGATTGGTGCAAGAGAGTGTGGATCGCTCCCTGCTGGAGAATGCTCCACCGCAGTACCAGCAGGTGGCGGCAGTCTTGTTGGATCTCTATAAGCAAGAAGTGGCGGAAGAACCCGCTGAAGATGAACATCCCCTTAACCGCCCCGAGAATAAGGGCTGGTGGAATGCGCTGCTGAAGACATTGCGCAAATAGTCGGGTGCTTAAATATAGGTAATGAGGAGCCAGGGATGGGGGTGGGGCCATGTTAGATAGGGTATGGCAGGCCTTACAGCAGATTGCACTGCTAGATGTTATAGATATTATCATCGTCTACTATGCGATTTACCGCTTGTTGCTCCTAATACGGGATACCCGGGCTGTTCAGTTGATTAAGGGCTTGGTGGTCCTCTTGACGGCGACAGTGCTTAGTGGTAGGTTGCGCCTATGGACGTTGAATTGGTTATTGAACCGGGCGATTGCCGCTGGTTTCATTGCTGTCCCCATCGTCTTTTGGCCCGAGTTGCGCCGCGGTTTAGAGCAATTGGGCCGCACCAGTTTCCTTAACCAGAAATTGCCCCTTCTGCAGGAAGAAAGCGACTGGGCTGGGCCAATCCGTGATTTAGTGGCCAGTGCCAGCATCTTGAGTAAGAACAAAATAGGGGCCTTGATCGTTCTGGAGCGGGAAACGGGTCTAAATGAGTATGTGGAAACGGGTACCCTATTGGATGCCTTGGTTAGCAAGGAGCTGCTGACTAACACGTTTATACCTAATACCCCTTTGCATGATGGGGCCGTGATCATCCGTAATGGGCGAATGCTGGCTGCCGGTTGCTATTTACCCCTTTCATCCAATCCATCGTTAGGGCGGGAACTGGGAACCCGCCATCGAGCCGCCGTCGGCATTACGGAAGAAACCGACGCTATTGCTATCGTTGTCTCCGAAGAGACCGGCATCATTTCAATCGCCATGGATGGTCAGATAGAACGGCACCTTGATTCTCAATCGCTACAAGAAAAGCTTGAGGAGCTTTTGCTAGTGAAAGCCCCTTCCTTCTGGAACTGGAGGGTGCAAAAGGATGGTTAACAGAGGCAACAAGCTATTTCAACAGAACGTTACCTTGCATGTTTTGGCTTTCTTGTTGGCCATAGTCCTTTGGTCGTATGTAAAGACCGCCGATGTAACTGCGCGCCCGGAAACCAGTGTTACTTGGGATAACGTACCACTGGAAGTTAGAGATATTCCCGCCGGCCTTGTTCTAACCAATGAGCTGCCCACCACAGTCAGTGTGGTCCTGCGTGGCAGCGATTCGGTGGTTAACCAGGTGTTGCGAGAAAACTTGTTAGCCTATGTTTCGCTGAGCGGAGCCAATGAGGGTGTAGGTCAGTATGCAGTCAAGGTGATTCATCCCCAAGGGCTAAATGCTACGCCCACTCCTGGTCGAGTGGAGGTGCGATTGGAGCGGGAGCTCACCGCCGATTTTGATCTCCGTATTGAGGGGTTGGAGAAGGAAGATCCATCCTATTACCTCACTGCCACCTCCAATCCTAGCTTTGTGACAGTCACTGGCTTGCGTAGCCAGTTTGAGCGGGTTCAGCAGGCTCAGGTGGTCATAAATGCGGCATCCATCCGGGAAAGCGGTCGCTTGCGTTTACCTGTAAGGTTGTTGGACGCACGGGGGCAAGAAGTCACGGGTTTACTGGTGGAACCGGGTGTTGTGGATGTGGATGTGGTTCGCCTGCCCGGTAAGCTCCTGTCAGTGGTAGCCGACTTTAGCGGTCATTTGCCCGATGGTTACACGTTGCAAGAAAGCCGTATAGAACCGACTACTGTATACGTTTATGGAAGCGATGAAGTGTTGGCTGGTTTAGAGCAGATAGCTACTGAACCCATTAGTCTAGAGGAAATAAATGCCAATACAACTTTGCCGGTGAAACTGGTTTTGCCCAGCGGAGTGGTGGGCAGTTCAGTAGATCAGGTGCAGGTTCAGTTAGTAATAAAGGAAAAGGAATAGAATGGAGGACTGCCATAGTATGGCGAGGCTTTTCGGCACCGATGGGGTGCGTGGTGTAGCCAATACGGAATTAACCCCCGAGTTGGCTTTCAACTTAGGGCGAGCTGGGGCCTATGTCTTAGCCCGACACTTAACCCCGGGACAGCCCGTTAACATTCTTGTAGGCAAGGATACCCGGCTTTCAGGGGATTTGTTGGAGAGTGCGCTGATTGCCGGCATACTTTCGGTGGGGGCCAATGCCTATTCCGTGGGCGTACTCCCTACGCCGGCCGTGGCCTGGTTGACCCATAGTCAACAAATGACGGCGGGAGTAATGATCTCGGCTTCCCATAATCCGGCACCAGATAATGGTATTAAGTTTTTCGCCCACGATGGGTATAAGCTGCCCGATGAACTGGAAGATGAGATTGAGGCTTTTCTGCAGCAGCCCGAGCGCCTGCCACGACCTGCTGGCGATGGGGTTGGTAGGCTGTATTCGGTGACTGCTTGGCCCGATCTTTATATCGATTATCTGTGCAGTCTGGTTCAAACACCACTCAGCGGATTAAAGGTGGTAGTGGATTGCGCCAATGGTGCCGTGTTTGATGTGGCCAAGAAGCTCTTCTCCCGTCTTCGTATGCAAGCGGAGCTGATTAATGCTAACCCCGATGGTTTGAACATAAACGTGGCCTGTGGCTCCACCCAGCCGCAGGGGCTGGCTGCCCGAGTGCAAGCCGCAGGGGCCGACATGGGCTTGGCCTTTGACGGCGATGCAGATCGCCTCATTGCCGTTGATCATCAGGGGCAAGTTGTGAATGGAGATGCTATCATGGCCATTTGCGCTCTGGCCCTGCAGAGAGCCGGGCGCCTGGCCAACAATACTCTAGTGGCTACTGTCATGAGCAATATGGGGCTAGAGCAGGCTATGCTGAACGCTGGCATTAGTTTGCTCCGGGCTCCCGTGGGTGATCGCTATGTATTGGCCAAGATGCAAGAAGTAGGAGCCAATTTGGGCGGAGAACAGTCGGGGCACATCATCTTCCTTGATTATGCCACCACCGGTGATGGGTTACTCAGCGCCCTGCAACTGCTGCAAGTGGTGGCCGCCAGTGGCCAACCTCTAGCCCAGCTGGCCAGCGTGGTGAAACCTTTTCCGCAGGTCCTGCATAATGTGCCAGTAGCCAATCGTAGCATCGTAGACCACCCCCAAGTGCAGCAAGCCATAAGCGAGGCACAAGAGTTGTTGCGGGGGCGAGGACGGCTGGTAGTGCGGCCCTCCGGAACCGAACCGCTGATACGGGTGATGGCGGAAGCGGAAACCGAGGTTCTAGCCACCCAGGCAGTCCAAATGGTGGCGAGGGCTATTCAAGAAAGTAAATAGAACAGCGGGGCTGTCTTATGATAGCCCCTGGTCCCCGAAAAGGAGGTGTTGCGCGACCCATAAAGCCTAATAGTAAGCGCCTGGGCTTTTTGTCTTTGACAAGAAGTTGACGAGGTAGGGGTTTATCGAGAGTCGGCGGGTTTCCCCTCGGCCTTTCCCGGGTCGTTAGGTTGGCGACAAAACTGCCGAGTAATCAGCAGGACAAAGCGCTCACCAGAGGGATTGACCCCCTAGATAAGGAGGCACTGCTCATAATGTGTGGACTCGTAGGTTACGTAGGCGAGCGCCCGGCGCTCCCTATTGTCTTAGAAGGTTTACGTCGCATGGAATACCGGGGGTATGATTCGGCCGGTGTGGCCGTTATTGTAGATGGCAAGTTGCAGTGGGCAAAGAAAAAAGGGCGGCTAGAGGTACTAGAAGCAGAACTGCAGACGGTGGATTGGCCCAGCGGTGTCGGCATAGGTCATTCCCGTTGGGCCAGCCATGGCGAGCCGTCGGATATCAATGCCCATCCCCATAGCGACTGCAATGGACATTTCATGATAGTGCACAATGGTATTATTGAGAACTTCCGTGAGTTGCGGGCTGAGTTGGAGGCGAAAGGCCATCGGTTTTCTTCCCAGACCGATACGGAAGTGGTTCCCCACTTAGTTGAAGAACTATACGCTGGCAACCTAGAACAGGCTTTTCTAGGGGCTGTTAAGCGCCTCAGAGGGGCTTTTGCCCTAATTTTGGTTTCCGACTTACACCCGGACCGCGTGCTTGCCTATCGACAGTCCAGCCCGTTGGTTGTCGGTCTAGGCGATAATGGTAATTTCGTGGCTTCCGATATTCCTGCTCTTCTTCCCTATACCCGGGAGGTTTACTTACTGGAAGATGGGGAGTTGGCGGTAGTGACGGCCCATGAAGTTAGAGTAATGGCTGACGGGAAAGAGGTAGAAAAGGAAGTATTCCATGTGGATTGGGATCCGTTAGCTGCGGAAAAGGGTGGCTATGAGCACTTCATGTTGAAGGAGATTCACGAGCAACCCCAGGCCGTTCTGGCCACAGCAGCTGCCTATCTGAATGAGAACAGCGTAAACTTAGCGGAGCTGGGGTTAACGGAACAAGCGGCCCGTTCTATGCAGAAACTGACCATTGTGGCCTGTGGTACCTCCTACCACGCCGGGCTGGTCGGGAAGTATGTGATAGAAGATTTGGCTCGCTTGCCAGTGGAAGTGGACATTGCATCTGAGTTTCGTTATCGCAAACCTGTGCTTAAGGAAGGCGATATCGTACTAGTTATCAGTCAGTCGGGTGAAACGGCCGATACTCTAGCGGCTTTGCGCGAGGCTAAGCGGCTGGGGGCTCGGGTTTGGGCTATTACTAATGTGCTCGGTTCCAGTGTAGCCCGAGAGGCCGATGCGGTACTACCCACCTTCGCCGGACCGGAGATTGCGGTGGCTTCAACCAAGGCCTATACTACTCAACTGGTGGTCCTCACCCTGATAGCTATTCATCTAGCCCAGTTGCGAGGAACGGCTAGTAACGAGGAACTGGCGGCTCTAGTTGCGGCTGTCCACAATCTTCCCGCCTTACTGGAAGAACCTTTACAACAGCAAGATCGGCTGCAACAGCTGGCTAAGACTCTGACCACCCACGAGGACATCTTCTTCATAGGGCGTGGCTTGGACTTCGCCGGCTCCCTCGAGGCGGCCCTGAAGTTGAAGGAGATTTCCTATATCCATGCGGAGGCTCTGGCGGCTGGCGAGCTGAAACACGGGACATTGGCCCTTATCACCCAGGGAACACCGGTGGTCTGCTTGTTGACCCAGTCTCAATTGCGGGAGAAAATGGAGAGCAGTATAGAAGAGGTGGCGGCCCGAGGAGGCGAGATATTCCTCTTCGATACTATGGGCGATGGGGAATTGGAGCGCCTAGCCAACTGGCGGCTACCTTTGTCGCCGGTCCATCCGGTTTTGGGTCCAGTGTTGGCGATTATACCGCTACAGATGCTGGCTTATTTCGTGGCTCTGGAGCGGGGCTGTGATGTGGATAAACCGCGCAATCTGGCCAAGAGTGTGACCATTGAATAGGAGCGGACGCCCCGGATTGGCTAGTAGCCAAACGGGGCTTCTTTGCTTAACCACAAGCTAAGGGGCGACCAGCATGATTCTTGGTAGTGGCGTAGATATCGTGGAGATTAAGAGAATAAGTAAAGCTTTGGAACGCTATGGCGATAGATTCTTAGAGAGGCTTCTAACTGAGGCGGAGCAAGAACAGTGGCGCTTGCGAGGCGGTCGTTTGGATACTCTAGCTGGTTATTGGACGGCCAAAGAAGCGGTGGCCAAGGCGCTAGGTAGCGGGTTTCGAGGTTTTGGCCCGCGGGAGATTCATATCTCCTATGATCTCTGGGGCCGCCCTTTAGTAGCGCTGACTGAAGGGGCTGCCGCTCGAGCAGCCGTAGTAGGGATACACCATATATGGCTTTCTATATCCCACAGCTTAGAATATGCTGTAGCCACTGCTATCGCGGAAGGGCGTACTAGCTAGAATACAGCTCACATATACTATTGTGAATGGATCACGAGTTGAGAAGAGGTGGGCGTATTGGCTAGACGCTGGCTATTTGGCCTAATAGTGGTTTTGTTCCTAGTTTCTGCCTGCCAGCCACAGCCTCTGGCAAGTTTGCCAGAACAGTTGGCCAAGAAACAAGCTGATCTAACCAGCTATCAGATCACTCTCCAGTTGGAGCAGAGTGATGGGCAGCAGCTGGTGATTCAGCAGTGGTATCAGGCTCCCGATCGGCTCCGTACCGATGTTTTGCAGGCAGGCAACATAAGTTACCAATGCTTCTTGCGGGGTGCTGACCTAACAGTACGGCACGTACCCAGCGGTCAGGAGGAGCAGCTGCGCTTGTCCAGCGAAAATGCCCTGTTTACAGCTCCTCTTTTGTTGGAGCTTTGGCGGGAAGGTCAGACGGCCAATTGGCAGGCAGCGGAGGAGAGACCATCCTGCTATTTGGGCGAGTTTGCTTGGCGCGATTTGAGCGGAGAGCCCAAGATCGGTTCCCTCTGGCTTGATAAACGAACCCTCTTGCCGGAGGAAGTGTCCCTTTTCTTTGGGTCGACGCAGGTGTTGAAGTTGCGTTTTGAGAATATCAAACTCAATCCTGTTCTGGAGGAGCAGCTATTTCACCCCTAATCATCTGCTAGGAAGTGAAACACCCATGTACCCTCATATCAGGCCCACCTGGGCGGAAATCAACCTGGATAACATCGCACATAATGTACAAGCAATCAAAGAACTCCTTCGACCCGACTGTGAGATTATAGCTGTGGTTAAGGCCAACGCTTATGGGCATGGGGCAGTAGAGGTGGCACAGACAGCCCTAGAGGCCGGTGCTACCCGGCTGGCCGTCAGCATTTTGGACGAGGCCATCGAGTTGAGGCAGGCAGGTATCGCCGCCCCTATTCTGGTGCTCGGCTATACTCCTACTGCCCAAGGGGTAGTGGCGGCCACCTGGAACATCAGCTTAACCGTGTACGAGGCACAACAAGCGCTGGCACTAGTGCAGTCGGCAAGGACCGGTGGCGCGTCGTTGAAAGTGCACCTCAAAGTCGATACGGGCATGAGTCGTATTGGAGCACAGCCTCAGGAAGTGCTGCCCCTGGCTCGCATGCTGCAGAAGCTGGACGGATGTGAACTGGAAGGCATCTTCACCCATTTCGCTAAGGCCGACGAGGAGGACTCCACGCCCACGCTCTTGCAACTGGAACGTTTTCAAACTGTATTGACCCAGTTGGAGCAGGCTGGAATTCCCATTCCGCTGGCCCATTGTGCCAACAGTGCGGCTACCATGCGCTTTCCCGCCAGCCACATGGCGGCCGTCCGTTTAGGGATCGCCATGTACGGCTACTATCCCAGTGAGATATGTAAATCGCAAGCGGTGGAATTGCGACCTGCCATGACACTAAAAACCACGGTGGCCCATGCTAAATGGTTGCCAGCCAATACAGCCATCAGTTACGGTGGCCGCTTTATCACCGAGAGACCTTCTTATATCATCACTTTACCCATTGGTTACGCCGATGGCCTGAGCCGTGGCCTTAGCAATAAGGGAGAAGTTCTAGTAGCGGGTCATAGGGTGCCTTTGGTGGGCACCATATGTATGGACCAATGCATGGCCGATGCAACTAGGGTTCCGCAGGTAGCTGTGGGCGATGAGGTGATCGTTTGGGGTGAAGAGCAGGGGCAAGTGCTTTCAGCCTGTGAGGTAGCCGACCATATCGGGACTATTGTGTATGAAATAACTTCCTTGGTAAGCCGGCGGGTGCCGCGGGTGTATTTGCGACAGGGCAAGGTGGTCGGGCTCCGCACCCTTCTAGCGTCTGATTCCCATGGAATCCGCATAGAGAGGGGCTCGCGTTGACACAATTATATAGAGATGTATATAATCTAATATAGCTATCCGTTACACATTACCCGGATACATTTGGGGGGTGTAGTCTTGGCGCAGACCAAAAGAATAATGATTAGTTTGCCCGATTCTCTTCTGGCAGAGGTGGACGGGATTGTGGCCTTAGAGAATCGCAATCGGAGTGAGCTAATTCGTGAAGCGATGCACATGTATCTGCAAGAGTTGAAGAAACAGCGGATTCGAGAGCAACTGAAGCAGGGCTATCAGGAGATGGCTCGAACCAACCTGATCCTGGCGGAAGAAGCTCTTGCCGCTGAGAACGAGGTTGAAAGATACTGGCATCGCCAACCGGTGGGTGCAAAAAACGTTGATTAAGCGGGGTGACGTCTTCTTTGCCGACCTGAATCCCGTCATCGGGTCTGAGCAAGGAGGCATGAGACCTGTATTGGTGATCCAGAATGACGTGGGCAACAAGTATAGCCCGACGGTCATAGTAGCAGCTATTACCTCCCAGATCGATAAGGGTAAGTTGCCTACCCATGTGGAAATAAGTGCTGCCGAAAGCAGTTTGGAAAAGGATTCGGTTGTACTGCTGGAGCAAATACGCACTATTGATAAACAACGTTTGGCGCAAAAGGTTGCCCATCTGGAACCAGAAATAATGGAATGTGTCAATGAGGCTTTGGAGATAAGTCTTGGCCTTATTCCCTTTTAAAGGGGCTGTCGAAGAACAGCCCTTTTTCCTTTCTGCCCCAGCTCTGCCCTAGCGGGCCGTGGTCATACTAGAGCGTCTGTGCCCAGCCTCTGTCGGAATGAGCTCAGTTCGCCAAGGGCAGCGACGCTATTATCAGACTGGTGTAGCCCTCCGATCTAAGGTTGGGTCTTATCTTTAGTGCACCCTCAAGCATCGGCCACTGTTTCTCGCCTTCTAAGTCTGCCCCGACACTGCGCTGCTTTGGCCAAGCCTTCTAGTAATGGCCATCCTGGATACTTGAGCACTGGGGCAGGAAACAGCTTTTATTTGCCGAATGAACAGGGTAGAGGGGTTTAATTAAGGAGGTAATGCACATGTATCTGGCCAAATTTCCGCGGGTCCAATTGGCCGCCTTACCTACAGCCTTACAACCAGCGCTCAGGTTTTCCAAGGCTCTGGGTGGGAAAGTGAACATTTGGATCAAGCGCGACGACAACAGTGGGCTCGCCCTCGGGGGCAATAAGGCCCGCAAGTTGGAGTTCTTGCTGGCCGAAGCCCTGCTTCAGGGATGCGACACTGTGATTACGACTGGCGGTCCTCAAAGCAACCACTGTCGCATGACAGCCGCCGCGGCAGCCAAGTTGGGCATGCAATGTCACTTGGTCTTTAATAGCAGGGAGTTTGATCTTAGGCAAGGCAACCTGCTATTAGATGAGTTGCTGGGAGCGCAGTTGCATTGGCGAAATCCGGCAGAAGTTGATGATATTGCCCAGGAAATGTCGAAACTGGCCGCCGAGTTGCAGGCGCAGGGACGTAAACCCTATGTTATTCCGGTGGGAGGGTCCAACCCTGTGGGCGCCCTGGGTTATGTTAATGCTGTTCGAGAGCTTCTGCAACAGGCCGACGCCCTAAACCTGCAGTTTTCCGCCTTTGTGCACGCCAGTGGCTCCGGCGGCACCCAAGCAGGGCTTTTGGCCGGCGTTCTTCTGCATCATCTGCCGACGGAAGTAATTGGTGTCAGTGTGAGTCGGCCTCGCCCAGTGCTGGAACCCACGGTAACGGAACTTACTGATCTAGTCCTGAGCCTACTTAATTGCTCTCTGGACCCAACAGAGCATGTGCAAGTATTAGACCAGTTCGTGGGCGAGGGCTACGGTATTCCTACGCCAGAATCGGAGGAAGCTCTGCAACTGCTGGCCCGTACCGAGGGTCTGATTATAGACCCGGTATATACGGCTAAAGCGGTGGCTGGCCTGATCCATGCAGTGCGGACCGGACGTTGGCCCGAGGGTAGCAATGTCTTGTTCTGGCATACGGGGGGTAGCCCGGCCTTGTTTGCTGATCAGATCTTCTGGGGAGGCAATAGTATATGAAAAAGCCTATTATAGGGATTACCTGCTATGTGGAGATTAAGGACGAGCGTCAGCGGCAAAACGAGACTTACATTCAGGCTGTGCGGAAAGCGGGTGGGGTGCCCGTACTCTTGCCGGCGGTGGAGTCGGAAGACGTAATTCAAGCCCATGCTCACCTCATCGACGGCCTGCTGGTTTCAGGCGGTCCCGATATGGATCCCCAATACTTCGGAGAACAACCGGTACCCGAACTAGGTCCTGTCAATCCGGTGATGGATGCTTACGAAGATAGACTCATTCGCCTGCTCTTAGAACGGGATAAGCCCATCCTGGGCATCTGTCGCGGTGAACAGGTTCTCAATGTGGTAGCCGGGGGTACCTTGTTCCAAGATCTGCGTCGGTCCGTGCCGACTGTTCTGAAACATGGTCAGGACGTGCCCCGTTGGTTCCCCAGCCATAAGGTGCGTCTGCTACCGGGCAGTAAGCTAGCCACCTTGTTTGGCGTGGAAGAACTGGCGGTTAACTCTTTCCACCATCAAGCGGTGGCTCAGGTGGCACCCGGTTTTGTAGCATCGGCGTATGCTCCCGACGGAGTAATAGAAGCCATCGAGAGCCAGAATCATCGTTTTGTGCTCGGTGTGCAGTGGCATCCTGAATGCATGTGGAATCAGGCTAAGAATTACGATCAGCTGTTTAATGCCTTTATCCGGGCGGCGCAGGAGGGATAAGCGTGGGGCAACGACCTAGGGTAAGAGATATTGGTTTGGTTTTAGGCGAATTACCGGTGGGCCCCCATAATGCCATTACCGATGTGGCAGGTGTGCGAGTAGGACACGCCACTGTGAACTTCGGCTGCGGGCAACTCCAGCCGGGGCGTGGTCCCGCCCGTACAGGAGTAACAGCCATTATTCCGCAAGAGGGCAATTGTTTCTCCAATAAACTGGAAGCCGCCGCCTATGTTATCAACGGTTTTGGCAAATCCATAGGGCTACCCCAATTACAAGAGCTGGGTCAGCTGGAAACACCTATTCTGCTGACCAGCACGCTTAACGCCCCCAAAGTAGCGGATGCTCTCATTAGCTACATGCTCATGCAGGCCCCCGATATTGGTATTGATACCAGCACGGTTAATGTGGTGGTGGGCGAGTGTAACGATGGCTACCTAAACGATGGGCAAGGGCGTCATGTGCAAGCGGAGCATGTGTGGCAGGCCCTGCAGACCGCCAGCGGAGGGTTAGTAGAAGAAGGAGCTGTCGGCGCCGGGACTGGGATGGTGGCTTTCGGCTTTAAAGGCGGGATTGGCACTTCCTCCCGCGTCCTCCCCGCCGATATGGGTGGATATACGGTAGGTGTCTTGGTGTTGTCCAACTTTGGTGCCCGCCGCCATCTAACCATTGCCGGAGTACCGATAGGCCAGGAGCTGGCCGAGTATAAAGAAAAGCCCAACGACGGTTCAATTATGATCATCATCGCTACCGACGCACCCTTGAAATCACGGCAGCTTTTGCGTCTGGCCAAACGGGCGCCTTTTGGCTTGGCCCGCACAGGGGGTATTGCCTCCAACGGTAGTGGCGATTTTGCCATTGCCTTTTCCACCACCTTAACCCAGCCGCAGGAAAGCCAGCCGGGGACCCGTCAAGATGGTGCCTTAACGGAGAACGGCCAGTTAATGACCCTTTTGTTCCAAGCCACTATTGAAGCGGTGGAGGAAGCGGTGCTCAATTCTCTCTTCCGGGCCCACACTGTCATCGGCCGCGATGATCATATGGTGCCAGCTTTACCTATAGATCGGGTTAGAGAACTGCTAAAAAGATATGGTCGCCTTTAGCCCTTGTCTTGGTAAATGGTGAGCGCTATAGACTGATATATAATGGTAAGAACAGGTCGCGGCCCATGCTTAATGACGGGCAAAGGGAGGGCCGCGGCCTTTTTTGCAGCGAGGCAAGGATTTTGTCCAATGGTAACGAATAGAATAGGGTGGAGTACAGCCTTTATTCATGCTTAATAACTTGATGGGTAAACTATGTAAGGATAAGGAGGAGGCCGCATGGCGCAAGCATCGGGGAAGAAAAACAAGAAACCGAGCAAACCAGAACAGGCTACCAGTGATCACGGAGAGGTGCTGATGAGCTGGGAGGCGCGCCCCTATTTACAGGAGAAGCGTAAGACCGCCATTCTCCTAATCAGCACATTGCTTTTCAGCGCTCTGGTGTGGTACTCTTTTGACCTGTTTGCCGGCGTCCTTACTTTTGCTATTAGCATTAATTCCTTTTCCTCGTTTCTTTTCCCCAGCCGTTATCGCCTGTTTGATAAGGGTTTGGAAGTAAAGACAGGTATAAACGCTCCTGTTTTTCACCGATGGACGGCCTTTAAGGATTACCGCATTTTCCATGATGGGGTGCATCTGAATTACCGGCCCCGGCGTATTCGTGAGCGAATTCTCAAGTCTCTTTTTGTGTACTTCGGCGATGCCGATGGAGAGGCAATCAAACGAATCATTAAAGAGCACATGGATGCTTTCTATGATTAGTAGTCTTCGCATGAGGGGGGGAAATCGATGACGGTGCCATATGACGATCTACCCGTATCGCCAGAAAGACGGGATGAACTGCTGCAGAAGGTCGTGGATGTTATTGCTCGCTATCAGTTGTTTGCTCCTGCCGCCTTTTTCTTCAGTATGGGCAAACCGTTGGCCTTTGTTGGCAGCCAATTAATGTTTTTCTTGGCGCCTATTGCTGGGGCCTTTGTTAATGAGGCCACCATTGAAGAATATGCCCATTTGTTATCGGATCGCAGTAACATCGACCGCTTACTGGATATGCTGGAAGAGCGGGAGTTTGAGATGCGCAAGAAAACCCAAAGGAAGTAGAGCAGCCCGAGCTCAAGTTACAGAATCATAACAATTTATTAATACTGTTTTTGAAGTTGTTCTTCGATTGTGCAAGAAAACTGTATTGCATCTCAGGATTCGAAACGGTAATATTGTATACGTATATTGCGCAGTAAGTAACATCTGCGCTCGTTTTTGTTGCTTTTGGTCGGTTGCTGCTCCTAAACTCTGTTATAATACTTAGGTGATCATCATAAGACGCCTATTCTGCTGATAAAGGAGGAAAACACAAAAGATGGCGCAGATTAATAAGGAAAAGATCAATTCCATCATCGCCACCGACTGCGGTAGTACCACAACAAAAGCTATCCTAATTGAAAAGGTTGATGGTGTCTTCCGTCTTATCGCCCGTGGCGAAGCCCCGACTACGGTTGAGGCCCCCTTCGAAGATGTTACGATTGGTGTTCGTAACGCTGTCCGCGAGCTGGAAGAGCTAGTGGGTAGGAAGTTCCTTTCTGGAGATGAAGAACGTGGCTTAATTACCCCCCGCATCGATGAGAAAACCGGTGTTGACCTCTATCTCTCCACCAGTTCTGCTGGTGGCGGTCTCCAGATGATGGTTGCTGGCGTGGTTAAGAACATGACAGCAGAGAGTGCGGAGCGAGCAGCATTAGGCGCTGGTGCTATCGTTATGGACGCTATTGCTATTAACGATGGCCGTATGCCTCACCAGAAGATTCAGCGCATTCGCCAGTTACGTCCTGACATGATTTTGGTTTCCGGTGGTATTGATGGCGGTACCATCAGCCACGTGGCTGAGATCGCCGAGCTAATTGCCGCTGCTGAACCACGGCCTCGTCTAGGTATCGGCTACAACCTGCCGATTATATATGCTGGTAACAAGGATGCTCGTAACTATGTGAAGGACATACTTGGTCACAAGACCGACCTGCGCATTGTCGAGAACTTGCGCCCTGTGCTGGAGCGCGAAGTGCTGGGTCCGGCACGCCATGAGATCCACAACCTCTTCATGGAGCACGTTATGGCGCAAGCTCCTGGTTATAACAAACTGATGAAGTGGACCGATGCGCCCATCATGCCCACACCCGGCGCTGTTGGTTTGATCATCGAGAACACAGCTAAGCAAGAGAACATGAGTGTTGTCGGTGTGGATATTGGTGGTGCTACCACCGACGTCTTCTCCGTCTTCAAAGAAACCTTCAACCGTACCGTTTCTGCTAACCTCGGTATGAGCTACAGTATTTGTAACGTTCTAACCGAGGCCGGCGTAGAGAACATCTTGCGCTGGATTCCTTTTGACATTGACCCCTTCGATCTGCGTAACCGTATCCGTAACAAGATGATTCGTCCGACCACTATTCCGCAAACCCTCGAGGATCTGGTCATTGAGCAGGCCCTGGCTCGCGAGGCATTGCGGTTGGCCTTTGAACATCACAAGAGGCTGGCCGTTGGTCTCCGCGGTATCCAACAGGTTCGCGATATCAGCCAGACCTTTGAGCAGACCTCTACCGGTGAAACATTGGTTGACGCCATGGAGCTCGGCATGATTATCGGTTCTGGTGGCGTATTGTCCCACGCACCTCGCCGTATTCAGTCGGTGCTTATGATGCTCGATGCCTTCCAGCCTGAAGGTATTACCCGCATTACCGTTGACAGTATCTTCATGGCTCCGCAGCTTGGTGTTCTCTCTACTTTGCATCCGGAGGCTGCCAACGACGTATTCCAGCGTGACTGCCTTATCCGTCTAGGTACGGCAATCGCTCCTGTTGGCGAAGCTAAGGAAGGCGATCCTTGCGTCACCGTGATTGCCACTCTACCCAATGGCCAAGTAGTGGAGAAGTCGGTGCCTTATGGTAGCATTGACACAATTCCGCTGGCAGAAGGTCATGCCGATGTAGTTATCCGTCCAGCCCGCGGTTTCGATGTGGGCGCCGGACGCGGCCATGAGGTGAAGGCCCAGTTGGAGGGCGGCGTTGGCGGCTTGATTATCGATGCCCGCGGACGGCAGCCGTTCTTCCTGCCATCGGACACCGAAAACCGTATCCGCAAGCTGGTTGAATGGTACAAGGCTCTAGACGTCTATCCAATGGACGTTCTGGCCAAGTACGTGAAGAAATAGATAGGCCTCGCGAAGGGAGTGTAAGAGATGGCTCATGCATATACGCCAGGTTTAAAGGTTACTGACTCGACGATTATCACCAAGCGCCGCCGCCTCCCCATTCTAGGTGAGGTGCTGGTTAATCTGGGTGACACGGTTAGACCCGAGACCATCGTGGCTCGTACCAAAATCCCCGGCGATCCGGAAACCGTTAACGTAGCCAACAAGCTCGGTCTGGAACCGGAAGACGTACCCGATTGCATGCTGAAGAAGGAAGGCGACACTGTTAAGAAGGGCGAGATCATCGCCGAGAAGAAGAGTTTCTTCGGTCTATTCAAGTCCACCTTGGAGTCGCCGATCGACGGTACACTCGATATTATCTCTCCGATCACCGGACAGATCACTCTTCGCGGACCGGCTATTCCGATTGAAATCGATGCCTATATTCCCGGCAAGGTAATCGAAATACTTGATCGTGAGGGCGTTGTTATCCAGACCCATGCCGCTCTCGTACAAGGTATCTTTGGTGTCGGTGGCGAGCGGCAGGGTGTTCTGCGGATGGCCGTCGATGATCCTAATGAAGTGCTAACTGCCGATAAGATTACTCCTGATATGAAGGGCTGCGTAGTCGTTGGTGGCTCTCTGGTAACTCTAGATGCCATTCAAAAGGCAGACCAGGTGGGCGTAGTCGGCATCGTAGCAGGTGGACTCATTGACCGTGACCTAGTCACCTTCCTCGGCTATGACATTGGTGTGGCTATTACCGGTCAAGAAGATATCAACCTGACCATCATCATGACCGAAGGTTTTGGCCAGATCCGTATGGCTGATAAGACCTTCAAGTTACTGAAGTCGCTAGATGGTAAGGTAGCCTCCATCAATGGTGCTACTCAGATTCGCGCCGGTGTTATGCGGCCTGAAGTTATCGTGGCCCTAGAGGAAGAAAGTGAAGTTCATGACACCGTGTTCAGTGGTGGTATGGAAGTAGGAACCTTGATTCGTATCATCCGCGAGCCCTACTTCGGCAAGCTGGCTACCATCGTTGCCCTGCCGCCGGAGTTGCAGCAGATCGAATCAGGTACTAAAGCCCGTGTGTTGGTGGCTAAGCTGGAAACCGGTGAAACGGTCACCGTTCCACGCGCCAACGTTGAGTTGATTGAAGGTTAGTTTGCAACAAGAAGCTGGATGGGGATATTCCCCACCCAGCTTTTTGTTTTCATAAGGGCTGCCGGATTGGGACAAGCTAGTGGTAAGGATAGGAAAGCGGGCCAGTAGGTAGGAGGTGGCGCCTTTGTTCCAATGGCAGCCTGGATATGAGACTACGCCGGAAGCGGCCAACCAGCTGATCCAGCGGGTGGCGAAGGCAGTGCAACGGTTTGGCATGGAAGTGCCGGCCGTGTTCTTCTTAGAGCTGAGCAAGCCTATATCTTTTGTGGCCGGCTCGCTAGTGCACGCTTTTACTCCACTCTTGGGGGTCTACACCGAGAACGAGCATATCTTCACCGATGCGGCTACTATCCTCTCTGACCGGACGTTGTTGGAGAGACTGATTTGCCGAATTGAAGAATTGGCTAAAGAAGCGGACCAAGGGCGCCATTAAAGGCGCCCTTCTCCGGTTACGAATGTGTAACTACCATTACTCCCCTGACTTATGTTAGGCTTAGAAAAAGTTTCGTGTTACAAAAAGGAGGAGGGGTGGTAATGGCAGTGACCGAACAGGTTGTGGCCCAGCCCTTAGTGGGTGAGCAAGGGGAACTGAGCCGAAGGCAGATTCAAGCGAAAATCTGGAACCTAGCCTTTCCCGCCATTATAGAACAACTATTGGTTACACTGGTGAGCATGGCGGATATGATCATGGTAGGTGGCTTAGGCGCCAGCGCCATTGCGGCAGTAGGTTTGAGTAACCAGCCCATTTTTACCGCCAACGCTGTTTTCTCTGCCATCAGCATCGGTAGTACAGCCCTCATCGCCCGTTTGATGGGCGCTCAAGATTACAAGACCGCCAACCGGGCGGCGCGGCAGTCCCTAATCTTGGCCCTAAGTACATCGCTAGTTCTGATGGTGGCGGTATACTTCTTCGCCCCAGCCATGATCCACTTTATGAAAGCTGAAGCCGATGTGGCTCCGTTAGCCATCACCTATTCCCGTATTATTGGGGCCAGCCTGGTGTTCTCCCTCACTAGCATGATCCTTAATGGCGTGCTTCGCGGTGCCGGAGATATGCGCACTCCCATGTGCGTAAACGCACTGGCCAACATCATCAACATTGTTCTAAACTTTTTCCTCATCTTCGGTGTGGGCCCCTTCCCTCGGTTAGGAGTGGCGGGTGCTGCGGTGGCCACCCTCATCTCCCATATGGTTGCCTTTATCTTGGTACTATCCGTCTTCTTTAGTGGTAAGTTTGTGCTGCACTTTCAGCGGGGGCAGTCCTATCGCCCCGATTGGGATTTGATCAAGCGCATCCTCAACGTGGGTCTGCCCGCCAGCATGGAGCAGTTGATTATGCGGCTAGGTATGATGCTTTATGCCCGCACCGTATCGGGTCTAGGAACTATCCCCTATGCTGCCCATCAAATTGCTATTAACTCGGAAGGTATTACCTTCACCCCTGGCATGGGCTTTTCCATGGCCTCCACCACCTTGGTGGGTCAGAGCTTGGGTGCCGATATGCCAGAACGGGCCAAGCGTTATGGCATTGAGTCGCGTCGCTTGGCCATGTTGACCATGGGATTTCTCGGTCTGCTGCTGTACTTTTTCCCGCGGCAAATCATCGGGTTTTATACCAATGACCCGGCCGTAATCGAACAGGGTGTGATCTGCCTTCGCATTATCGCTCTTGTGCAGCCCATCATGGGTGCCACCTTTGTTATGATGGGCTCGTTGCGAGGGGCTGGCGATACTCGCTTTGTCATGCTGGTAACTATGCTGGGCATTTGGGCCGGACGTCTGGGCGCAGCCTACCTGTTGGTAAATGTGATGGAGTTGGGTCTGGCGGGAGCTTGGATTGCTATGTCTGTTGACCACGGAGTGCGGGCACTTGTTTCCTCCCTCCGTTTCCACCACGGCGGTTGGCAGAAGGCCCGGGTTTAGCAGGTAGAAGGAAAGTCTAAGGGGATACTGTATGGTCACAGGTATCCTAAAGTAAGAGACGAACACGCCTCCCTATGCATAAAGCAAAAGGCGAACGGGCTTAAGCCAGTTCGCCTCTCTTTTGTTTAAGCACAAAGCGGGTAAGGGACTGGCGCAGGGCCAAGTAAACCGGATAGATGAGGGCCGAGCTGAGCACTCCCCGCAACATGTTAAAGGGCAGAATGGCTGTCTTGATTAGAGGCAGGCGTTGGGCTACTGGAATGCCCCAGGCTCCCAGAGCCCAATAATAGTTGACTAAGCCCATGGTCAGGGTGAGTATTGCTGTGCTTACCAGTAAGCTCAAGAGAAAACCCAGGTGATTTGACCACCGGCGGTAGATAATACAGCAGGGCACAGCCAATGCCACACTAGAGGCAAAGGCCATGAAAGCACCAATGGGGCCTTCGCTGCCCTTAAGCAGCAGGAATAGCAAACACTTAAGCAGTGCGATGAAAAAGGCAGCCCCCGGGCCCAAAACTAGACCTCCCAACACGTTGGGCAGGTCACTGGGATCCCACTTAAGAAAGGGTGCGGCTGGCAGCAGCGGTATTTGCACCGCATACATCAAGACGAAAGACATGGCGGCCAATAAGGAGATCATTACCAGGTTACGAGTTTTGTTTGCTTGCATCCGATTACCTCCCCCAAGAGTTTTGACCAAACAAAAAGCCCTGGAATGACCTCCAGGGCAGCAAAATAGCACGTATAAACGCACCTTCTACCATCCGGACTATACCGTCGGCGCTGGAATCGCACCAGCTCTGCCTTGCGGCTCGTGGGCTAGCTTCACGCATTACCACCGGTCGGGAATTACACCCTGCCCTGAAGGTTCTACCTTAGATTATAGAGTAGAGACCTGACAGCGTCAAGGTAAGTCGGTAACTTGTGGTGCCCTAGGAAGAACACTATAATTAGGACGTGGGAAATATGGTAATCTGTGCTTTCAGGATAAAGGGGGTGACCCACATGCCGGCCTTTTTAACTAGTAACTCGGAGATCGATACCCGACGCTTCGCGGCGGCGTTGGCACCGCTGCTCCTGCCGGGCGACGCGGTTGTATTGAATGGCTCTTTGGGAACGGGCAAAACCTTCTTTGCCCAAGCTTTACTGGCCCAACTTAGCCCAGAGCAAGCGGTGCAAAGCCCCACCTTTAGTTTGGTCAATGTCTATCACACTCCGGCTTTTCCCGTCTATCACGTGGATTTCTATCGCCTCAACAGCGAAGGCGAACTCTGGGCTGCCGGGTGGGAAGATTATCTGGATGGTGAAGGCGTGTTGCTTATCGAGTGGGGACACCAGTTTGCCCAAGCCCTCCCCCTTAGCTACCTACAAATAGATTTTGTCGTTACCGGACCTAATAGTCGTCGTTTAGAGATTAGTGCCCAAGGTGTTCGGGGTGAACAGTTGCAGAAGGAGTGGTTGGATGCGGTGGCTAGCAATTGAAAGCGCCACGCTGGTGGCCAGTGTGGCCGTGGGCTCCGATGACCAGGTGCTGGCCGAGATGACCTCGCGCGTGGCCCTAACCCATTCGGAACGTTTACTGCCTATGATCGATCAAGTCTTACGTATGGCCGAGATGAAGCTGCCCGATATCGATAGCATTGCCGTTTCTGCCGGGCCTGGTTCCTTTACCGGATTGCGTATCGGTTTGGCCACTGCCAAGGGTCTGGCCCATGCTCACCACACCCCGCTTTATGCGGTTTCCACTTTAGAGGCCCTAGCCTGGCAGCAACCGGCCGGTGTGGTTGTCCCCCTGCTGGACGCACGGCGGCAGCAGGTCTATACGGCCGTATTTGAGCGTCAGGAAAAGGACCTCCTAACCCTTATGTCCCCAACTGCCATGGCCTTATCGGAACTGCTGGCTTCGCCTTTGCTGGAGGGGGGCTCAGTGCGTTTTGTGGGAGAAGGTGCCGGCATATATCAGGGGCAGATTCTTGAACGCATTCCGCAGGCCCTCTTTGCCAATCCACTCCACGATTGGCCCCGGGCCAGTAGCTTAGCTCTGGTGGCGCTGGCCACCGGGCAGCAACCGGTGACGGTAGAAGAGCTGCGTCCCGCCTATATCAGGGCCTCACAAGCCGAGCAAAGGTTGGGAGGAAGGTAGAATGTCCCCAAAGATGACTGTTGAAGAAATGCGAGTTAGCGATCTGGACGAGGTGTTAGCCATAGAACGACTCTGCTTCCCTACACCCTGGTCCCGCTTCGCTTTTCAAACGGAGCTGACGGAAAACCATTATGCCCTTTATATAGTTGGTAAGATAGATGGACAAATTGTAGCCTATGCTGGCACGTGGATTATTCTAGATGAAGCCCATATTACTAATGTGGCTGTCCATCCTGGGTGGCAAGGTAAGGGGCTGGGAAGCCAGATTCTGTTGGCGCTTCTAGCCCGTGCTAAGGAACGTGGTGCGAATCGGGCTACCCTAGAGGTGCGTCGACACAACACGACTGCCCAACAACTGTACCGCAAGCATGGTTTTTACTTTCAAGGAGTACGCCCCGGCTATTATACCGACAACGGGGAAGATGCCTTGATCATGTGGAAGGATAGTCTCGATGATATTGCCAGCTTAACTACCTTGGGTCAGACCCATTAGGAGGCGAGTATCATTCGGAAGCCCATCTTGACGCTTGGTATCGAAACCAGTTGTGACGAAACATCGGCCGCCGTGGTGGAGGCCGGTGAAAAGGTTCTTTCTAATGTGATCTCAACCCAAATTCCGGTACACCGTCGCTATGGCGGAGTGGTGCCCGAGATAGCCTCCCGGCAGCATGTGGAGGCCATTGTCCCGGTGGTAGAGACGGCGTTGCAGGACGCTCAGATAGGCTGGGATGATCTCTCCCATATTGCGGTTACCGCCGGCCCCGGACTTGTGGGGGCGCTGCTGGTGGGTCTCTCCTATGCCAAGGCTTTGGCCTATAGCCTATCTTTGCCTCTAGTGGGAGTTAACCATCTGGAAGGGCATATCTATGCCAATTTCTTGGCCCACCAGGTGCAGTTGCCCCTGTTATGTCTAGTAGTTTCGGGGGGGCATACGGACCTGATCTATATGCCTGACCATGGCCAATATGAGTCGCTTGGACATACACTTGATGACGCTGCCGGCGAAGCCTTTGATAAAATCGCACGAGCCCTTGGCCTGCCCTATCCAGGGGGACCGGAAATCGAGCGATTGGCAAGAGAAGGGAATCCGCAGGCCTTCGGTTTCCCCCGGGCCTGGTTGGAGCCCGATTCCTTCAACTTCAGTTTTAGCGGTTTGAAGTCGGCTGTGCTCAACGAGTTGCATCGTTTTGAGCAAAAGGGGTGTTCAGTTCCGGTGGCCGATGTGGCTGCCAGTTTCCAAGAAGCCGTTGTGGAAGTCTTGGTAGCGAAGGCGGTTGCTGCTGCGCAGGCCAAGGAGGTTCCGATACTCTATGTGGCCGGTGGTGTGGCCGCCAATGGCTATTTGCGGACAAGCCTAACGCAGGTAGCGGCTGAACACGGAATAGAGGTTCGTTTCCCACCGCTTAGACTTTGCACCGATAATGCGGCCATGATTGCGGCAGCCGGCTACCATTATTGGCGGGCTGGCAAATTTGCTGGGCTTGACCTCAATGCAGTGGCCAACCTGCCCCTAACTAACTGGAAATAGTTGCTGTGGATAAGCTGTGAATATATTGAGGTGCATAGTCTAGAGTCTGTGGAAAAGTAGGAAGTTGTATTATGTAGTTTCTGTGGATAATGTGGATAAAACGGGGGATAACTTAGAAATCAGCATTCCTTCTGTGGACTATTCTGTTGACAAGCGGGGAATAAACCCCTTTACGTTAATCAACACCTTTCGACAGTGGGAATGCGGGATGTTTATGCTTGACAACGCATACTTTGACGAAGGTGGCGACTAGTATTGGAGAAAAAGGAAATGCGCCAGGCCATGTTGACCCGGCGTCTGGCATTGACGGAAGAGGCGCGTAAGCAGGCAGCAGAAGGGGCTCTATTACAGGTTCAGACCCTGCTTACCGGCAGCGAGCGGGTTATGTTGTACATGCCGTTTAGAGGGGAACTGGATACACTGATGGTGGCTCGCTGGTTAGAAGAACAGGGTGGAGAAGTGGTGTTGCCCCTGACCGATAGGGCCACCCGGCGGCTGACCCCAGCATTGGTAACTAGTCTAGATGCACTGCGCCCGGCAGCCTATGGTATCTTAGAGCCGGCTCCCGGTAGTTATGAGATAGTGGAGCCGGCCAGTTTACAGGCGGTCATTGTGCCGGGGGCTGCCTTTGACCTTAGGGGTTACCGCATTGGTTATGGAGGCGGCTATTATGACCGCTTCTTACCGCAGGTGTCACCCGCTTGCTTGACCATTGGTTACGGCTACGATTGGCAGCTGGTGGAGGCTATAGATGCGGATCCCTGGGATCATCCCTTATGCTATGTGGTGACCGATCGCCGCTGTTGGCGCGTTCCTTCCCAGGCATAACTTTCCCGAGCAAGGGTATGATGGCAGCTGGGGGAGAAAAAGCGAGCAATAGCAAGAAAAGGGGGCGAAAATCGTCATTATTGGCCGCTAACAAAGCCCTAGGAGAACTGGTTTTATTTGCATATGAACTCAGCCCCTGGGTATATTATTATTAGCACTCGCCACCGGTGAGTGCTAATAATAAGCCACTAAAAACTGAAGTAAGGAGGTTTTCCAATTGAACCTACAACCATTAGCAGACCGCATTGTAGTGAAGGCTATTGCGCAAGAGGAGAAAACCAAGAGCGGGATCGTTTTGCCAGACACGGCCAAAGAAAAGCCCCAAGAGGGTGAAGTTCTAGCCGTTGGCCCTGGTAAGGTGGCCGAAAATGGTTCCCGCATTCCTATGGAGGTCAAGGTGGGCGACCGCATCATCTACTCCAAGTATGCTGGAACTGAAGTTAAAATTGACGGGGAAGAATATCTAGTTCTAAGAGAATCCGACGTATTAGCAATCGTAAAGAAATAAGGAGGCTACATAAGAGATGGCAAAACAGATATGCTTTAATGAAGACGCACGCCGTGCCCTCCAGCGCGGTATTGATATTCTCGCCGATACCGTTAAGGTAACCCTGGGGCCCAAAGGCCGCAACGTGGTTCTGGAGAAGAAGTTCGGTGCTCCTGTCATCACCAACGACGGTGTTTCTATCGCTCGTGAGATTGAGCTGGAAGATCCCTTCGAGAACATGGGTGCCCAGCTGGTTAAAGAAGTTGCCACCAAGACTCAAGACGTGGCCGGTGACGGTACCACTACTGCTACCCTGTTGGCTCAAGCCATGGTGCGCGAAGGTATGAAGAATGTCACCGCCGGAGCCAACCCCATGAGCATCCGCCGCGGTATTGAAAAGGCCGTTAAGGTGGCCGTTGATGAAATCGCTAAGCTAGCCGTTCCAATCGAGACCAAAGAAGCCATCACCCAGGTGGCCTCTATCTCGGCCGACGACGAAGAAATCGGCAAGCTGATTGCCGACGCTATGGAGAAGGTTGGTAAGGACGGCGTTATCACTGTTGAGGAAGCCAAGACTACTGCCACCACTCTCGAAGTCGTGGAAGGTATGCAATTCGACCGCGGTTACGTATCTCCTTACATGGTAACCGACGCGGAGAAGATGGAAGCCGTTCTCGATGATCCTTTCATCTTGATCACGGACCGCAAGATCTCTGCTATCCATGATATTCTGCCTATCCTAGAGAAGGTGGTACAGCGCGGTAAGCCCTTATTGATCATCGCCGAAGATCTGGAGGGTGAAGCTTTGGCCACCATTCTGGTCAACAAACTGCGCGGTACCTTCAACTGTGTAGCCGTTAAGGCTCCTGGTTTCGGTGATCGTCGTAAAGCTATGCTGGAAGACATCGCCATTTTGACCAAGGGTACCGTTATCACCGAAGACTTGGGTCTCGAACTCAAGAGTGCCGATATCGACATGCTCGGTCGTGCCCGTCAAGTGCGCGTAGCTAAAGAAGAAACCGTTATCGTTGATGGCGCTGGCGATGAAGAAGCCATCAAGCGGCGCGTGGCTCAAATCAAGGCCCAGATCGAAGAGACCACCTCTGACTTCGATAAAGAAAAACTGCAAGAGCGCTTGGCTAAACTGGCCGGTGGCGTAGCCGTTATCCATGTGGGTGCCGCCACGGAAGTTGAGCTCAAAGAAAAGAAGACCCGCTTAGAGGACGCCTTGGCAGCTACCCGCGCTGGTGTGGAAGAAGGTATGGTTCCTGGCGGTGGCGTAGCTCTGCTATCGGTTATTCCTGCTCTTGATAAGCTGGAGCTGGAGGGTGACGAAGCCACTGGTGTGGCCATTGTACGTCGTGCCCTCGAAGAGCCGGTACGCCAGATTGCTGACAATGCAGGCCTAGAAGGCGCTGTCATCGTCGAGAAGACCAAGGAGCAACCGGCTGGTTGGGGCTTCGATGCTCGCAGCGGCCAGTTCGTCGACATGATGAAACAAGGCATTGTTGACCCGGCCAAGGTAACTCGCTTTGCTTTGCAGAACGCCGCCAGCATTGCCGCCATGGTTCTCACCACCGAAGCCCTCGTGGCTGATAAGCCGCAGCCGGCTAACAACTCGTCCAACCCCGGCATGGGCGGCATGGATATGATGTAAGATAAGCTCGACTGGCGCATAGCCCCGTTAGACCCTAGTCTAGCGGGGTCTCTTTTTCTTCTGAGAGTTGTACAGCGATCCATTTGACAGTTAGTTCCTGGCATTGCTATAATCAGTCCAATATTTTTTGGAGAGGTTGGAGGTGCTATCGTGACCACGCAACAACGGCAAGTGGTGGTTGTTGTCGACTTAGGAGGGCGGCAGGCCCAGTTGATCGCCCGCCGTACTCGAGCATTGCATGTGTACAGCGAGATTTGGCCTCTGGAGGATGTTTGGGAGCGCAGTCAAGCGGTAAGGCCCCAAGCCCTGGTGCTGGACGGGAACCCGAGTGAAGAGCTTATGACCCGTTTTACCCAGCTGGGAGTTCCCACGCTGGTGGTTGCTGCCGATCTGGATGAGACAGAACTGGAGAGCTTCCTCATGCAACAAGCCCAGTGTCGGGCCGACTGGTCAATGGCCAGTTTTATAGAGGAGGCGGTGGCTCGTATTAAAGCTCAGGTAGGCGACGGGAGAGTCGTCTGTGGGCTCAGCGGTGGTATCGACTCGGCTGTGTCGGCCGTGCTGGTGCATAAAGCGGTGGGGAATCAGTTGACCTGTATCTTTGTGGATCACGGACTAATGCGCCTGGGAGAGCCGGAAGAGGTAGTTCGGTTCTTCGGCCAGCACCTACAGATGCAGCTGGTGGCCGTCGATGCTCGCCAGCGGTTCCTCAATGCTCTTGCAGGCGTAAGAGATCCGGAGCAGAAGCGAAAGATCATCGGCAACGAGTTTATCCGGGTCTTCGAGGAAGAGGCCCGCAAGTTGGGCGATGCAGCCTTCTTAGTACAAGGCACCATTTATCCAGATGTGATCGAAAGCGGTATAGGGGGCGCCTTAGTTAAGTCCCACCACAACGTGGGCGGGCTGCCAGAGGATTTGACCTTTGAGTTGGTGGAGCCGCTGCGAGAGCTATTCAAAGACGAGGTACGCGAAGTGGCCGCCCTGTTGGGCCTGCCCGAGAGTATAGTTCATCGTCATCCTTTCCCCGGCCCCGGTCTGGGAGTACGCTGTCTAGGAGAAGTAACGGCAGAGAAGTTGGAGGTCCTGCGGCGCGCCGATGCCATTGTTACCGAAGAAATCAAGCAGGCGGGGCTTTATAATTCTATTTGGCAGGCCTTTGCTATTCTTCCCGATGTACAGACAGTAGGTGTCAGTGGTCACGAGCGCACCTATGCCCATCTGATAGCCATCCGTGCCGTCAACAGTGTGGATGCCATGACGGCCGAATGGGTCCGCCTCCCCTATGATCTGCTGGAGCGGATAGCTAAGCGCATAGTGACGGAAGTGGACGGCGTCAACCGAGTGGTCTACGATATTACCTCCAAACCACCGGGAACTATTGAGTGGGAGTAGTTCTTTCCTGCTGCTCGGTAGTAGCTTAGTGGAAACTTAGACTCAAGGGGAACGCAAACGCGTTCCCCCTTTGCTTTATAGGGACATTTTCTCTATCTGGTAGGGAAAAGACCCCTATGTAGGGAACCAAAAGATACATGAAGGGCTATTATGTAGAGGGCAAGGGGACTTTCAAAGGGGAGGAAGAGAGGTGCGTCAATTGTCACGCTGGCAGTATCTTCGTCACGTAACCATATCGGGAGATCTGCAAACAGATGTCTCTAACTTCTTGGCTGCCAATGCAAGCAAGATACAGCCATCTGTTGTGCGGCTGTGGCTAAAGTCAGTCAGGAGTTAGCTGCCGACTATGATCTGCTACTGTTTCTTGCGGATAAACTGGCGTAGGGTCAAGCTGGGATGCCTCCATTCCACGGGCTGGTGGCCTCTGCGCTTGACCACTCCTTAAAGCATGCGGCTCTCGTTTACATCAACTTCGTTTTAGATAAGGGCATGATCTTGTCTCCCCATAACTGGCTACTCTAGGCAAGAAACTGGTTAAAGGATTATGTTAGTAGTCATACTCGGGGACTTTTCCGCACTTAGGGCAGTGGATAGTCTCTGGCTTGCTCCAGCGGGGAATCATGCCGCCCCAGCCGCAATAGGAACAGCGAAGTACGAGATACTTGATGCCAAGGCTGGTAACGATGCAGACGCCGGCTAAGTAGCCTAATACACGCGCTGGTGCAGGGGTGAAGATGCCTGCATAGAGGAGAGCGATGCCTATTCCTGCCAGCAAAATGGTTACTCTAGCCCAGAACCTTGGGATCTTCCTCAATGTTATCCCTCCATTCGGCACAATGTCGAGAGTACAGAAGGGCCTGGCAAGCCCCCCTTTATATGTACTCGGGAACCCGATATGATTGTTAGGCAGACAGTATTTCGCCAAAGGCACTACTATGTCCTCTTTTGGGCTTGCTGTGACCGTCACCTAGTTGGGTAGATAGGAGGAGGAACTATACAAAATGGAACGATTTAAGCAACAAATTGAGTTCTTAGTCGAAATAGACAAGCTTAAGCACGTGTTTAGAAAGACAAAGCTGTTTGATGGCTCCCGTTTTGAAAACGACGCGGAACATGCCTGGCATTTGGCGCTCATGGCCATGGTGCTGAGTGAGCATGCCAACGAAAAGGTGAATGTGGCCAAGGTGATCAAAATGGTCCTGATCCATGACATTGTAGAGATCGATGCCGGCGATGTCATCGTCTACGACCAGCAGAATAGGACCTTGGCTCAGGCAAAGGAAAGGGCGGCCGCGGAAAGGATTTTTGGTCTTTTGCCCTCTGACCAGAAGCAGGAGTTTATGGCCCTCTGGCAAGAGTTTGAAGCACAGGAAACACCGGAAGCCAAGTTTGCCGCTGCCATCGATCGTTTCGAACCCATATTACAGAACCACTTGACCGATTACTATGCTTGGCGAACCCATCATGTTTCTTACGAACAGCTGCTGGAAAGCAATCGTCATGTTCAGGCTGGCTCTCAGCTTATCTGGCAAGCGGTGCAGCAGATTTTTGCCGATGCCAAAGAAAAGGGAGCCGTTCAGTCATAGGAGGTTAGTATGACAAGAAATACAGGGGCAGCAAAGGTCTTTATTATTAACCGGGTTATTCTCTCGCTGGCTGATGATATCATGTATACCTTGGCTGCCATTTACCATATCACCTATTTCGGATTAAACCCACTGCAATTGGTGCTTATCGGCACCGCCCACCAGATCACAGTCCTGCTGTGCGAAATACCAACGGGGCTTATCTCCGACCTTTATAGTAGGCGGCTGTCGGTGATCATCGGCATTTTCCTTATCGGTGGTGCCAGCTTGCTAATGGGCCTTATTCCTTGGATGGCGGCGACCTTTTTGCCGGCTACTTTCCCTCTCTTTGGTCTTTTGCTCTTAGGCGAGGTGATTCGGGGTGTGGGTGTAACCTGCATTAGTGGTGCCCATGAAGCTTGGGTCACAGACGAGATGGGAGAGAAAGACACGGGGGCCGTGTTCCTGCGGGCCAGTCAGTTGGCTCAGATGGCCGGACTACTGGGCATGGCCATCAGTATTGCCCTCTCCAGCCTTGCTTTACATCTTCCCTTTCTTGTTGGGGCTGTTGTCCATGGGGCGCTAGGCCTCTATGCCATCTCAGCCATGCAGGAAAGGAACTTTCAGCCAGTAGCCCCAGGCGACAGCAAATGGGTGGGAGCTATTGGCCATACCTTTGGGGGTGGATTGAAGCTGGTTCACGGCAAGCAGGTGCTGATGCTGCTGATGGTTACCGCCTTTTTTGTCGGTGCTGCTTCCGAAGGTTTTGACCGCTTATGGGAGGCCCACTTTCTACAGACTGTCGCCTTGCCTCAGGTGGGAGACTACCAGCCCGTTTTCTGGTTTGGGTTACTGAATCTGGGTGGTAAACTCTTAAGCATTGCTGCTTTGACCTGGGCCCGCAAGAGATTGAACACTGGCACCGACCGTCAGGTCAGCCGCCATTTGCTGGTCCTAAGTATTCTGCACCTGCTGTTTATGCTGGTCTTCGGTTTAGCTCCCAGCTTTCTGGTGGCAGCCATTGCCTTTTTTGTGATTACGGTGGTGGTGGATCTGAAACGGCCATTAATCAGTGTCTGGATCAATCGCCATGTGGGAAGCCGCGTCCGGGCCACAGTGTTGTCTATGCACGGGCAGATGGATGCCATTGGTCAAACGGCCGGGGGACCAGTTCTGGGGCTGATCGGTACAGCCACTTCTTTGCGGGTAGTGATGGTTCTGGTAGCGGGGTTACTGACACCTACGGCGGCCCTTTACAGCAAGGCTTTTGTTCAAGCTGAACTGATCGAGTCGCAGGCAGAAGCGGCCTGAGATATCACCGCAGGAGGATGGTGAATATGGGTACAGCTGAAGATAAGGTTATCTGGGAGACTAACGCCGACTTTTGGGACACCTACATGGGGGACGATTCCAATGTGTTTCATAGGGAAATCGTGCGTCCTCCGGTGGAGAAACTGCTGCAGGTGCAGCCGGGCGACCATATTCTCGACATTGCCTGCGGTACTGGCAATTTCTCGGCCCGCATGGCAGAACTGGGAGCTGAGGTGGTGGCCTTCGACTTCAGCGAGAAGATGATCGCCCACGCCAGAGAGAGAAGGCGGGTCTTCCTTGACCGAATTACCTTCGCAGTCTGTGATGCCACCGACTATGACGGCCTCATGAAGCTGGCAAATAACAAGAGGTTTAACAAGGCTGTGTCGCTTATGGCTATCATGGACATTGCTAATATAGAGCCTCTGTTTCGGGCCGTAGCCCAAATGCTCGACCCCAACGGAATCTTCGTCTTTGCCACCCACCATCCCTGTTTCCAACGGCCCACCGACAAGTATCTGACATCCTGCAGCCATCAGGGTGAGGCCCTTAAAGGGCAACCGGTGGTGCAGAATTACTATCATCGCTCGCTGCAGGAAATATTCAACCTATGTTTCACTAACGGGCTTGTCATAGACGGGTTCTATGAAGAAAAAGATACGGAGGATGAAATACCGGTCATTATGATAGTGCGTGCTAGAAAGCCTGCTCTTAACCGGCTTAATTAGTGACAAAGGGTTAGGTCTGATGCCTAACCCTGTTTTAATTGGTGGAAGTGCAAGGCTGATGGAAAGGACTCCCCAAAGTGAACGGTCTGTTGGCAGGGCCGAATTTGGCCGCTTAGAGTACCGCGGTTGATGTCCCATTTGGGGAAGGATGCCCCCGATATGATTAGGCCCAAGCGATGTCCAGGCTGGAAGGTGTGGCCCACTGCCCAGAGATCTACTAGATATTCCTCTACCACACCGGGCTGAACTGGCTGTATTTTGTGGGTACCCATCCGGTAATGGGCGCGCAGGATGCCATCGGCCACGAAACGGCACTGGCCGTCGGGTAGCACATCTACAAGCCGCACAACGAAGTCAGCTGTTTCGCCGCTGATAGAGGCAAACAGGCGACACTCGGCAGGGCCGGCTAGGGTTAACGGCGCAGAGAGTACTGGGGTGCTGAAGCAGAGGGTGTCCTCGCGTGCCAAGAGCGGCGACTGATCAACTGGTCCTGGGTCAAGGCCGGCGGAAGGGAACTCCCAAACCGAACCGCCCAGAGTTGGTGCCGGATCCTCCGGGTTGTGAGTGAAGGAGCTGCTGCCTGAGGCCCCGGTCTCGCGCGTCAGTGTGCCGTTGGCGCCTAAGTAGAGACTGGCTGGCGTAGTCTCCGTCGGTGGCCACTCTTGGCTGGTCAGCCAGCGGTTTTCACCGTTGAGCCAGATATTTACTGGAGCTCCTTGGGGCGGATCGTCTGTCCCTTCTTTCAAGTAGCGATTGAACCAGGCTAGGGCGCGAGGAATCACTTGACTTACCGACTCTTTGCCAAAGTCAACTCCAGCTAGCTCTTGCTGGCCGCCAATAATGCCGTTGTGGCTCCAAGGGCCGAGGAAAAGCTGTTGCGGGGCAGTTGCTTGCTTTTGAAAGTAGCTATACAGTTCTAGGGTTGCACCCAGGCAGATGTCGTACCAGCCAGAGACATGGAGAATGGGGATGTTCACCTGGGGCAGATCGTCGCGTACGCTCCAGGTGTCCCAATACTCATCGCGACTGGGATGGGCGACTGCCTCCACCCAGAGGGGGTTGGGGAAGCCGGCGGCAGCAGCTGCCTCTTGCAGTGGCCAGGTGGCATAGGTCTGTAGCCAATGATCGCCTTTCAGGCTGGGCTGGGGTGAGCGACTGGTTATGATCGTCCAGGGCAGGGCGTGATGGATCTTCAATGCGCCACCCTGGTGGGAAACGTCATAGAAATCTGCCATGCCGCCCACATTGAGCATGGCACGCACCTCAGGACAGCGCGCTGCCAGAGCTAAACCTACCTCTCCCAGATAGGAGACGCCAATGATGCCGATACCAGCCTTGGCATCAAACCAGGGCTGTCGTTTGATCCATTCCACTGTCACTGGGCCGTCTTCTTTCTCCTGAGCGATGGGCCGAAATTCGCCCTCAGATTCGCCGCGTCCTCGCACATCCTGTATGATAACGGCGTAACCGGCGGCAGAGAAGGGTTCGGCCAACCTGCTTAGCCCTTGGCGTCCATAAGGCGTCATCATCAAGAGCACAGGAAAGCTTCCAGTGCCGCCTTCTGGCAGATAGATGTCGGTAGCTAACCGGCACCCATCGCGCATGGGAATGAACTCGGTGGTTGGCATCTCATACACCTCCGAAGTAGCGTTATTTGCATAAGCGTAGCATAATTCTTAAATAATATCAAGGTGTTCCTTGTAATAATTAAAGGATATATATTAATATGTGTTTTGATGACCATGTATGCTGGTGCAGGCAGGCCTAATTTTGACCAACCACTTGACGAGCAAATTCTCCAGTGCTATGATGGGCCTGAGGTTAGGAAATTTAATATTCTATGGAAAGTGCGTCTAGGGTTCCGTGGTTTCTGCCAGTCTGGACCGAGCGACGTAAGTCTCGCAGTTTCGTGGCGAGGCTACACCGGTGGGATAAAAGCCCGGGCGGGGAGGTTTCAAGAAAAGCTCCCCACCCGGGCTTAGTTTTTTCCAACGCGGAAACACTAGGGTTGGAAATGATTGGGCAGGAACGGGAGACCTAACCAGCAAGAAACGAGGAGGAAGGATTATGCTGGAGAAACTGTTCAAACTCAAGGAAAACAACACAGACGTCAAGACAGAAATCCTAGCCGGCATCACCACCTTTATGACGATGGCTTACATCATCATCGTTAACCCGTCGATTTTGTCGGCTGCAGGACTTGACTCAGGCGCCGTTCTGGTAGCCACCGTTCTTTCCGCCGGCTTGTCAAGCATCCTAATGGGACTCTATGCCAATTATCCTTTTGCGTTGGCTTCGGGCATGGGTCTTAATGCTTTCTTCGCCTACACTGTGGCTCCTAGAATAGGTTGGCAGGCGGCTCTAGCTGTTGTCATGGTTTCAGGTATCTTGTTCTTCGTCCTTACCCTAACTAGAGCCCGCGAGGCGATTGTCAATAGTATCCCGCACAGTTTGAAAATGGCTGTTACTACTGGTATCGGACTGTTTATCGCTCTTCTCGGTTTCAAGAACGCAGGGATAATTGCCTATGATGGCGGTGCCAATGCTTTTGTACTTGGAAATCTGGGTGATCCCAACGTCCTATTGGCTCTCTTTGGTTTGGTTTTCACTGGCATCATGGTTGTTATGAAAGTTAAGGGAGCTTTGCTTTGGGGCATTCTGGGAACAACAGTCGTTGGTATGGCAACCGGTCTAGTAGCCCCGCCTACTGGTATCAGCAGTTTTGTGGCCGCCCCGCCTTCCCTTGCTCCTACGGCTCTCAAGTTCATTGATGGTTTCAAAGAACTAGCGGCCATGGGACTAGCCTTTATCCCTCTGGTCTTCTCCTTCGGTTTCGTCGACCTGTTTGACTCCATCGGAACTTTTGTGGGCGTGGCCAGCAAAGCCAATATGCTCGATGAAAATGGCAATCTGCCGCGGGCTAATAAAGCTCTTATGGCCGATGCTATCGGTACCATGGCAGGCGCTGCCCTTGGTACCAGCACTGTAACCACTTACGTGGAGAGTGCCGCTGGTGTCGCTGAAGGTGGGCGCACTGGTCTCACCGCTGTGGTAACCGGACTCCTGTTCATCGCTTCCTTATTCCTGTCTCCTTTAGCCTTCTTGATCCCGGGCGCTGCCACTGCTCCCATTCTGATCATCGTGGGTGTGTTCATGATGGAGCCGGTGACCAAGATTAACTTCGCCGATTATCTGGAGGCTATTCCCGCCTTCTTGACAATTGCTATGATGCCTTTCTGTTTCTCCATTGCCGACGGTATTGTTTGGGGCATACTGTCTTACACAGCTCTGCGCCTCTTCTCTGGCCGTCATAAAGAAGTTTCTCCTACCATGTACCTTTTGAGTGCCCTATTTATCGCTTGGCTAATTTGGGGTTAGGGCAGTCCAGACAACGAGGGGGTAGTCTGCCCAGACACTCTCTCGTTTTTTATCTCCCAAATATCGGATGAAAGGGGCTAGCATAATGGGTTTGGAGCCAAAAGTACTGATAGTCCTAGGCAGCGATTCGGATTTGCCAGTTATGGCTGCCGCTTGTTCTACACTGGAGGAGTTCGGTATAGGTTTTTCTCTGCGCATTCTTTCGGCCCATCGGGTGCCACAAGAGGTGGCGACCTTCGCCAGTGAGGCTAAGGACCAGCAGTTCAAAGTCATCATTGCCGCCGCTGGAATGGCAGCCCACCTGCCCGGAGTGATTGCCGCACACACCACCTTGCCAGTGATCGGAGTCCCTCTGCAGAGCAAAGTCCTAGATGGCCAAGATGCCCTCTATAGCATTGTGCAGATGCCTCCGGGAGTGCCTGTAGCTACGGTAGGCATTGGCGCGGCCAAAAACGCGGCTCTACTTGCCCTGCAGATACTTGCCACCAATGATGAAGAACTAAGTGCTGCCTTGCAGCAGTACAAACAAAGTATGGCGGAGGCGGTGCTAAGCAAAGATCGTCGTCTCCAAGCTTTAGGTTATAAAGCCTATTTGGCAGAGAGGAGTGCCGATAAGTAAGTGATAGATCGCTATTCCTTGCCCGATATGCAAGCCATCTGGACTCTGGAAAACAAGTTTCGTCGTTGGTTAGAAATCGAAATCTACGCCTGCGAAGCTTGGGCCGAGCTGGGGATAATTCCCCGGGAAGATGTTGAGTTAATTAAGCAAAAAGCCACTTTTACCGTAGACCGGGTTTTGGAGATTGAGAAGGAAACTAACCATGATGTGGTGGCCTTTACCCGCTGTGTAGCCGAGAGCTTGGGGCCCGAATCCAAATGGATTCACTACGGTCTCACCTCTACGGATGTGGTGGACACGGCCTTATCGGCCATGGTGGTACAAGCCCTCGACATCATCAAAAACGACATACTCAAACTGCAAGAGGAACTAAAGCGTCAAGCTCAGGAGCACAAATATACGATTATGATGGGTCGCACCCACGGAGTACATGCGGAGCCCACCACCTTTGGTCTAAAAATGGCCCTCTATGTGGCCGAAATGGAGCGTAATCTTGAGCGTCTCCAGCAGGCGCGCGAGAATATGGCCTATGGCAAACTGTCGGGAGCAGTAGGTACCTATGCCAATATCGATCCCTTCGTCGAAGAGTATGTCTGCTCCCGCATGGGGCTCAAGCCGGCTCCCATCTCCACCCAAACTTTACAGCGGGATCGCCATGCGCAGCTATTGAGCACTCTGGCGATTCTAGCCGGCTCTCTGGAAAAACTGGCCACCGAGATACGGGGCCTGCAAAAAACCGAAACCCGTGAAGTGGAAGAGCCCTTCCGGCAGGGCCAAAAAGGGTCCTCGGCCATGCCCCACAAGCGTAACCCCATCATGTGCGAGCGGGTTTGTGGACTAGCTCGTGTGGTGCGTGGTTATGCCATCGCCGGATTTGAAGATATGACCTTGTGGCATGAAAGAGACATCTCCCATTCCTCCGTGGAGCGCATCATCCTACCCGACGCCACTTTAGCCGTGCACTATATGCTGCATGTCATGACTCGGGTAATCCGCGATTTGCATGTCTACCCGGAAAATATGCGACGCAATATGCAGGTTACCCATGGACTGGTCTTTTCTCAACGGGTACTCCTTGCCTTGATCGATCGGGGTATGACCCGGGAACAGGCCTATGATTTGGTGCAAAAGTACGCCATGCAAGCTTGGCAAACTGGCGTCGATTTCCTAGACTTGCTGCTTACCGATGCCGAGATCAGAAAAGTACTGCCGGAGGCCAATCTGCGAGCTTGTTTTGACTTTTCCTACCATTTGGCGGCGGTGGACAAGATCTTTGCCCGGTTGGGACTCTAGGTGTATCAAGGTTGCTACACGCAGGGCGACTTATAATCAGGTTGTTTGGCACGTTTGATCTATTCTGTTGTAAATCTAGCTTAGGAGGCACAGAAAGATGGCTAATCAGCTCTGGCGCGAAATGGGACTTAAAGATCATGAGTATGAGCGTATTGTTGAGTTAATGGGTCGCGAACCCAACCGAGTAGAGTTAGGCATGTTCGCTTCTATGTGGTCTGAGCATTGTAGTTATAAGCACTCGAAGCCCGTGTTAAAGATTTTTCCTACCTCTGGTCCCCGTGTGCTAGTGGGTCCGGGAGAAAACGCAGGTGTGGTGGATATTGGTGATGGTCAGGCCGTAGTTTTCAAACTGGAAAGCCATAACCACCCTTCGGCGATCGAACCCTATCATGGTGCTGCCACCGGTGTGGGTGGTATTGTGCGCGACGTCTTTGCTATGGGAGCTCGTCCCATCGCTCTCGCCAACTCTTTGCGCTTTGGTGAGTTGAGCGAAGACCATCAACGTTATCTGCTACGTGGTGCGGTGGCCGGCATGGCCGATTATGGCAATACTCTGGGAGTACCCTCGGTTGCTGGCGAAGTCTACTTTAACGACAGCTATCGAGGCAACTGCCTCGTCAATGCCATGTGCGTTGGTCTGGTTAACCACGATGAACTGGCGAAAGGCGTCGCCCGCGGCGTGGGAAATGTGGTTATGGTGCTAGGGGCCCCCACTGGGCCAGAAGGTATACACGGTGCCACCTTTGCTTCCGATGAGCTGTCGGGAACCGGTGCCAAAGCACCCGAGAAGACTCAAGAAGGCGATCCCGACTTGGAGAAAAGGCTTATGGAAGCTTGCTTGGAGCTAATCGCCCAGAAGGTTATTGTGGGAATGCAGGATCTGGGTGCTGCTGGCTTTACCTCCTCCGGTTGCGAAATGGCTAGCCGGGCCAACACTGGTGTGGAGTTGGATATGGACCTGGTCCCAAAACGGGATCCCAGTCTAACCGCCTATGAGATCATGCTTTCCGAAACCCAAGAGCGCATGCTGATCGTTGTTGAACCCGAGCGGGTAGCCGACGTAGAGTCTGTTTGCGCGAAGTGGGATGTGGATGCTACGGTAGTGGGTCGAGTTACCGACGATGGCTACTTCCGCATTAAAGAAGGGGGACAGGTGGTGGCCGAAGTGTTGGCTAAGCACCTGACGGAAGAAGCCCCTGTGTATCAGGCAGCTGCTGAGCGGCCCAGTTGGCAAGACGCGGTGCAGCAGCTGGACTTGGAGGAAGTGGGCTGCCCGGGCGATTTAAATGCAGTTCTTCTTCAGTTGTTGGCTAGCCCCAATATTGCCAGCAAGGCCTGGATTTACCAACAGTTTGAGCATGGGAGCGAGGACGAGACCTTGCTACCTGCTGGTTCCGATGCTGGCATTGTAAGGGTGCCTGGAACCAACAAGGCCTTGGCCATCAGTGTGGATTGCAATAGCCGTTATGTCTATTTAGATCCTTATGTGGGCGGAATGATCGCGGTGGCGGAGGCAGCCCGTAATTTGGTTTGCAGCGGTGCTGAGCCCCTAGCTGTCACCAACTGTCTCAACTTCGGTAGTCCCGAGCGGCCCGAGATCTTCTGGCAGTTGAAGGAAGCAGTACGGGGTATGGCCGATGCCTGCCGCGCCTTAGAAACTCCTGTTATCAGTGGAAACGTGAGCCTGTATAACGAAACCGACGGACAAGCCATATATCCTACTCCTGCCGTAGGCGTTGTGGGGCTGCTGCCGGAGGCCGAGAAGTTTGTTACCCAAGAGTTTAAGGCCGCCGGCGATGTGGTGATTCTGTTGGGCGAAACCAAGCCCGAATTGGGCGGCAGTGAATACCTGCAGCGGGTGCATGGTCTAGAGGCGGGCGCGCCGCCGGCTTTGGACCTGACCGTCGAAACCAACTTGCAGAAGTTCTTGTTAACCCAAATCAGAGCAGGGCAAGTAAAGTCGGCCCATGATTGTGCTGAAGGTGGTTTGGCTGTGGCCATTGCCGAAGCAGCCATCGGTGGCCAGTTGGGTTGCCAGCTTACGCTGGAGTCCACCCTGCGGCCCGACGTGCTACTATTCGCTGAGAGCCAGTCCCGAGTACTAGTTACTGTTGCCGTCGATCAGCAAGAGGCCTTCCTATCTGCGGCTCAAGCTGCCGGTGTGCCAGCGCTAGTGCTGGGCACAGTTGGTGGCACGAAGCTCACCCTAGAGCTAAATGGAAACCGATGCCTTGATCTAGAACTATCCGAAGCCGCCAAGGCTTGGCAGGAGGCTATACCATGCCTTATGCAGAACTAGACGCATTAAAAGAAGAATGTGGTGTTATTGCCGCCTACGAAGTGGGCGAAGACTTACCATGGCTCTTGTATATCGGCCTTTTTGCTCTGCAGCATCGAGGCGAAGAAAGCGCCGGTATTGCAGTCAGCAACGGAAGACAGCTGGAGTTGGCCAGAGGTCCGGGCCTTGTCTCCGAAGTGGTTACCTCTGCTTGTTTACAACAGTTGCACAGCATTAAGCCCCGCTTAGGTATTGGCCACGTGCGCTATGGTACCAGTAGTGATATGGGAGCTGACAATGCCCAACCCCTGATAGTGCGTTATTTGCAGGGTAGCATGGCTTTGGCCCTCAACGGTAACCTAACCAACACTAATCGTATCCGCCGTGAGCTGGAGGAAAATGGACAGATATTCCAGACCACTAGTGATACCGAAGTCATATTGAATCTTATCGCCCGCTATCGACGGGAGGGCATCGTCACTGCGGTACAAAGGGCCCTCAGCCAAGTGCAGGGAGCCTACAGTCTGGTTTTACAGAGTGACGACACCCTCATTGCCGTCCGCGATAAACATGGTTTCCGTCCTCTAGTATTAGGGCGGCTTGGTTCCGGCTATGTTATTGCCTCCGAGTCTTGCGCCTTTGATGCCATGGGCGCCGAACTCATCCGTGATGTGCTGCCCGGAGAAATGATCATCATCGATCAGAACGGTTTGCGCAGTGAACGCCTGCTGGGTCCGGAAGTGGAACGACACTCCTGCATCTTTGAGTATATCTACTTTGCCCGTGTGGACTCGGTAGTGGACGGGCTCAATGTACACGCAGTACGCCGCAGCTTAGGCCGCATTCTAGCCCAAGAGCAACCAGCCGCTGCCGATATCGTTATCGGCGTACCCGACTCAGGTGTGCCCGCGGCCGTAGGCTATGCTTTAGAATCGGGGCTGCCCTATGAAGAAGGTCTGGTCAAGAACCGTTATGTGGGCCGTACCTTTATTTCTCCTGGCCAGTCACAACGCAATCTGAAAGTACGTCTGAAGTTGAATCCTAACCGCCATGTGTTGGAAGGGAAACGGGTGGTTGTGGTGGAGGACTCTATTGTACGCGGAACCACCAGCCGCAACCTGATCCGCGCCTTGCGAGACGCTGGTGCCACCGAGGTGCATATGCGCATCTCCAGTCCGCCCTACATCGCCCCTTGTTACTATGGCATCGATACACCCAGCGCCAGTGAGTTGGTGGCGGCCAAATATTCTATTGAAGAAATCCGGCAGATGATCGGAGCCGATTCCCTTGCCTTCCTTAGTCTAGAGGGACTACTGAAAGCTGTTCCCATCGGTGGTAATTGCTTGTCTTGCCTGACCGGCAAGTATCCAGTACAAGTTTGTCAGGAAAGGAATTGAGTCGTATGAATTCCATCACCTATAGAGCGGCCGGAGTGGACGTGGACGCCGGCAACCGGGCTGTAGAACTGATGAAGCGTTCCATTCGTTCCACCTTTCGACCCGAAGTGCTGGGTGATGTGGGCGGCTTTGGCGGCCTTATCACCTTGCCGCAAAAGGGCTACAAACAACCGGTTCTAGTAGCTGGCACCGATGGCGTAGGCACCAAGATTATGCTGGCCATTATGGCCGATAAGCACAATACAGTAGGCATCGATTGTGTGGCCATGTGTGTCAACGATATCCTAGTTCAGGGTGCCGAGCCCCTCTTTTTTCTGGATTATATAGCTTGTGGTAAGTTGATACCGGAGAAGATTGCTGCCTTGGTGGAAGGGGTGGCTGAGGGGTGCCGCCAGGCCGGTTGCGCCCTCATCGGCGGTGAAACGGCTGAGATGCCGGGCATGTACGGAGAGAATGATTATGATCTGGCCGGCTTTGCCGTGGGAGTGGTAGACCGGGAGGCCGTCATTGACGGCTCCACCATTCGCCAAGGCGATGTACTTATCGCCTTGGCCTCCAGCGGCCTGCACAGCAACGGCTTTTCTCTGGTGCGCAAACTGATCTTGGAGGTGGCTGGCCACCAGCTTTCCGACCGGGTGCCCGAACTGAGTGAACAAACTCTGGCCGAGTTGCTGCTCACCCCTACCCGGATCTATGTGCCAACAGTGCTACAGTTGTTACCTAGGTTCACCATTCGAGGTATGGCCCATATCACTGGCGGAGGCATCACTGAGAATGTGCCCCGTGTATTGCCCGCAGGCTACGCTGCCGCCGTTGATCTCAACAGTTGGCAGGTGCCCCCCATTTTTCGCTATCTGGAACGGTTGGGCAATCTGGCGCCCGAGGAGAGTTATCGTACCTTTAATATGGGTGTGGGTTTTGTTCTGGTTGTACCACAAGAAGAGGCAGACGCTTGTCTGGCCGCTGCCCAGTCTCTCGGTGAACAGGCCTGGATCTTGGGTGAAGTGGTGGCGGGTAACGGGGTGATTTACCGTGCCAGCTAAGCTCGCCGTTTTAGTATCGGGCAGTGGCACGAATCTGCAGGCTATGATTGACGCCATAGCTTGCAACTTGCTGCCCGCCGAAATAGCCATTGTTATTAGCTCTCGTGCCGACGCCTTTGCTTTGGAGCGGGCGGCGAAGGCCGGTATTCCCACTTTAGTGGTACCACGCCGAGCCTACCGTGACAATGAAGCATATAGCCTGGCCCTCTTGGAGGCTTTAGAGCCCTATCAGCCTGACCTTATACTGCTGGCTGGCTTCCTGTCAGTCTTGAGCGCTGACTTCGTTCGTCGCTATGAAGGGCGCATCATGAATACTCATCCGTCTCTGATTCCTGCCTTCTGTGGGCCCGGCTTCTATGGGCAGCGGGTACACCAAGCGGTCCTAGACTACGGAGCTAAGGTGAGCGGGGCCAGCATCATCTTTGTGGAAGCTGGGGTGGACAACGGTCCCATCATCCTGCAGGAGGCGGTGCCCGTCTATGACGACGATACCGTTAACACTCTGGCAGAGCGGGTACTAGCTGTAGAACACCGTTTGTATGTGCAGGCAGTTCGCTACTATTTGACAGGTCGTTTGCAAAGAAAAGGACGCCGTGTTTGTATCACTTCGGCCGATGGAGGGGAAGAAGAGTGATAAAGCGGGCTTTGTTAAGCGTTTCCGACAAGACGGGCCTGGTGGAGTTTGCCCAGGCCCTTGTAGAACTGGGAGTGGAGCTCATCTCCACTGGTGGCACCTACCGCCTGTTGACAGAACAGGGCATACCGGTGCAGCCAGTTGATGCAGTTACCAGTTTTCCCGAAATCCTCGATGGGCGGGTCAAGACCCTGCATCCCCATATTCATGGCGGAATTCTAGCTCGCCGCGACAGCGAAGAGCATATGCGAGCATTAGCCCAGCAAGGCATAGAGACGATTGATCTGGTGGTGTGCAACCTTTATCCCTTTGCTGCCACTATCGCCCGCCCCCATGTGACTCTAGAGGAGGCCATAGAGAACATCGACGTGGGTGGCCCCAGCATGGTGCGGGCTGCTGCCAAGAACCACGCTTTCGTCACCGTTGTCACTGACCCGGCCCGCTATCCGCAGATCATTGACTGTCTGCGTCATCAGGGTGAAGTGCCGCAGCAGCTGCGGCAAGAGCTGGCTCTAGCCGCCTTCCGGCATACGGCCCATTATGATGCCATGATTGCCGCCTATTTGGGGCAACAGTTTGCGCCGGATGAAGTACTACCGGAGACCATTACGCTCTCTTTTGAACGCCAGCAGATGTTGCGCTACGGTGAGAACCCCCATCAGGTGGCAGCCTTCTATCGCGAGCCGCAAGCGGCGGGGCCGATTCTGGCTCGGGCACGCCAGTTGCAGGGTAAAGAGCTCTCTTACTGTAACCTCTATGATGCCGACGCTGCCCTCAGTCTGGTGCAAGAGTTCGAGCAGCCGGCGGCCGTAGCCGTGAAACACACCAACCCCTGCGGCGTGGCTTGCGCAGCCGATATTCTGTCGGCCTACCAGCTGGCCCATGACGCCGACCCGGT
>JAKOXL010000019.1 GCA_029781045.1 Bacillota bacterium | reverse complement strand
CTTTACGATTACCTCTACCGCCGAGCTTTAGACGCCAACTTGGGGAAAGATGGGGATATCATAGATGAGGTAGTGAATATGGTGCGCGACCTGCGCAGCACCTGGGTAGAGGCAATCATGCTGGCGCGGCGCCAGGCAGCAGGAGCGGCCGATGGTAACCACTAAGTTAGCGCAGCTAGTTGATGTTTATCATCAGGAGTTGGAACGTTTTCAGCGTATGCTGGCCTTAGCGGAGGAGCAGGCTAAGTGTGTGGCTGTCAGCAATTTTGCCGTGCTGAATGGGATCTTGGAAAGACGAGAAAGCTTGGCACAAGAAATAGGTGAGCTTTCTCGGCAGGCGCAGATGTTGGCACAAGAGATTGCTACATGCTTGGATCTGCCCGAGGTTAACGTGAGCAACTTACGCCAGAAGCTGCCCGCACAAAGTGTGGAGCCGCTGGAGCAGGTATTGGCTCAGCTGCGGCAGGTAGCGGAAGCTATTCAAGAAATAGATAGAGAATGTGAAAGCGAAGTGCGGCAGGTGATGCAGGGCCTACGGGGTGAGATGAGCAACGTGCAGCGGGGCCAAACGGCCATGCGGGCCTACAAGAGTGCACCACAGCCCAATGCCGCCAGATTCTTAGATGAGAAGAAATAGGACCGTGTGGTAGCGGTTCTATTTTTTTGTCTGTAATTGGCACCACATCCGGGCGCAGCAACTGTATTGCGCCGGCAACATCCCAAATGTTTTGAGAGCCCACGGGCGCAGCACCGCAGCGCCCCTACGAAACCGGTGGGGTGCAGGTAAACCACTGCAATTTTGAGGTATGGTAGGGGCCGCCCGGTGGTCGGCCCGCATGGATAATCATTCATGATTCATAGGTGCCAATTGGTTATAGCACGAGCTGCAACGGAGGAACATTTGTAGGGGCCGGTCGGTGACCGGCCCGCAAAGATATGCGAATAATTTACAGGTAAGGATTCGTCAGGCCACGAATCAACTGTCCTATGGCAATTTCGCGCCACAGTTATCACACTTGGCAAGTGTCCGAGGCATTAACAGATAGCAATTATTGCACACGACTTCGTCTTTCGCTATTGTGGAATCCGCGTAGCTATCATTTGATGAAGATGCCCTTCTATTTGCTGTATAACTGGAGCAAAAATGAGGAATCCATTCATCTTCGTCACAATTTCCAGCACGCCAAGATTCATAAACTTTCCATTTGTTGTTTCCCTTGTGCAAGAAATATACTGTTTGCCCGCAATAGTAACACTTGCCAAGTCGACCGGCTGAATCTCTTAGGTATGCATCACGGTTTGCTGACTTGATATCCCTGGTTCTCATTCACTCACCTCCTGTTTGAAGAACCTTTCAGCACGTGCACTCTTATTTAATATGTAAATTCGACATTTTGTGCAAAATCCCCTTTGCTTATTACAGCCACAAAGAAGAAATTCCTTATTGTTATATGTAGGGCAAGAGGACGAGTGAGTAGCTAATGTGTGGGGATTCGGAGGCTGTGTATTATTAAGACATAAAGCAGCCCAATGGGCTGCTAACAATGTTGTCGACTCTAAATGCTGACTTTAATATGTTGAAAGACTAGGGGGTCCGAGGAGCCAGTATAAAAGGGCAAATTCGGCCTCAAGATTCTAATTGTGCCGCTTCCATCACCATCCTCCATGCCTCCTCAGGCACGGGCATGACGGAGAGGCGGGGTAGGCGCACCAGCTCCCACTGGGCCAGCTCAGGCCAGGATTTGATCTCTCTCAAGGTGACAGGGCGGGGCAAAGGCTGGCGGGCGGCCACGTCGATGGCCTGCCATTTGCAGTTGTCGGCGGTGGGGTCGGGGTAGGCGTGGGTCATCACTCGGCGATGCCCACGATAGCCCGTTCTTTGCCGGTGTGATAGATAAAGGCCAGGTCGCCAGGTTGCATGCTCCGCAAATGGCGCTGGGCCGTGTGGTTGCGTACGCCATCCCACATGTCGCGGCCGGCTTGCATCAGATCGGCAAAGCTATACTCGTCGGGTTCGGTTTTCAGAAGCCAGTAATTCAATGGGGGAACCTCCTTCTATTCTGACCAAAATTCGTTGAAACTTATTTGACTTCCAGCTACTGGGGTGATATAGTGGTTTAGCGCAGAAGCGCTGCATTAACTTTAGGAGGAATGTCCTAACATGATCGGTACAGTAAAATGGTTCAACCAGAAAAAGGGCTACGGGTTCATCACTACAGACGGCAACGAAGATGTTTTCGTACACTTCTCCGCCATCCAAGGTGAAGGATTCAAGACGCTCGATGAAGGCCAACAAGTGGAGTTTGATGTGGTGGAAGGCCCCCGTGGTCCCCAAGCGGCCAATGTTGTCAAGCTCTAATCGACACCTTCACCCCAGGGTAGTTTTCCCTGGGGTTTTAATTATTTTTAGGGTGGTGGGCCATAATATGATAACTACAAAGGGGTATTTTACTACGCCTTTGGTTTATAGTATTATATATAATTAACCAGATTTTTCGTCGGCCAACAGGATTCTAACACGTTAGTGTAGAATACTATTAACACAAAGCCGCGAAGGGAGTTGGTCACATGCAGATCATTGTTAGGGGAAAGAACATCCAGCTCACTGATGCCCTGCGGGACTATGCGACCAAGAAGGTGGAACGGCTGGGTAAGTTTTTCGACCAGCCACTGGAGGCACAAGTGATGCTCACCGTGGAGAAGGACCGCCATACAGTGGAAGTGACCGCCATGATAGATGGTCTGATCCTTCGGGGTGAGGAATCCAGCCCCGACATGTATGCCTCTATCGATCTGGTCACCGATAAACTGGAAAGGCAGATCGACCGTTACAAAACCCGTATTTCGCGACGTCTACGTACCAACGAATTCAAGAACGGAGTAGCTATTCCTGCCGAGTCGGAAGATATGGATGAAGGACCGCGGATCGTTCGTTCTAAGCGTTTTGCTATGAAACCGATGCCGGTCGAGGAAGCGGTGCTGCAGATGAACCTGCTAAACCATGATTTCTTTGTATTCATGAATGCGGAAACCGAGCACTTTGCGGTAGTATACAGGCGAAAAGATGGCAATTACGGATTGATAGAACCGGAAAATTAAATATATCTAGCCTAACAGAGCCGGCCCTGGGCCGGCTCTGAATCTTATAGACCGGAGGCAGGAGTGGCTAACCTGTGCGGCGAAAATGTTAGGCATACCCGAAAAGGTTTAGCATATTGGGCTTCTGTCTGATACTATCAAAGGAGACTAGGAAGATGATGGCGCTGGCAAGAAGGCCACTTGGGCGCAGCAGGAAGGGAGAACACTATGTATAAGGAGCGTATCGGCGTTGTTATTTTGGAAGGCGGGCAGCCTACCGATCTGGTCGAGCAACAAATGGTTAGCGTGCGCCGGGGCATGACTTTAGACGCTATCGCTAAGCTGCGCCACATTCCAGAAATCGATGTGGTTTACCTATCAACCAATTATCCCGAATTGGCAGAGGCGGCTACAAAACTGGGGGCCGTCGTGGTGCCCGAAGATCCGCCTTTTCATTTCGGACGCTGTCTACAATACGTGATTAACCAGGGCCAATTAGGCGGCGTGATCTATATGGGGGGTGCTTCTTGTCCCTTTCTCACAGCCGACGAGTTTCGCCAAATAGCCCGCGATTTGCGACGATACAAGAATGTGGTTTACACCAACAACCCCCAGTCGGCCGATATTGTGGCTTTCACGCCGGCTCAAGCCATAAACATGATTGATCTGCCCGACAACGATAATGTGCTACCCACTCGCCTGCGCCAAGGGGCAGGGCTAGAGCGTGTTTTTTTGCCCCATTCGGTAGGTGTGCATTTTGATGTGGACACCCCTAGCGACGTACTGGTAATGTCTCTCTCGCCACGGGTCGAGAAACATACCCGACAGGCCATTACAAGCCTCAACTGGGATAATTCCCGCCTGCGCCAAGCGTTGAATCATCTGGCCTCCCCCGACAGTCATATTTTCTTGGCCGGGAGGGTTAATCCCTGGACTATGCAGCATATCGGAATGTATTACCGCTCTCGCCTGCGTGTCATTTCGGAAGAACGGGGCATGCGGGCCATGGGGCGTGCCGAACGGGGTGAGGTCCATTCCCTGTTGGCTTTTCTGATGGAGAAGTTGTCCCCTCAGGGGTTAGTGGATTATATTAGTTCTATTGCCGATGCGGCCTTTATCGATACTCGCATTATCTTTGCCCACTATCGGCTCAATCTTTCCGAAGGTCAACGCTTTGCTTCTGACCTAGGCTGGCTCGATAGCATAGGCCACCCTCTGGTAGAAGAGTTGACGGCCGCTGCCTTCGAGGCGCCTATCCCCATAATTCTGGGAGGGCATTCGCTGGTGGCCGGCAGTATGTGG
>JAKOXL010000018.1 GCA_029781045.1 Bacillota bacterium | reverse complement strand
CACCAGTTACGTCGGTTGTACGGAAGTAGAACTGAGGACGATAACCGCTGAAGAATGCGGTATGACGGCCACCTTCTTCTTTACGCAGGACGTAAACTTCGGCTTTGAACTTGGTGTGCGGCTTGATGGAACCGGGCTTAGCCAATACTTGACCACGCTCGATGGAGTCGCGATCTACACCGCGCAGCAAGAGACCCACGTTGTCACCAGCTTCAGCCACATCCAGCAGCTTGCGGAACATTTCCACACCGGTAACCACGGTCTTGCGAGACTCGTCGGAAAGACCCACAATCTCCACCTCAGTACCAGGGGAGATGGTACCGCGCTCGATACGACCGGTAGCCACTGTACCACGACCGGTGATGGTGAACACGTCTTCTACAGGCATTAGGAACGGTTTGTCGGTCTCACGCTGTGGCGTCGGGACGTAGGCGTCTACCGCATCGATGAGCTCCCAGATCTTGCCGCACCACTGGCAATCGCGGGAACCGCAACCGCACTCGAGAGCCTTGAGAGCAGAACCGGCTACGATCGGGATATCGTCGCCCGGATATTCGTACTCGCTGAGCAGCTCGCGCACTTCCATCTCAACCAGCTCGAGCAGCTCGGGGTCGTCAACCATATCGGCCTTGTTCAGGAAGACAACGATATGGGGCACGTTAACCTGACGGGCTAACAGGATGTGCTCACGAGTTTGAGGCATCGGGCCGTCAGCTGCCGAGACGACTAGAATTGCACCGTCCATCTGGGCTGCACCGGTGATCATGTTCTTGATGTAGTCGGCGTGACCGGGGCAGTCCACGTGGGCATAGTGGCGATTGTCCGACTCATACTCAACGTGCGAAGTATTGATGGTGATTCCGCGTGCTTTTTCTTCTGGCGCCTTGTCAATTTGATCATAGGCCATCTTCTGAGCACGGCCGGCAGTGGAAAGAACGGTAGTTAAGGCAGCCGTTAATGTGGTCTTGCCATGGTCGATATGACCGATAGTACCCACGTTTACGTGGGGCTTAGTGCGTTCGAACTTTTGCTTAGCCATTTCCTTGACCTCCTAAATACTAAAATTAACGTCCAAGCTTGATTACTTCTTCTGCCAAACTCTTGGGCATCTCTTCATAGGCATAGAACTCCATACTGCTGGTACCTCGACCTTGGGTCAATGAGCGTAGAGCTGTAGTATACCCAAACATTTCCGCCAGGGGAACAAAACCGCGAATAATCTGGGCACCAGCATGGGTCTCCATCCCTTCCACCCAGCCTCGCCGGGAGTTGAGATCACCAATCACATCCCCCAAGTACTCTTCTGGCACCACAATTTCAATCCTCATCACTGGCTCTAGGAGAACCGGATTAGCCTTAGCCATGCCATTCTTGAAGGCCATGGATGCGGCAATGCGGAAAGCCATTTCCGAAGAGTCCACATCATGATAACTGCCGTCAAAGAGCGTGGCCCGTATGTCCACTACTGGGAAGCCGGCCAAAACACCGCTCTGCATGGCTTCGCGAATCCCTGCCTCCACTGGCGCAATATACTCCTTAGGGACAACGCCACCAACAATTTTGTTAACAAACTCAAAACCGCTTCCTGGGGGCAAGGGCTCAAACTCAATCCAAACATGTCCGTACTGACCCCGACCACCGGACTGGCGTACAAACTTGCCTTCCGCCTTAACGGCTTGCGTGATAGTCTCGCGGTAGGCCACCTGGGGCTTACCGAGATTGGCACCCACCTTAAACTCACGTACGAGACGGTCGGCGATAATCTCTAAGTGTAATTCACCCATGCCTTTAATAATGATCTGCCCCGTTTCCTGATCCGTATAGGTCTGGAAGGTGGGGTCCTCTTCAGCCAGACGGGCTAGGGCGACGGCCAACTTATCCTGGTCAGCCTTGGTCTTGGGCTCAATAGCTTGGGAGATGACCGGCTCCGGGAATTGCATACTCTCTAAGACAATAGGTGCATCTTCCGCACAGAGGGTTTCCCCGGTCACCGTATCTTTCAGACCCACAACGGCGCAAATGTCGCCGGTAGAAATCTCGGTAATATCCTCCCGATGGTTGGCATGCATACGCAGAATGCGACCAATGCGTTCCCGGTGCCCCTTAGTTGAGTTCAGAACATAACTCCCCGCTTGCAGCACTCCCGAGTAGACACGCAAATAGGCGAGCTTGCCTACATAGGGATCGGCCACGATCTTAAACACCAGAGCTGAAAAGGGATCATCATTACTGGGATGTCGGGAAATCTGCTGCCCGCTAAGATCTGTACCCACTATGGCTGGTACATCCAGCGGTGAGGGTAGATAGTCCACAATGGCATCAAGCAAGGGTTGCACACCCTTATTCCGATAAGAGGAACCGCAGTAAACCGGAACAACTGCCGAAGACAGAACGGCCCTGCGCAACACTTTGCGGATGTCGCCTGCCGTAATCTCGTCCCCCTCCAGATAGCGCATCATCAGTTCTTCATCCAGCATGGCCAAGGCTTCAATCAGTTCCACCCGTAAACGTCGCGCCTCGGCCAGTAAATCATCGGGGATAGGCCTTGCCTCACTGTGAGTACCTTGATCATCCAAGTAATAGATGGCTTGCATTGTAATCAGGTCGACAACGCCTTGGAAAGACTCTTCCTGACCTATAGGCAATTGCACCGGCAATGCATTGGCGCCCAGGCGCTCGCGCATCATTTCCACAACGCGCATAAAGTTGGCGCCCAATGTATCCATCTTATTGACATAAGCGACCCGCGGCACTCCATATTTATTGGCCTGGCGCCATACAGTTTCGGACTGGGGCTCAACCCCTCCCTTAGCACAGAAAACTGCTACCGCACCGTCCAATACTCGTAAAGAGCGCTCCACCTCTACGGTGAAGTCCACGTGCCCGGGCGTATCAATAATGTTAATCTGACAATCACGCCACTGGCAAGTCGTAGCTGCTGAGGTGATAGTAATGCCCCGCTCCTGCTCCTGTATCATCCAGTCCATCGTAGCCGACCCATCATGCGTCTCACCAACCCTGTGCACCTTGCCCGTGTAAAACAAGATGCGTTCAGTGGTTGTCGTTTTTCCCGCATCGATATGGGCCATAATTCCAATGTTTCTTATTTTGTCTAGTGCAAAGTTAACCGGCATCATACCCCTCCTCTCTCACGATACTTGCCAGATTATACTATTACCAACGATAATGGGCGAAGGCGCGGTTGGCCTCGGCCATCTTGTGGGTATCCTCGCGCTTCTTAATGGAGTTACCAACGCCTTGCGCCGCATCGGTTAACTCGGCGGCCAAGCGCTCCATCATTGTCTTTTCACCACGGGTACGAGCATACTGCACTACCCAGCGGATAGCTAACATCTGCTGACGCTCAGGAGAAACCTCCACCGGTACCTGATAGGTTGCACCACCCACACGGCGGGCCTTGACTTCCAGCAAAGGAGAAACGTTCTTGAGCGCTGTCTCGAACACTTCCTTAGGATCCTTGCCGGTACGCTCCCGAATCAAATCCATAGCTCCATAGAAGATGCGTTCCGCTATACCACGCTTGCCATCCTTCATCAGCTTATTGATGAAACGAGTCACCAACTTACTGCCATAAATGGGGTCTGGCAAAACGTCTCTTTTCGGCACTGGACCTTTTCTGGGCATCCTTTTCCCTCCCATCTATAAGAGTTAGATTGCCATAAGTTTATTTCTTAGCTTTGGCCCGCTTGGTACCATATTTAGAGCGACCCTGTTGACGGTTTTGAACACCACCCGCATCGAGGGCACCTCTTATCACATGGTAGCGAACACCAGGTAGATCGCGAACACGACCACCGCGTACTAGAACGACGGAGTGCTCTTGCAGGTTATGACCTTCGCCTGGAATATAGGCCGTAACTTCTTGCCCATTAACCAAACGTACCCTAGCAATCTTACGGATAGCGGAGTTGGGCTTCTTAGGGCTCATGGTAGTAACCCTGACGCAAACTCCTCTCTTCTGCGGACAACTCTGCAAGGAAGGAGCCTTCGATTTATACTGTACCTTTTGGCGGCCCCTACGGATTAGTTGACTGATCGTTGGCATGCAAGCACCTCCTTCCTCCTGAACTGAACAAAGCACAAGTGGATGATTGCTTAGCAATCATCCTCGCCTTACCTGCAACGCTAGTACGTTGCTTGTAGGTAGTTGGCTGCCCCCGCTCGAGAGCAGGGGCAGCTCGTTTTCACACGCGTAATAGTGCAGCAGCTGCAGAACTGACTTGAATACCAGCCGCTTTCCCCAACTCATGCATACTAGCCACCCATTCAATGGGCACTGCCAGTTCTTCGCACAAATTCTGTAGATCTCGAAGCACATGCGGCTCCGCATCTTCAGCCAAGAAGACTATTTCTGCCTGACCGCGTTGCACTGCCTTCATTGTTTGCTTAAGGCCAACCACCTTGTCTTTAGCGGACTTTAAACGAGTTAAAGCTGCCGACAAAACTGGCTCCCTCCAAATCAGGTAAACTCAGGCACACTTAATCATTATAGTTGCCTGTAGCATCGCTGTCAACCAAATCTTCTTGCTGATTGGCCACTGACAGAACCACATGTTGATAGTCGCCCATGCCTGTCCCTGCTGGGATAAGCTTACCGATGATGACATTCTCTTTGAGACCAAGCAACGGATCAGCCTTACCCTTAATGGCCGCGTCGGTCAGCACGCGGGTGGTCTCCTGGAAGGACGCCGCCGACAAGAAGGAGTCGGTAGCTAAGGACGCCTTGGTGATTCCCAGCAACACCGGACGGGCTACCGCCGGTTCACCACCTTCTTCCATGACGCGGGCATTCTCTTCCTCGAACTCAAACACATCGACTAGACTGCCAGCCAATAGGTCGGTGTCGCCCATTTCGTCGACCCGCACTTTGCGCAACATTTGACGCACAATTACTTCGATGTGTTTGTCGTTGATTTCCACGCCTTGCATGCGATAGACCTTCTGCACTTCCTGCAACAGGTAAGTCTGGACGCCGCGAATACCACGGACCAGCAACAACTCGTGGGGATTGACCGGTCCTTGAGTGAGTTCATCGCCGGCCTCAATCAGCTGACCATCTTTGACGCGCAGGCGTGCCCCGTACGGAATGGAGTAGCTCTTGGTTTCGCCATCATCGGTCTGCACATGAACGGTGCGCACACCCTTGCTTTCCTCTATTGTGACCACACCAGCCACTTCACTGATGACGGCCTGCCCTTTAGGCTTGCGGGCCTCAAACAACTCCTCAACGCGTGGCAAACCTTGCGTAATATCGTCACCGCCGGCCACACCACCAGTATGGAAGGTACGCATGGTCAGCTGGGTACCCGGTTCACCGATGGATTGGGCAGCTATAATACCAATGGCCTCGCCCACTTCCACCATGCTACCGGTAGCCAAGTTGCGGCCGTAGCACTTGACGCAAACGCCATGACGCGACTTACATGTCAATACGGAGCGGATCTTCACCTGCCGGATCAGACCCCGGGTCAACGGGTCGCCCTTAGCGACGGCTGCGCCATCGGCTACCACTACCTCTTGCTCCGGCGTAGCTTTATAGAACACATACTCTTTACCGCTATTTCCTTTAAATAAAAAGCGATCTTGATCAATGGTTACTACGCCATCTTCGGGTGCGACAATTACACCAAAGTTGGCCACCCGTTCGGCTAACTCCTCAGTAAACATCTGATTTCTCGCGATCAGTTGGATTTCGCCTTCTTGCATCTCACCAGTAAACGGATCGCGATAGCCGCTCACGACTATATCTTCCGCCGCCACCCGGCCAGAAATTCGCTCTGTCAAGGGTTCAATAATGTACCGATCTTCACCGATCTCACTCACATAGATACCGGCAGTGGTACCACAATCTTCTTCCCTTACGATCACGTCTTGAGCCACGTCTACTAGGCGTCGAGTTAGATAACCCGAGTCGGCAGTACGAATAGCCGTGTCGGCCGCACCTTTACGGGCACCATGGGTAGAAGTGAAGTACTCCAAGACGGTTAGACCCTCATGGAAACTGGCCTTAATCGGCAGCTCGATGGTGCGCCCGGAGGGGTCGGACATAAGACCACGCATACCACCCAGCTGGGTGATCTGAGAGAAGTTACCGCGGGCACCCGACATGACCATCATGTAGACCGGGTTAAACTTGTCCATGGAGTCGAAGAGCGCCTTCTGCACTTCCGAAGCAGCCTTAGTCCAGACATCAATAACTTCCTTGTAACGTTCTTCTTCACTCATCATGCCTCGGCTGAAAGCCCGCTCGATTTCCGCCACCTGTTGGTCGGCCCGAGCCAGAATATCCTTCTTGGCCTCCGGCACGGAAATATCGCTCATGGAGATACTGATGCCGGAAAGGGTGGCATACTTAAAGCCCAGATGTTTAATATTGTCAAGGATCTCTGTGGTACGGGTGGAACCATGCCTGTTATAACAACGCTCCACAATTTTACCCAGTAGTTTGCGTTCCACCTGGGTGTTGATCTCCAGTTTATGGGCGTTGCCTGGTTGACTACGATCCACAAAGCCCAGATCCTGCGGGATGTTCTCGTTGAGGATAATGCGACCAAGGGTCGTCCTCTCCGGTTTAGTTCCCGGAGCTAAGCGTACCCAAATGGGTGCATTAATGGCCAAAGTCCCTTCATCATGGGCCATAACAGCCTCTTCTGGACAGGCAAACATGCGATTAGCCCCAAGAGCGTTTTCATTCTCACTGGTCAAATAGTAGATACCCAAGACCATATCCTTGGTGGGCGTAACTACTGGACGACCATCCTTCGGATTCAGCAGGTTGTGGGCAGACAGCATCAGCAGGCGGGCTTCAGCTTGGGCCTCGGCGGAAAGAGGCACATGTACCGCCATCTGGTCGCCGTCAAAGTCTGCGTTATAAGCAGTACAGACTAGGGGATGAATCTGAATGGCTCGCCCTTCAACTAGGACGGGCTCGAAGGCCTGGATACCAAGACGATGTAGAGTAGGTGCCCGGTTCAAAAGCACCGGATGCTCTTGGATTACTTCCTCCAGCACATCCCAAACTTCATCCCGGACCCGCTCCACCATTTTCTTGGCACTCTTGATGTTATGGGCATAGCCGTCCTTAACCAGCTTCTTCATGACGAAGGGCTTGAATAGCTCTAAGGCCATCTCTTTCGGCAGGCCACATTGATAAAGCTTGAGTTCGGGACCAACCACGATAACCGACCGACCCGAATAGTCTACCCGCTTACCTAAGAGATTCTGACGGAAACGGCCCTGTTTACCCTTAAGCATGTCACTGAGGGATTTTAACGGGCGATTTCCTGGCCCGGTAACCGGACGCCCCCGCCGACCATTATCAATCAGCGCGTCTACCGCTTCCTGTAACATACGCTTTTCGTTGCGGACGATAATATCGGGGGCGCCCAGCTCCAATAGGCGTTTCAACCTGTTGTTACGGTTAATTACCCTTCTATAGAGGTCATTGAGATCAGAAGTGGCAAAACGACCGCCGTCCAACTGCACCATAGGTCGCAGATCAGGAGGGATGACAGGGATCACATCGAGAATCATCCATTCGGGACGATTGCCCGATTTGCGGAAGGCCTCCACCACTTCTAGGCGCCGGATAGCCCGGATACGCCGCTGACCGGTGGTGTTCTCCACCTCGGCCCTCAACTCTTTGCTCAAAGCATCAATATCAATCTGGCGTAGCAATTCCCTGACCGCTTCCGCGCCCATACCAGCCCTAAACTGGTTACCATATTTCTCACGGGCTTCACGATACTCGGTTTCGGTCAAGATCTGCTTATAGGAGAGACCGGTATCGCCCGGATCTAGCACCACATAGGCGGCGAAGTATAGGACCCGCTCCAAGAGGCGCGGCGACATATCTAGAATTAGGCCCATACGGCTAGGGATACCTTTAAAATACCAAATGTGAGAAACAGGTGCGGCTAACTCGATATGACCCATTCGCTCACGACGCACCTTGGAACGCGTAACTTCCACACCGCATTTATCACAAACAATACCTTTATACCGAACCCGTTTATACTTCCCACAGTTACATTCCCAGTCTTTAGTAGGGCCAAAAATCCGCTCACAAAATAGCCCTTCTTTTTCTGGTTTCAGGGTGCGATAGTTGATCGTCTCCGGCTTCTTAACTTCACCCTTAGACCATTCACGAATCAAATCAGGGGATGCCAGGCTAATTCTTATAGAACCGAACTCGTTGAGATCTAACAATGGCTGACTCTCCCTTCAATAGTAAAATAGCGGGCGCTTAAGACTAACGCTGCCCTCAGGTGCCGCGCTAGTCTTAAGCCGCATTTTAACTAAACTCCTGACAAGCATCACAACTACGTTAAAGCTCGAGACATTACCTCAGCAAACGCCGTTACTCTTCTCTCTTCTTGTCCTTAGTTTCACTGTCAGATTTCAGACGAGTTCCGATAATACGGCTGAGTTGTGCCAGCTTCTCTTCAAGGGTTAGTTCCCCTGTTACTTCCGGTTCCGGCTCCGGAGCTTCTTCAGCCTCTTCTTCTTGCGCCACGCGCTCATCAGCCAAACCGGCAAAACGCTCACTCAGAACCTTGGCCAGCTGAACCGGATCGAGGTCGGAATCCGCATCCTCCAGATCTTCATCCATATCATCCAACTCGGCATCAAAGTCCAGGTCCTCATCGAGGTCGTCTTGAGCTTCATCTTCTGCTGACGCTGGCGGCTGCACATAGTCGTCCTTCTCTAGCCCTTCCATGTTCAAGTTGAGCTCCCGCACCGTATCGCTAATATCTTCATCGTACTCGCGGATCTCAATCTCCTCTTGATCTTCCGTCAGCACCTTGATGTTCATGCCCAAGCTCTGCAGCTCTTTAATTAATACCTTAAAGGACTCGGGTACGCCAGGTTCAGGGATGTTCTCTCCCTTAACAATGGCCTCATAGGTCCGCACACGCCCGACCACGTCGTCAGACTTGACCGTGAGGATCTCCTGCAGGGTGTAGGCCGCACCATAGGCTTCCAGAGCCCAGACCTCCATCTCACCGAAACGCTGACCACCAAACTGGGCCTTACCGCCCAACGGTTGTTGCGTAACCAGCGAGTACGGGCCGGTTGAACGGGCATGAATCTTGTCGTCTACCAAATGGAAGAGTTTCAGCATGTAAATATAACCAACGGTAACCTCATTATCAAAGGGTTTGCCCGTAAGGCCATCGTAGACCGTGCACTTACCAGTAGGAGATAAACCTGTCTTCTTGAGCATTTCCTCAATGTCGGCACCAGTCGCACCGTCGAAAACAGGCGTAGCTATATGAATACCTAGCGCCTTCGCGGCCCAACCGAGATGGGTTTCCATAATCTGACCCACGTTCATACGGGAAGGAACTCCTAAGGGGTTGAGCACAATGTCAATGGGCGTACCGTCTTCTAGGAAGGGCATATCCTCCACCGGCAGAATACGGGCAACTACGCCCTTGTTACCATGGCGGCCAGCCATCTTGTCGCCTTCCGAGATCTTTCGCTTTTGGGCTATATACACCCTAACCAACATGTTAACACCGGGAGGCAGTTCGTCGCCCGCCTCACGGGTGAATACGCGCACATCGACTACTATACCGGCCTCGCCATGGGGAACACGCAACGAAGTATCGCGCACCTCCCGCGCCTTCTCACCAAAGATGGCACGCAATAGGCGCTCTTCTGCCGTCAGCTCCGTTTCCCCCTTCGGGGTAACCTTGCCTACCAGGATATCTCCTGCCCGCACTTCCGCGCCAATGCGGATAATGCCCCGCTCATCCAGATCCTTGAGCATATCTTCGCCCACGTTGGGAATGTCGCGGGTGATTTCTTCGGGACCCAACTTGGTATCCCGCGCATCCGATTCGTATTCCTCTATATGAATGGAAGTAAAGGTATCGTCCATAACTAGACGCTCACTCAGAAGAATGGCGTCTTCATAGTTATAACCGCCCCAGGGCATGAAGGCACACAACACATTGCGTCCTAAGGCCAGTTCGCCCTTGTCGGTGCTGGGTCCATCGGCCAGAATCTGCCCTTTCTCAACCCGATCGCCTTGGTGCACGATTGCACGCTGGTTGATACAGGTACCCTGATTGGAGCGACGGAACTTCAACAGCTTATAGGTATCGACGGTACCTTCGTCATTGCGGACCACGATTTCTCGCGCAGTCACCCTAGTTACCACACCGCTCCGAGCAGCTATCACCAAGCTGCCGGAATCGAAGGCCGCCTTCTCTTCCATCCCCGTTCCTACCAAAGGCGCTTCCGGACGCAACAGTGGCACAGCCTGTTTCATCATATTGGCTCCCATCAAAGCCCGGCTAGCATCATCATGCTCCAGGAAGGGAATGAGAGTGGTGGAAATACTGAACACCTGCTTAGGTGAAACGTCCATGTAGTCCACTTCGTTGGCAGGAACCAGCTTGACCTGATCTTTGTAGCGAACGGTAACCCGCGGCTCAACAAAGCGGTTTTCTGCATCTAGCTCCGCATTAGCCTGCGCAATTACGTACTCATCTTCTTCATCGGCCGTCAAATACTCAATTTCATCGGTAACCCGCCCTGCTTCCTTATCTACTACCCGATAGGGTGTCTCAATAAAACCATAGGCATTGATACGGGCATAGGTACTGAGGTTACCGATAAGTCCCACGTTGGGGCCCTCAGGGGTTTCAATAGGACAAATGCGGCCATAGTGGGAGTGGTGCACGTCTCGCACTTCCACACCCGCCCGGTCACGGCTCAAACCACCGGGGCCCAAAGCACTTAGGCGCCGCTTATGGGCCAGCTCAGCCAAGGGGTTGGTCTGATCCATAAACTGCGAGAGCTGAGAACTGCCAAAGAACTCCTTAATGGCGGCCACTACCGGTCGAATGTTGATCAGGGCCTGCGGCGTGATCACATCCACATCCTGGATGGTCATGCGCTCCTTGACGACCCGCTCCATCCGCGCCAGACCGATGCGGAACTGGTTCTGCAGCAGTTCGCCGATGCAACGCAGGCGCCGATTGCCCAGATGGTCAATATCATCGGGGCTACCCACGCCTTTCATGAGGCACAAAATATAGTTGATGGCCGCTATTATATCGTCACGGGAGATATGCTTTGCTTGACTAGGCAGATAGCGGTCGGTCAAGACAAACTCTTCCACACCCCGCCGAGCCTTAAGTAAGATGCGCTTATCCGGCAACTGCTCATGGGCCGCCTGCAGAACAGCAATATTCTCCTCATACAGCTCACTGCCGGCTGGCAATAGTACCTTACCATCGGGGCCTAAGATATCGGCGGCCAACTGACGCCCGGCAATAGACTCTTGCCAGGTGGTGTAATAAAGACCATTGCCAATGATGCGCACACGGGTTTCGCGGTCAACCTGCACCTCCAGCTCGTTGACGCCAGCAGCCTCCAGGCGTTCAGCAATACGCCGGGTAATGCGCTGGCCTGCCTCCACAATCACTTCACCCTTGGCCACCAAAACCTCACCGGGGGCCACCGGCGGGCGGGGATCAGTGGGCTTAACGGCTGGCTGCAGCAAAGTCTCGGTAGCGATAATCGTCTGCGCTGAAATGCGGTTTAGCACGCGCCGCTTTAAAGAAAGCTTCTTATAAAGTTTATAGCGTCCCACATGGGCCAGGTCATAGCGCCGTGCATCAAAGAATAGGGAATGCAATAGAGCCTTGGCGCTATCTACAGTCGGCGGCTCGCCCGGCCGTAGACGCTTGTAAATCTCCAACAGTCCTTCACTTTCACTGTCGGTTACGTCTTTATCTAGGGTGGGTTGCAGAGGCGCATCCTCACCAAAAACTTTAATTATCTCGGCATCTGTACCAAAGCCTAACGCCCGTAGCAAAACTGTGGCCGGAATCTTGCGTGTACGGTCAACACGCACATAAACTACGTCGTTAGAGTCGGTCTCCATTTCTAGCCACGCGCCGCGATTAGGTATGAGCGTCGCTCCGAAAATCTTATGGCCGTTGCTATCAATATCTTCGGTGTAATAGACTCCCGGAGAACGCACCAGCTGACTGACGACTACCCGCTCGGCTCCGTTATAGATAAAGGTGCCCTGATCGGTCATGAGCGGGAAATCGCCCATAAAGACCTCCTGCTCCTTCACCTCTCCCGTTTCCTTATTAACTAGTCGCGCCTTAACACGTAGTGGAGCAGCATAGGTTACGTCCCGTTCTTTTGCCTCTTCCACCGAGTACTTAGGCTCACCAAACTGATAATCCAAAAACTCGAGCACCAAATTACCGGTGAAGTCGGTGATAGGAGAAATGTCACGGAAGGTTTCAGCCAGCCCTTCTTCCAAGAACCACCGCATCGATTCAAGCTGAATCTGGATGAGATCCGGCATAGGAAGAACTTCTTCTATATGGCCGAAAGAATACCGAGTGCGGAGGCCCGCTGGGATGGGTTTATACATCGACTTCTTCACCCCTTAACCCTAGTTAATCGCAGCTACAGACGGTCTTCTAGCATTGCTAGTAAAAGCCAAAAAAGGGATAAGACATCCCTAAATAGCGTTGCCGACTGTTACCAACGCTATTCTCCCCAACAAGCTATTATTGCCCGGAAAGGCGATAGTTGTAGGCTTTGCGGGAACGGCATGTCTAGTTTCCCTACTCGTGCAAGATACAATATTAACATATACCCAATAGACCGTCAAGAATTGGGAAAGTGTTTTGGACGAATTTATTCCTGTTTCCCTTCCTCTTCGGTAGACGATTGGTGGTAGCTATTGTACACCTCCCGCCGAGAAAGGCCCAACTCCTTGCTCACTTGCTTAATAGCCACACTGGGTTCCCGTCCAGCAACCACCAGACGACGAACTCGATCCACCGCTTCTGACAGGGGCAAGCCTCCTTGCTGCTCGCCCCTTCCTCCTTCCACTACCACCACATACTCGCCCCGCGCCGCCTTGCTGGTGTAAAGCTGACTCAACTCCTCCAGCGTGCCCCGTTCCACCTCTTCGTACTGCTTGCTTATTTCCCTGACTAGTGCCGCCGACCGAGGCCCATAGACGGCAAGCAGATCCAGCAAGAAATCGGGCAGGCGGTGGGGCGCTTCATAGAAGACCAGGGTAAGGGGTAGGGCCTTGAATCCTTCTAACCAGCTTAGACGCTCCTTCTTACGCCGCGGGGGGAAACCTAAGAAGGCAAACTGGTCCGCCGGCAACCCACTCAGTAACAAACCGGTGAGCACAGCAGAGGCGCCGGGCAACACTGTCCAGGGAAGATTCTGGGAGATGGCACCGGCTATCAGCTTTGCACCCGGATCTGAAATCCCGGGCATGCCAGCATCGCTGACCACCGCCACCAACTGGCCAGCAGCCACCCGCTGCAGGATTTCCTCGGTGCGGTCCGCTTCATTGTGTTCATGGCAGCTGAGCAGAGGTTTATGGATATCATAGTGGTTTAAGAGTTTACGGGTATGGCGAGTGTCCTCTGCCACGATTAGATCGGCAGCCCGTAATGTCTCCAACACCCGCAAAGTGATATCCCCCAGATTGCCAATGGGGGTGGCGCAGAAGCACAATTTGCCTGCCATTAAGTTACACTCCTTCCCTAAAATAAAGGGCTCTTACTTCCGGAGTATAGGATTCGCCTTCGTAGACATACAAGGGAGGTAGTATCTTCAGCCCCGGCCGACCGTCCCGGATACTCTCGACAAGTACCATATTGGGCTCGCTTCCCATCCTGGGATGCACTAGGCGCATACGTTTGGGCTCCAAGTGGTAGTAGTTGAGCCAATAGAAGATCTCGGTCAAGCGCTGGGGGCGGTGCACCATAGCGAAGCGCCCTCCGGTCCCTAGAAGATAGGCGGCGGCCCTGGCCACATCGGAAAACTGACAGCAGACTTCATGACGGGCAATGGCTTGCGATTGACTTAGGGAGACTTGCCCTTCCCCTAGGGGCAAATAGGGTGGGTTGCTAGTGATGAGATGGGCACGATGGCCGGGCAGGAGTTCCTCTATACGACGCAGATCGCCCACTCGGATCTGGATCTTATCTTGCAGGTTGTTTAGCAAAACGCTGCGTTCGGCCCGCTCGGCCACATCGGGCTGAATCTCTACACCGATTACACTTAGCCAGGTTACACGAGTCGTTAACAGCAGGGGTACGATACCAGTTCCCGTTCCAAGGTCAACCACCTTATCCCCCGGCCTGATCGTGGCGAAATGGGCCAGCAGGACCGCATCCATAGAAAAGCAGAAGGCCTTGGCATCTTGGATAATGTGTAGATTGCTCACCAGAAGATCATCCAACCTTTCTCCTGGTCGTAACAACTCCTTACGCATGATCCACCTCCTCCCCCAGCAAAACTATGGCCGCCCCAACAAGAGGGCAGCCATTGGTAACCGCTGGCTTAAGCCATAAGCCAAGGTCTCTACTCGATGGGCTCGATGAGCTCTTCTTCCTCTAAAGGACAGCTATGTCCCCTTTCCGGACTAGCCAGTTCCGACTCATACCGCAGACAGCACATCAGACGCCCGCACAAACCGGAAATCTTGCCGGGGTTAAGTGATAGATTCTGCTCCTTGGCCATCTTTATGGATACGGGAGCAAAGTCACCTAAGAAGGTGCTGCAGCAAAGGGGACGGCCACAGGTGCCTAACCCACCCAGCATTTTGGCTTCATCCCGCACACCTATCTGGCGTAGCTCAATACGCGTGCGGAAAATGGAGGCCAGGTCCTTCACCAACTCGCGGAAATCCACCCGACCGTCGGCTGTGAAATAGAAAATAATCTTACTGCCATCAAAGGTGTGTTCCACATCCACCAACTTCATCTCCAACCCATGGGCAGCTATCCGTTCCACGGCAATGCCAAAGGCTTCTTTTTCCTTGCGTTTGTTTTCGGCCAACTGCAAGGCGTCCTCCGGCGTCGCCTTACGTATAACCGTCTTAAGTGGGGCAACCACATCTTCGGGTGGCACCTCACGGATGGAAGTTACCACTTCGCCATATTCAAGCCCCCGTGCCGTTTCCACAATCACGTGGTCGCCTTTCCGTAAATCTATCTCCAGCGGATCGAAATAATAGATCTTACCCGCCCGTTTAAAGCGGACACCAACTACATTGGGCACTATATCAACTCCTACCTCTCGTTAAAGACTGTACACCAGATATTCAAGGGCCAAACGCTTATTAACATTATTCTGCAGGCGTCTCTGCACATCAATAATGGCTTCCGTAGCCGCCAATAGGTCCACTTGCCTAGCAGCAACTCCCGGCAGCAAACGCTCGACTCTAGCCGCATCTCGGATCAAATGGGTTTCTTGAGTCAACTGCCACAGGGACAAATCTCGATATATAAGCAACAGTTGGGCGAGAACCTCCGCCAAATTGATATCTTCCTTCTCTAGCTTGTCCACCAGCTTAGCGCGCTCGCTCAGAGGTGTTTGCTCTATTTCCTCCAGAAGCTGTTCCGCATAAAGACGGCTCGCCTCCTGTCCGGTATCAAGGCTAGTATCCCCTGTAGACGGAAAACGCAACAACTGGCAACGGGATTCAATGGTGGGTAGCACAGGACCCGCAGCAGTAAGGATAAAGAGATCAAAGCTAGGTGGCTCTTCTAAGGTCAGAAGCAAAGCATTGGCCGCCTCCCGTGTCAGTAGCTCAGCCCCTTCAATAATGAATACCCGGTAAGGTCCCACATTCGGGGTCAAAACTGCTTCTGCCAAAATCGCCTTTATCTGCTGCAATTTAATACTGGCACCCTCGGGCCCCACCTGGCGCACATCGGCATGGACCCCCGCCTCTATCTGGCGGCAGGAGAGGCATTGGCCACAGGGCTTAGCTTCAGACCCACAGTTCACGGCCTGAGCCAAGAAGAGGGCGGCCTGTTTGCTAAGAGCAGACGAAGGGCTGCTAAATAGATAGGCATGGCTAAGCTGGCCCTTGTCCAGCTGATTCCGCAGTATACGTTTAGCAATCTCTTGCCCCCAGCTCATGATCGCCACCCCTATGATTTCATGTCCAGTAAGAGGCCTTTCAGTCGCTTAACCCGGGCCAAGAAGGCCAAATGATCCGTTTGGCGCTCTAGGAAGGCCATCCCTAGTTCCACCAGCTCCTGATTGGCCGCATCTATGAGGACCAATAGGCGCTGGTTTCCTTGCTTATCCCAAGCCGCTTGCTTACGCAGGCGAAAACCAGCCTTCACTTCATTAAGATAGTTAATAACCAAAGCCCGAAAAGCCTCCCATTCTAATAGGGAACTGGTTGCCGTTAAGCGGTTGGCAGCCTGCTCCACTTCCCGGTACAACCGGTTCAGTAGTTCTTGGTGAGCAGCAAGTTGACTATTCCTTAGGGCTGTAGAAAAGGCAGTAGCCGGAGCCCTGCCTGACTGCAAACGCGCAGTAGGAGCAGTAGCCCGGCTACGATTCTCCCGTGTTCTCCGCACCTTCATACGCGCACAAACTTCTCCACATCTAGCACAAATACGGTGGCTCCACCCACCAGAACTTCGATCGGGTACGGCATATAACTCTCCACAGAATTGCTACCGACTGGGGCCATAGGTGTAATCAACTGTTCACGGGAATGGCAAATCTCTTTAATGATGTCGATAACTGGCTGCACATTCTTTTCGTCCACACCAATTAGCAAGGTGGTGTTACCCGACTTGAGAAAACCACCCGTACTAGCCAACTTGGTGGAGCGATAGCCTCTTTCCACCAATGCCTCAACTAGGCGCACACTGTCCTTATCCTGCACAACCGCCACGATAAGTTTCATCAACCCTACCCCCTTTTTTCCTATTACAATATGCTCTTCACGATAGCAAGGATTTCGCGTTGTACTAAATGTATAGGTCGCTGCGCGTCAATTATCCTTATTCTCTCGGGCCACTTCTGGGCCAAAAGGCGATAACCGTTGCACACTTCTGTGTAGTATTCCAACCCCCGACTCTCAATACGATCGGCCTTTTGCCTATTGACAATACTGCGTTCAAAAGCCAATGCTGGAGGGACATCCAGAAGCAACGTCAACTGGGGCCAAACGCCGCGGACAACTCGCTCATTCACTTCTGCTACCAGCTCTAAGCCCAATCCTAGGGCTAGGCCCTGGTAGACCAAGCTGGAGTCTACATAACGATCACATAATATAATCTTCCCCGCCTTCAAAGCTGGAATCAATACTTCATCCACATGCTGCGCGCGGGCAGCCGCAATAAGAGCCATTTCGGCCATGGGGCTGATGGGAACATCCCCGCTCCCTAACACCATGCTCCTAATCTCATTACCCAACCGGGTTCCCCCTGGCTCTCTGGTCAGCAACACCGGGTAGCCCAACTTCTCCAGCTGAGAAGCTAGTAACCTTATGTGTGTCGTCTTACCGGCTCCATCTACACCTTCAAAAGTAATAAAGGGCATAATATCCTTCCTCATGCTTCGGCGACAACAACCCATGCTCCCTCTTGTAAACCGGTTAGGTAACCGCCGCGTGATGTAAGTTCCTCCACATAAGCCAGGAGGTTTTCGTCAATAACCTCTCCCGGGTAGACCAAGGGCACACCCGGTGGATAGGCATATACAGGACGAGCAGCAATCCGTCCCCTAGCCTGCTTTGATACCACTGTCTCCGCAGATGCGAAATAGGCTTGACGAGGGGAGAGGCACAGCTGCGGTAGCGGTGGCGGCGGTGGAGACTGGGGGACAGCGCCTCCTTCCAAAGAAGGTAACTTGGCTAAGCAGTCCACCAGTGGTTCAATAGGCATGGCGCCATCGGCCATAGTAAGTGTTAGCAACACCGCATGGGGTTTGGCCATCTCCACATGATAGCCATATTCCCCTAGATGGCGGGCCACTTCGTAGCCACTTCGCCCAGTAGCAGTAGTAAGTAGATTGATTTTCAAAGGATCCTGTTGATAATCTCCCGTTGCGGGAGGCAACCACCGTACTAAAGGTGTATTTTGTTCTATAGCTGCCACCAGCTCTTCAGCTCTGGCTATTGCCTGCTCCAGCCATGAGTAGCCGTGCAGACGCAGTTCCTCTTGCGCCAAGTCTAAGGACCCTAACAACAACCAAGACGGGCTGGTGGATTGCACTAAATTGAGACGACTACGGAAATGCTCATCGCTATAATCATCGGTCAATCGATGGATCCAAGCAGCTCCAGTGAGAACCGGTAAGGTTTTATGTGCGCTTTGCACAACCCAATCGGCCCTGATGCTGACAGCCGACTTGGGCAAAGCCGGGTGGAAAGCAAAGTGGGCACCATGGGCTTCATCCACAATCACTCGGCAGTTGGCGGCCTTAGCCAAATTCACCAACTGCTCCAGGTTACATGTTACCCCCTCGTACGTGGGGTTTAGCAGGAGAACGGCCTGAGCTTGGGGATGGGCCGCCAGGGCCGCCTGCAAACTGGCTGGTGTAATACCCAGTTCATACCCACCTTCGGAGACGGGCTTGACAAAATGGGGCCATAAGTCACCCAGAATTATCCCCGCCAAAATTGACTTATGCATATTGCGGGGGACTATTATCTCTGCCCCCGGTTGGGTCGAGGCCAAAAGGCTGGCAATCAAACCTGCACTAGAACCGTTAGTAGTAAAATAAGTGGCCTTCACACCGTAGAGGGCAGCCACTAGTTGCTCCGAACGTCTAATGGGTCCATCGGGGGAGTGGATACTGTCCAACGGGCCAACTTCCGTCTGATCATACTGCAAGGCAGAACCTAACCAGTCGAAAAGGAGTCCCGTCGTTAACCCCCGTTTATGGCCCGGCATATGCAAAGAATGCTCTTCTCTGGCAGCTAGCTCCCGCAGAGCGCTGACTATAGGTGTAAAACTCATGCTCAGACCACCTACTTATTGCCTTATTGTACCATACAGGGGGAGGAGCAGCAAGGTTAGCACTGGTCGCCTGCCGGCTTCTGCAGCTGGGCCTGTAACCGCCACAGTTCATCGCTTTCCGGCGGTTGAACCTCTACTACCTCTCCATCCTTCTTGATCAACTGTTTTGCTTCTCCGCTGTGAAAATGGCCAATCACACTGGCCGGAATTCCTTGGGCTTTCAAAGCAGCAAGCAAGGGTTCAGGTTTCGAGGTAGCCAGGAGCAGAGTACCACTGGAGATAAGACGCAGTGGGTCAAACTGCAAATGCTGGACTAGCCGCTCAGTAGCTGGATGCAGCAGAAGGCTGGCCTCTTCCAGTTCAAAGCCTAGGCCGGCCGCTCCCGCCATTTCGTAGGCTGCTCCCAACACGCCCCCCTCGGTGACATCATGCATAGCCCTCACTCCCAATTCAGCCGCAATCCTAGCCTCCGGCACTACACTGATTAACCTCTGCAACTTAAGGGCTGCCTGCCATAGCTCGTCTCCTAAAAGGGGGCGAGTAATGTTGGCGTAGTCCCACGCCAGAATAGCCGTGCCTTCCACCCCCACATACTTGGTGGCCACTAAAGCGTCACCCGGGTGAATGCTGGCGCTGGTTGCCAGCCGCGCACGGGGTGCGCGCCCAAGAACAGTGGTACAAATGACAGGCTGGTTTACAGCCGCCGTAAACTCCGTATGACCACCGACAATCTCCACTGAGACTTCCTGGGCTGCCCGCTCCGCATCAGTCATAATCTCCTGGACCAGGCTAAGATCAGAGCCTGCGGGCAGCAGCAGGGTCAACAGCACCGCCACCGGTTCTGCCCCATTGGTAGCCACATCATTGCAAGAAACGTGCACCGCTAACCAGCCGGCGTGCTTAGCCGCACCGGTAATAGGATCAGTAGAAAGGACACACAAATCCCCAGACAGGTCTAGCGCTGCCGAGTCTTCCCCCAGCGAGCCCCGTAACACTACTTCCCTTCTCCGCTTACCAAGACGATCAAAGATTAACTGCTGCAGTGCAGCAGGTGTCAGCTTCCCTACTTGCATAGTCCATCCTCCTTGTCCATCCCATTTTAGCATGCTGCAACTGCAAAACCTATGCAACTGGCTGATTTTCTCTGGGCAGGAATGGCGGTTCTGATGTCCAAAATAGGAAAGAGTAGTTTTAGGGAGGGATTGGCTTGATCAAGATCATAAAGAATGCTAACGTCTATAGCCCCGAACCCATCGGCAAATGTGACATCCTCATATTAGATGAACGTATTGCCCACATTGATAGCAATATCCCCGTTCCTAGAGGACTGGGTGAAGTGGAAGTTTTTGATGTCAGAGGCGCCACCATAATCCCCGGTTTTATTGATCAACACGTGCATATCATTGGTGGTGGCGGCGAGGGCGGACCAGCAACCCGCACACCAGAAATTCAGCTATCACAGATTACCACCAACGGAGTTACCACTGTGGTCGGATGCCTCGGAACCGATGGCACTACCCGCCATATGTACAGTTTGCTGACAAAAGCTCGGGCTCTGGAGATCGAAGGCATAACCACCTTCATATATACTGGTGCCTACGAAGTGCCTACTCGCACCATCACAGAAAACGTGCGCAATGACCTTATTCTAATCGATAAAGTCATCGGCGTTGGTGAGATTGCCATTTCCGATCACCGTTCTGCCCAACCGGATCTGAGCGACCTGCGGAAGCTGGCGGCTGAAGCCAGGGTAGGAGGCATGCTGGGGGGCAAACCGGGCCTGGTCCACTTCCACGTGGGTGGCGGACCACGCGGTATCCAACCGATTTTCGAAATATTGGAGACCACAGAGCTTCCCATCGCCATGTTTACCCCCACCCACATGAACCGCAACCCCGAACTACTGGAACAGGGGGCTCGTTTCGCCAAAGCCGGAGGTAAAGTGGATATAACTTCTGGTCCCGAGGCCTATAAGGGCATCATGCGCTTACTCAATGAGTTCAACATCTCCATTGATCACATCACCATCAGTTCCGACGGCAACGGCAGCTTACCCAAGTTTGATGCAGACGGCAATCTGATCGGACTGGGCGTCGGCTCGGTGCGAACCAATCTGGAAACCTGGCGTGATGTGATGATAAAAGGGCATGTGCCCATGGAAGAAGCGTTAAAGATCCTGACAACCAATGTGGCCCAAAATCTAAACCTGCAAGGCAGGAAGGGTTGCATTGCTCGGGGCGCCGACGCGGACCTGGTGGAGCTGACCGATGACCTGGAAGTGAATCGGGTTTGGGCCCGTGGTCGTCTCATGGTGGATGCGGGCCGTGCCATTGTGAAGGGGACTTTTGAATAGCATTTTGAGGGGCCCCAAGTTGATAGCTGTGAGACAGCAAAAATCTCTCTCCTCGGGCAATGCAATTCTTCGCCTATCTGGGCTAAAGAATAACAATAAAGGAGGCGGCAAACTGGTTTGAAACCAGAGGCCGCCTTTTTCACATCAACGGATGAAGTTAAACTCGACTAACTTACCCTAGCCTTCGCCAATACTTGGGCATCGCTTGCCAAGGCACTTTTCCACCGACCACTACGATAGCGCAGGGTAGTCAGTACAAAACGAGTGAGTAAGTCGAGAGTCATGGCCAACCAAACGCCTACGATTCCCAAACCAAAGTGGCGGCTGAAAATGAAGGAGAAGGGGATGCGAATGCCCCAGAGACCTAAACCTCCAATATACATGGGTGCCTTGGTGTCACCACCGCCACGCATGGCACCATTTAATATACCGGCTATAAGCTGAGGAATCTGAACCGAACCCATGAGGCGCAGGTAAATGGCACCCAACTCGATAACCTCCTGCTCGTTGGTAAGCAGTGCCATGATCTGAGTAGGAATCACCAGCAGCAGGCCACCGGTGAAAATGGTAAGGATAATGCCCCATTTGTTGATCTCACGCACATAGCGACGGGCTAGATCTAGCCGACCGGCTCCCAGGCTTTGCCCCACAAAGGCGGTAGCCGCAATGCCAAAACCGGCACTGGGCATATAGGAAAGGGATTCGGCATTTAAGCCCAACTGATGGGCTGCCAAGGCATTGGTTCCAAAGGTAACAATCAGACCCATCATAATAATAGTAGCAGCCTGCCAAAAGAGCTGTTCGAAAGCGGCGGGAATGCCAATACCCAGTATCCGGCGCATTTCTTGCAAGTCGGTTTGCACCCGCTGCTTCAGGTTTATGGAGATAATCGACAGGGGGCGGGTGATAGCAAACAGAGCCAACATAGCACCTACAAACTGGGATAGTAAGGTGGCGAAGGCAGCGCCTATCATGCCTAGGGCGGGGGAACCAAAGACCCCGTAGATCAACACATAATTGGCCACCACGTTAATTAAGTTTACGAAAAAAGCGATCTGCATCGGCGTCTTGGTGTTACCCGCACCCCGCAAGATGGCGCCCACCACTTGCATGACGGCCATAAAAGGCATGCCCCACACGGCAATACGCAAGAAGGTATAGGCGCTCTCTAGCAGTTGACTCTCCGGATTAAATAGCAAGATCAACCAAAAGCGGGCCTTGCTCCAGATAACAAGGGCCATAAAGACAACCAAACCGAGGGCCAACAACATGGCCTGCTCGGCCGTGCGTTTGGCAGCCTGTCGGTCATTGGCACCAAAGGCACGGGCAATGAGCACCGTGGCCCCCGTACCTATGGCTGAGAAGAGGCACCAAACAATCTGGGTAATACGGGTACTAAGACCCACAGCAGCCGTCGCTTCGGCACCGATCTTACCCACCATAGCAGTGGCCACCATACCCACCAGCATCTGTAGCACGTTTTCAATAGTCGCCGGCCAAACCATGCTGAAAATACGGCGGCGTATTTCAGATTGGGGAACGTCAGTCGATTCTGCAGCGAGGGTAACATTATGCTCCATCCTCTGGCGCCTCCTCCTGATGCTTGCAATGAATGCATACCCATTTTATCACCTTGCCCAAGACAATAACAGACTGCCCGGGGGGAGAAGGGCAGTCTGTTACCGTATTGTCAACTCTTAGAGACGATAGCGGGTGGTTTCTTCGCAGTACTCGCAAGCATACTCGCGGTTGCGGGCATCCACTAACCGGAAGTTGGGCTCGGCGTAGGTATCGGAATTGGTGACACAGCGGGGATTACTGCACTTAAAGAGCCCTTTAACCGTCTCGGGAATCCCCACCTTGTGCTTGCGGATTATCTGGCCACCTTCGATAACATTCACAGTGGTCGAGGGATCGATAAGACCGATCATGGCCAAGTCAATATCCTTGATGTTTTGGATTTTGATGATATCTTTTCGCCCCAAGAGACGAGAAGGCACATTCATCAGTAGAACTACGGGATGGTCTAGGGCCGCCAGATTCAACTGAGAGAAAATCTTAAGCCCGTTACCTTGAGTAATATGGTCAAGCACAATGCCCTCGGAAATACTGGTAACCTGCATCATTCTACATCACCCCCAGCTGCAGAGCCATAAGTGCCATGCGGGCATAAACGCCGCACTCGCTCTGTTTAAAATAGATAGCCCGAGGATCGTCATCTATCTCATAAGCAATTTCGTTCACCCGCGGGAGCGGATGCATAACGATCATGTCGCGCTTCGCCCCCTCCATTTTGCGGGCGTCCAAAATGTAGGTGTCTTTCAAGCGCTGATAGTCGGCTTCATTAAAGAAGCGCTCCCGCTGGATTCGGGTCATGTAGAGCACGTCCACTTCCGGTATGACTTCCTCCAAACAGGTAGTCACTTCCATGGGCACGCCTTTAGCCTGTACTTCGCGATAAAGGTGAGTCGGCAGCGTCAACTCTTCCGGCGAAATCAAGACAAACTTTTTTACCTGCATGCGGGCCAAAGTGCGAATCAACGAGTGCACCGTACGACCGAATTTCAAGTCGCCACAGAAGGCCACCACCTGCTGGGCCAAGTCGCCTTTGTAGCGGGCGATGGTAACAAGATCCGTGAGGGTCTGGGTAGGATGCTGATGACCACCGTCTCCACCATTGATGAAGGGAATGGTAGCGTACTGGGCCGCCAGTTTCGGGGCGCCCTCTTTAGGATGGCGCATGACAGCCACGTCGGCATAGTAGGAAATCACACGGGCTGTGTCAGCAATGCTCTCACCTTTGGATACCGAACTAGTGTTAGCATCTCCAAAGCCAAGGACACTGCCACCCATACGCAACATGGCCGTTTCAAAGCTTAATCGGGTACGGGTGCTGGGCTCATAGAAGAGGGTAGCCAATATCTTTCCTTTACAAAGGTCCCCATAGGAGTCGATACCCGTATCCATCATTTCATTGGCTGTGGTTACAACCTGCTGCAACTCTTCCACCGTAAAGTCGTCGGGTGAAATCAAAGACTTGCCACGAATCGCCACCGCACTCACTCTCTTTCTATTTAGGCTGGGCAGAATAAAAGTGCCTTCCCGCCCGTAGTAGGCAAGAAGGCACACCAAGACCATAGCAACCTCTTATGCCAGCGCCTTCTTAGCCTCACGGGACCAAGGTTAAAGGCTCTTTTTTTCTTCCAAGAAGAATATCACAGTCATATTTTCAATGTCAATATGTGATTTTGCCAGTTGCTCAAGAAAAGGAACGGCTTTTTTCTACCGCCCCTAAAGGACGGATAATCCCAAAAGGAGTACTCTCTCTCGATTGTCCCGCCGGGTTATCTTTCAGTATGGCACGCCAGGGCAATCTGCGCAGATCGGGGCTAGAAAGACCGATAATGTTCAGGCCAATATCATTGGCATCCACAATGGCCACTGGCGCTCCCACCTTCTCTGCCGCCCGACGGCAAAGCCCATCGGCATCAGCTACCCCTAAAACCACATGGCGATTATAAGGCGGGATAACATAGTCGGCCGGACCATCAATAGAGCGGGCCTTGTGGCCGGCAACGCGGTAGAACAGACCGCGAATGCCAAAGATTTTACCTAGACCACCAATAATGGCAGCCAATAAAATGCGCAGCACGCCCACTTCCCGAATGGCCATTTCCATGGTCTCTGGCATACCCAAACCAATGCCATAGGGTGCCTTATAGACAAAACGCACTAAGAACCGAGCTAGCCAACTGGGCTTAATCTCATCCAAGGGAACAGCTCTTCCCTGACTGGCGGCAGCCGCCTTTTCACTAACGAAGATAACGTCCCCTGGTTGCAGTTCTGGCTGCACGTAGCGGACCAGCAGGTCGCCTATATCTTCGCCCTTCATTATGGTATGGGTTTTTATCATGATGCGGAGATAGGCCTCATCGCCTACGTGCACTATCGGATCGTATTCTTTCATCTATGGTTTGTCCCCCTTAACTCTGGTCCAATGCGGCTTTCTTTTAACCATTAGCCAGAACAAGCCCGAACTATACTTATATTAGCTTAGCTAGATTGGCCAAGTCTAGGTTGGCGCCGCTAATTACACAAACTACTGTTTCTATCTCTGCAGGCAGATTGGCTGCCAAAAGGCCAGCAACGGAAACGGCCCCTGCCGTCTCCACAATAAGCTTCGATTCCTGCAGCAACAGTTTCTGGACCGCCAAAATTCCCTCATCGCTTACTTGCCACATGGGCGGATTGAAGCGGCTGATGATCTCGAAATTAAGGCTGCCAGGGGTCCTCACCGCCACCCCATCGGCTATAGTCTGCATGGTGGGCAAGGTGGTCTGTCGACCGGCTGCCAGGGAGGCCTGCATACTGGCTGCACCCGTTGGCTCCACTCCTACTATTTCCACCTCCATGCCGCTTTGCTCTCTCGCTATCAGCAAACCAGCCAGCATACCGCCACCACCGACGGGCGCCACCACCATATCTACCTGCGGCAGTTCTTTGACGATTTCATTAAAGATAGTTCCCTGTCCTTCAATAATGGCTCGATGGTTAAAGCTGGGCACATATGTGTATCCGTGCTCTTCCGCCAGCTTCTGCGCATACTGCTGAGCTTCATCATAATCGTTGCCGTGCAAGACCAGGGTTGCCCCATATCCCTTGGCCCGCTCTTGTTTGGTCAAAGGCGCCGATACGGGCATGACAACGGTGCACTTAATACCTCGCAGTTTGCCGCCTAAGGACATGCCTAATCCATGATTGCCGCTGGATGCGGTAATCACTCCACGCTCTGCTTCAGCTTTCCCTAACGACAGCATGTAGTTCATGGCACCGCGAAACTTAAAGGCACCGGTCCGTTGTAAGCTTTCCAGTTTCAGATAGACCTTTTTCCCTGTCCGCTGGCTCAACGCTTCCACTTCTACCAAAGGGGTTTTGATAATCCAAGGCTCTAACCGTTTGGCACACGCTTGGATATCGAAGTCTGCCATCACAATCGCCTCGCAATCTATTGGTTTCTTCAGCCTGTCCGGGCTTTTATGAAACCATTATAGCAAAAAGCTAGAGCAATAATTGGGAATGACCGCTGAGGCAAGGGCGTTTTCGTAAGCCATCATAAAAGGGGCAGTCGCACTAAAGGATACTACTACTATAGGGCCGCAGGTATACGCGCGGCGCATTAGGCCAATTGTCAGCCAGGGAAAAGCAGCGACAAACAGGCTCGGCTGCCCTTGGCGAACAGAGCTCATTCCAGAGGTTGGGCACAGGCGCTCTAGTATGACCACGACCCTCCGGAACATGAAGCAAAAGGAGCTGTTTTGCGACAGCCCCTTTCTTGTTTTTACGCCTGAAGGACACAGCCCGGCCGCACGTCTGCTCCTATTCACCAGCAACCGCCAAAGACGGAAGCAAAAGCGAAGGAGCTGTTACGAAACCATTTTCCGACCCGGAGGAGGCAAAATCACAACCAATGTTCGTCACTTGCTTGAGCAGATCAAAAAAGTTGCCGGCAATAGTAATCTGAGCCACGGGGCGAGCGATCCTGCCGCCTTTGAGCAAGTAGCCTTTGGAGATGAGAGAGAAGTCACCAGAGACCGGATTGGCACCGGCAAACATGCCGTCGCACTCGGTAATCAACAGGCCTTCGTCTATCTCTTTCTCTAACTCAGCCAAGGTCATCTGCCCGGGCTGCAGATAGAGGTTGGTAGGGCTAATAGTCGGCTTTTCAGCATAGTCTCGCTTGAAGCCATTACCCGTTGGGATCACGCCAGCTCTTTCTGCTGTTTTCCGGTTATGAAGATAGGTGCTCAAGACGCCATCGGCAATAATCGCCTTCTTGCTAGTCAGTACACCCTCGTCGTCAAAGCGGCGGGTGATAATACCCAAAGTAAAAGCCGGATCTTCAATGAGTGTTACATTGGAGTTGGCCACTTGTTGCCCCAGCTTGCCTCCCATTCTGCTCATGGAGTTCTGCACCCTGTCAGCAAAGAAGGCAGGTAGGAAAGTCAGCAACAACTCGCATACCACGTTGTTGTGCAAGATCACCGGATAGTTTCCAGTTGGCACGGGGGTGGCATGTAGCATTGATACGGCGCGCTTAGCTGTGGTCTGTGCCAAGTTGACCATATCTAGCTTGTCAATGTTGCGCGCAAAATCGGCAATCCGAGCCGTCTGCACTTCCCCTCCATCCTGAGCCATAACAGCCACACCCATCCGGTAATAGTGCAGTTTATCCTCCATTTGATTGCCCCACTCGTCCCGCAGCAATATTCTCTTCGTTCGCTTGAGACAGCTACATTCGGTTACGTACTTGACCCGTGGATCTAGAGCATAGGCGGCGTCTTCCGCAGCCTTTAGTTTTTCCTCCAGCAGGAAGGCGGGCAAACCATTGTCCCACGTCTGCAGTGCGGGGAGCTTATGGAATGATAGCGGGACAAAGGGGGTATTGCTGCATTCAGCCGTTTGCTTAATGCTGGCAATATGCTCATTGAAGAGGTGGGGGGTTAGGTTTTCAACAAAGGTACTTCCCCGCTTCCCCGCATATTCCCCCTCCACATAGATCAGCGTAACATCGGCCAGCTGCAGGCGTTCTAGTTCATGTTCATAGACTTGCAACCGTTGCTCTCCCACTTGCTCCACGTAAAACTGCAGGCGAGTAATTCCGGCCCTCTGGGCATGTTCGGTGAAAGAGCTGAAGAACCCTTCTAACACTATCTAGCACCCCCCACCGTCATGTTGGCCACTCGGACCGTTGGTTGCCCAGCCCCGATATATAGGGGCCCCGATGCGGCATAGCAATAGCCTTGCCGGATCTCCAGGTTATTGGCCACCATGTCTACCTGCTGCAAGATATTTCCGCCCTTGCCAATAAGGGTTACACCCTTAACCGGTTCGGTTATTTTGCCGTTTTCAATCAAGTAGCTTTCACAGGCATTGAAATTAAACTCGCCGGTGGCCGGGTTTACAGAACCACCGTTAATATACTTCACGAACAAGCCCCGTTCCGTATTGGCTATAATCTCGTCTCTCGTGCTGGTGCCATTTGCAATATAGGTATTAGTCATACGGGCCTGCGGGGCGAAGCGGTAATTCTTGCGCCTAGCCGAACCGGTGGGCGCCATGCCCATGCGGCGCCCGTTCAACCGATCCACCAAATAGCCGCGTAGAATACCGTTTTCGATCAAGATGTTTTTCCGCGTAGGAATACCTTCATCATCAATAGCTAATGATCCCCACTCATTGGCCAAAGACCCATCATCAATCAGAGTTACTAGGGGGGAGGCTATCCTCTCACCCAACTTGCCAGAGAACTCGGAAGTACCTTTTGCCACGGAAGAAGCCTCTAGACTATGACCGCAGGCTTCGTGAAATAAGAGCCCCCCGAACCCATTATCAATTACGACTGGCATTTGCCCACCAGGGCAAGGCACAGCCCGCAACATGGTGGTAGCAATGCGGGCCGCCTCCCGGGCATACCATTCGATATCCAGATCATCGTAAAACTCAAAGCCTCGCATAGCTCCTGGGCCAAAATACCCTGTTTGCATGCCCTGCTCGTTCTGAGCAAAGGCGGTAATATGCATACGGGTCTTGACACGAGCGTCTTCTGCCAGGAGACCCTCCGAGTTGGCGATCTGAACACTCTGTTCCATATCGACATAACTAACAGAAACCTGCACAATCTCGGGAGCATAATTCTTACCTGCCGAGAGTGCTCGTTCTATCTTTTCCAGCTTGCGAGCCAGTGGAATGGAAACCGGCTTTTGCTGTATGGGATGTACGCCACTATAAGAAATGCAATCGCATAGCCTGGACCGCTGCCCTGCAGCCTTGTTCAACAGAGCAGTCATCTGCCGCACCATGGCTAAGAGGTTATCTTCCTTGAAGTCATTGGTGTAACCATAGAGACTATTCAGGCCGTTGAAGATACGAATTCCAACACCGGATTCTCGTCCCAGTGAACTGGTCTCTACGCCTTCCGTTAAGGCTAAGACATTAGTGTAAAAGGTATCTTCACAGAATACCTCAGCAAAGTCTCCACCTTGACTCGTAGCCGCATCTAGAATGCGTTCAATTGTTGTTTTACTTAACATAGTAGGCCTCCTATTTGCGCCCATCACCATATAGGTGCTGCCAGCAGTGGCACGCCACGAAGTGCTCGGGCTCCGCTTCCACCAACGGTGGCTGCTGTTCAGCACAAACCTTAATCGCGTGAGGACAACGCGTGCGGAACTTGCAGCCGGATGGCGGATTGATGGGGCTTGGAACCTCTCCCTCCAGCTTGACACGTACCCGAGTAGCCTCAAAATCGGGATCGGCCACTGGAATGGCGGAAAGCAAAGCCTGCGTATAGGGATGCAACGGGTGGGCAAAGATGGCTTTGCTTGGGGCCACTTCAACTAGGCTACCCAGATACATTACCCCGACGCGATCAGAAATGTGCTTCACCATAGATAGGTCGTGGGAGATAAACAGGTAAGTTAAGCCACGCTCCGCCTGCAATTGGATTAGCAGGTTGACTATTTGCGCCTGAATAGAAACATCTAGGGCAGAAATCGGCTCATCACACACAATAAACTCTGGTTCCACTGCCAACGCTCTGGCGATCCCTATACGCTGCCTCTGACCTCCTGAAAGCTCGTGGGCGAAGCGGTTCGCGTAATCTTCCGTCAAGCCTACCTTGGCCAATAACTCCCTAACCTTCTGCTGTTTCTCGGCAGGAGTATAGCGAAAATGCACATCCATCCCTTCCGCTATTATCTCGCCAATAGTCATCCGGGGGTCAAGAGAAGAGTAGGGATCCTGAAAAATAATCTGTGCACTGCGCTTAAAAGCCAGAAGTTCCCGTGCCGACATGGAGTTGGTTATATCCTGACCTTTGTAAAGAACTTGCCCAGAAGTGGCACTGTACAGTTTAAGGATTGTTCTCCCGCAGGTCGTCTTGCCGCAACCCGACTCGCCGACCAAACCTAAAGTTTCGCCGCGATATATAGTGAAAGAGACATCATCAACTGCCTTGAGCACGGAACGGCCCTGCCTAAAGTACTTACAGAGGTTTCTTACCTCGACCAATGGCTCTTCGTTACGCTTGTTGTGCATGGCTTAAACCCCTTTCATAAAAAGGTTTGACTTTAGGTGCGTGGGGGTGCTGTAACCAACAAGCAACGTTGTGCGTAGCCGTGACATTGGTCACTTGCGGCATCTGTTGTCTGCATACCTTCATGCAATATTCGCATCGGGCCGCAAAGGGGCAACATTCTAGTGGCATGATGAGGTCGGGCGGAGTTCCTTTGAGTGAATACAACTCTTGTTTACTGCGCTCCGCTAGTCCCGGAACCGAACTCAGCAGGGCCCACGTATAGGGGTGTTGAGGTTCATAGAAAATCTCGCGAGCAGTTCCGGTTTCCACTATTTGCCCAGCATACATAACCTGTATTCTGTCGGCCAAAGTAGCCACAACACCTAGGTCGTGGGTAACCAAAATGATGGCCGTTCCCAATTTCTCCTTTAACTCTTTCAGCAGATCTATGATTTGCGCTTGTATGGTCACGTCCAGCGCAGTCGTCGGTTCATCGGCGATCAGGATACTAGGCTGACAGGAAAGGGCAATGGCTATCATCACTCGCTGCCTCATGCCGCCGGATAACTCATGGGGATAGGCTGAAAAGCGTTTCTCTGGATCGGGTATCTTCACCAGTTCCAAGGTCTTTATGGCTTCCGCCTTTGCTTCCTGTTTGCTTAACTTCTTGTGTAGCATGAGGGCCTCCACGATCTGCTGGCCACAGGTCATAGTTGGATTAAGTGAGGTCATCGGATCTTGAAAAATCATGCTGACCTCATTCCCCCGGTACCTCTGCAGCCGCTTTTGGCCCATTTGTAGCACGTTTTCCCCCTTGTACAGAATCTCCGAGCCCGCCTTAATCTCAGCGCTTACTGGCGGCAATAGACGGAGAATGGACTTGGCAGTCACCGTTTTTCCGCAACCCGATTCACCAACAAAGGCCAGCGTTTCACCCCGTCGCAGTTCGAAACTGACGCCCCTTACCGCCCGAATCTCACCCACGTACGTATTGAATGAAACCCGCAGGTTCTTTACCTCCAGAATCTTGTCCATTTCTAGCCCCCCTTACTTCCTTTGTCTCGGGTCGAGTGCATCGCGCAGACCGTCGCCCAGCAGAGTGAAGCAAAGCATGGTTAGAGCAATCATCAGCGCAGGAATAAAGAGTTGATAGGGGTAAAAGGCGTACATGCTTTGCGCTGTGGCGGCTAGGGCACCCCAGCTAGTATTAGGGGGCTGAATGCCTAGACCAAGGAAGCTCAAGAAGGCTTCACCAAAAATGTAGCCAGGTATGTCAAAGGTGATAGCTACTATAACCACACTAAGAACATTGGGGATAACATGGCGCAAGATTATCTTCCATGGCTTTACCCCTAAAGCTTGGGCAGCCAGCACATATTCTTGACTTTTTACCTGTAGCACCTGTCCCCGCACAATGCGGGCAATACCGCACCAACCGGTAATAGTCATGGCCAGCAATAGGGTGCCGAGGCTCTTGCTCTTTAGTACCACGGAAAGCAAGATAACAACGATCAGATATGGGACGCTGATTAACACTTCCACGATCCTCATCATAATGTCATCGACGCGGCCCCCGAAGTATCCGGAGATGCCACCGTAAATGCAGCCAACAAAGGAGGATACGAAAGCGCCTACTAAACCAATGATCATGGACACACGGCCACCTTGCCAGACCCGTGCAAACAGATCTCTCCCCAGCTTGTCTGTTCCGAACCAGTGCTCTCTGCTGGGAGGAGCGTTGCGGTTAGTCGTATCCATTTCCTCAAAGCTGTAACCGCTAATGGCGGGCCCAAAGATGACCATGAAAGCAAGTATTCCCAAGATAATCAGTGCTAAGGTTGCAACCTTGTTCTGCCGAAATCTTCTCCAGGCGTCTCTAAGATAGCTGACACGAGGGCGGGCAATCTTCTCAGCTTCGTTGTCTTCGGGGCCAATAATCTGAAATAGCTCCTTGCTGATTTCTTCCTGCATAGCTCGCTCCTCCTTATCGGCTCTCCGGCACTATTCTGATGCGTGGGTCGACCAGCATGTAAACAAAGTCAACAACAAGTTGTGCTATGACAAACAGAGCCGCGTAGAACACGGTGGTTCCCAAAATCATGGTATAGTCATTGTTGTTTATAGAGCTGATGTAGTAGAAACCGATTCCAGGAACACCAAACATGCGCTCCACAACGAAGGCTCCGGTAAAGACCCCCACAATACGCCCGGCCAAAATAGTGACTATAGGCAACATGGAGTTTCGTAGAGCATGCCGAAGGATTACGTCCCGCTGACTTAGCCCTTTGGCCTGGGCCGTGAGAATATAGTCTTGGCTCAAAGTATCAAGCATGCTGGACTTTAAGTAACGGGCGAAGGATGCCACCGGCCCGAAGGACAAAACTATAATAGGTAATACCAAATGACGAGGTTGACCCCAGCCAGAAGGTGGCAACCAACCCAATTTCACTGAAACGAAATACTGCAACAAAGAGGCGAACACAAAGACCGGTATGGTGGTGCCCAAGATGGCAACAAACATTACAAGATAATCGGGCCAGCGGTTCTTGTTCAAAGCCGCGATAATGCCAAGGGTAATGCCGATGACAAAACCTATGGCAAGGGCAATACCACCAACCAGGCCGGAGATAGGAGAGGTTTTGGCGATAGTCTCACTGACCGAACGCCCCGGGTAAAGAACGCTTTCCCCCAAATCCCCCCGTAGTAGGTTTTTCATATACATTAGATATTGAGTAAAGAGGGGCTTATCGAGTCCATATTTGGCATAGTAATTGGCCCGTGTTTGCTCCGGCAATGCTCTCGCCATATGGCTGAGGGGATCGCCGGGAATGCTCCGCATGAGAAAGAAGGTTACCGTAACCACTATAAATAGGGTCACTACGGCGTAGCCTATTCTCTTGATCGCGTATCTTAACAAGGGCAAAACTCCCTTCGTCATTGATTGACCAGAATTATGCGAAAGACCGATCTTAGCAGGAAAGGCAACGCCCTTGGCGCTGCCTTTCCCTATGCATGCGTAGAAGAGTCGCTGTTGCCTCTTTCGCCTACGGCCTGCCTACAGTATAGACATACTTAAAGCCCATGTTAGAGAAACCAAGGGTTGAATAGCCATGCACATAGTCGCGTACAAACTGATTGACCCGTGATGTGGCTAGCGGCGATACAACAGCCTCATCCTTAATCAAGATGGTTTCAGCATCGATGTATAGTTGCAGTCTCTTATCTTCATCCATTTCGGTGGACGCCCTGCGGATCAGCTCATCATACTGGGCATTCTTCCAGCCGGTTTCGATGGCATCATAGTCCGACACGAAGAGGCTGAGTACGTCGTACGGATCGTTGTAGTAGGCACCCCAACCCATAAAGCCGATCTGGTAGTTACCTTTGGTAACGTTGTCGTAGAAAATGCCCCACTCGGCGAAACTGATTTCCAAGTTGACACCTAGCTCCCGCTTGTACACTTGCTGTAGGTACTCGCCCAGGTTGCGGAACCATTCGTCGGTACCAGCAAGGCTAAAGGTGACCTTTAATTTGCTGGGGTCATTACCCAGACCTAGTTCCTCCATACCCTTAAGCAGGAGGTCTTTGGGAGTCTGGCCATTTTGCTTGAGCTCTTCAAGCATCTCTTTGACCATATCACCTGCGGCTTCACGATAGTTCCTGTCACCAACGGAGATGGTAGGTACGACCCAACCGTAGGTGGGAACGCGTAGGCCACTGAAACATACCTCATTGATATCCTCACGATCAATGGCTAGCATGAACGCCTTGCGGATATTGGCGTTCTTGAACAGCTCATCTTCAGTGTTGAAGAACGAGTAGGTGATGGTTGCAGACGTATATGAGTTGTAAACAGTATCTTCACGGCTCTTGAATCTTTCTAGCCACTCAGTCTTACCGGTGCCGACGAAGTCAATCTCCCCGGCTTCAAAAGCATTGTAGTAGGTGGTTTCGTCGGGCATTATGTAGTAAGTTACCTTTTCTAGCTTGACGTTTTCCGCATCCCAATACTGGTCATTCTTAACAAGCACGATGGAGCTATTATGAGTCCAACTTGCTACCTTGAATGGCCCATTCGAAATGGTATATTGAGCCTCCGAGCCATACTTCTCGCCCCACTCTTCAACCTTATCTTGGCGTTGCGGATAGTAAACTGTTGTATCAATCATGCTTAAGAAGGAAGGAACCGGCTCGCTAAGGGTGATTTCTAGCGTCTTCTCGTCGATGGCTCTTACACCCAGCTCGGTAACATCAAGCTCACCCTTGTTTACTGCTTCAAAGTTCTTGATGGGCGCTAGAAAGTAGCTGTTGGGAGAACCGGTTTCGGGCGCACTACTGCGTCGCAAAGAGTAAACATACTGGTCGGCAGTCACAGGAACACCGTCTTCCCACTTGTTATCCCCCAAGTAGAAGGTCCAAACGGTACCATCTTCATTGCTTTCCCATCTCTCAGCGTCGCCCCGATTGAGGTAATATTCCCCATTCCGCTCTTCCATGCGAACCAGACCCTCTAGCGTGTTAACTAGAATACTGCTGGAATAGGAATCGGAACGTAGACTGGGATCTAGTGTAGTCGGGTCAGCCACTAAGTAAGTATTAATGTACTGTTCCGCGTCTAGTTCGGCAGTTTTGCCAGTGTCTTTTCCCTGCGGTGTACAACCGGCAAATACCGAAAGAACCATGGTGAATGTGAGGAAAAGAACAAACAACCTTTTAGTAGACCACTTACTAGACAAATTATTACCTCCCTTTTGTGAAAGTAATTTCATCGAAATCATAACATCTACTTTAGTATGCGTCAAGCAATGTAGAATTCTTATGGTGTCTACTATAATTGTTTATTCCTATATAAAAAACCACCTCACTTCCAGGTAGGGAGGCATGAAACCAACTATTCAGTGCTAAAAAAGTTGGCAAAGGATTCGGTTACCGCCAACTGGGTCTCCGGTTGGGCGCTCTTTTCGATGCTGACTGCGCTGGTAATAAAATTCACCAACATAAGCGGTAACCCTATCGTGTTCAAAAAGAGCCGGGTGGTGGTCCGGGCAGTAAGTGTTAATGCTGCGTATTTGACCACCGGGGCGTCTAAAGAGTCGGTTATTGCTAATACCCGCACTCTGTTACTATGGGCGTATTCGGCCACCTTAGTAGTCATTAAATAGTAATCGGGAAAAGATATGGCTACTACCAATACGTCTTCAGTAAGAAAGGGCAGGGCCGCTTGGATACTGTCTGCCGATTCGGTATTGACTATGACAGAGGGCAGACCAAGTAGGGCTAAGCGCATGGAGAAGAAGTCGGCGATCTGCTTGGAAACACCATACCCACAGATTACAACTGCCTTAGCTTCCAATATCATTTTCGCCGCTTGGAAAATGCTCTCCAGGTTTAGTGATTGAAAGAAATCCTGGGTCATATTGAACTCCTCTTGACAGACCTCCAACAGAAGCTTTTGCTTATCGCCCAGTTCCCGTCTAGGCACCCCAGGGGATAAATAGTTGTTCTCTGCCTGCACCATTACCTTGCATTGGGTGTTTACGTATTTTCTGAACTCATACTTCACTTCATTAAAATTCTCGTACCCTAGCGCCACGCAGAAATTTAAAACTGTAATCTCCGATACATTTACTGCTGAACTGAGCTCTCTGAGCGTGATAAAGGTCATCGCTTGTGGGTTAGCCAGCATAAAGTCGGCGATTTTCTGCTGCGTACGTGTCATTTCCGCATAACGTTGTTGAATCTTAGCTACTACACTTGTCATATAGATCGCCTACCTTTACCTTAGAGTAGCATTATGTTTACTTTGCATGATATCGTTGTTTCCCATCTTTTGCAAGGGAAATGCAAAAACACACCTAAGTTCCTACATAGGTGTGCTTGCAAACAGACGGATAACATACCCTAAGGAGCTACCACGCGGTTGATTAAGTGGCCCAGTCCCTCTATTTCTATCCTTATTTCATCGCCCACCTGCATGGGCCCCACACCGGAAGGCGTGCCAGTTAGAATAACATCGCCCGGGTGGAGAGTGAGCACGTGCGAAATGAAACTGACCAGTTGAGGAATGTTGAAAATCAGGTCAGCAGTGGTGCTATCCTGTTTTACCTGGCCGTTTAGTATAGCTTTTAGACGTAGGTTACTTCCGTCGATATCGGTGACAATACTGGGCCCTAAGGGGCAGAAGGTATCAAAAGACTTGGCGCGGGTCCACTGCCCATCTTTACTCTGCAAGTCCCGGGCGGTAACATCATTGGCAATTGTGTAGCCGAAAATGTAGCGCATTGCCTCCTCTTTGCTTACCCGGTGGCAGCGCTTACCAATGACGACAGCCAGCTCCGCCTCATAGTCCAGCCGTCCCACCATGGGCCAATAGACTATATTACCCCCATGCGGCAGCAAAGAAGTCTGGGGTTTGAGAAAGATGACGGGCTCACTAGGTAGCTGCAAGCCCATTTCCAGAGCATGCTGGCGGTAATTTAGGCCTACACATACAATGCTTCTGGGCTGACAAGGAGTAAGCAATGTGACACTCTCCAAAGGAACAATCTGGTCGGTTAGTTCAAAGTCTGAGAAAATGTCGCCCGCTATAATGGCAACCTGATCTCCTTGTAGTTGCCCGTAATGGGTTTTGCCGTCGAAGGAGAATCGTATGTAATGAGTGAACACTTGGAAATCCCCCTATTCTAGATATAAATCGCCGCCACATTAACCAGTCAGCAGGATTATACCATAGTTGCTCAAGGCAAATAAAAACCCCTGCGGCTTGAACCACAGGGGTTTTTCTAAGAAGGCTCTGGCAGCGACCTACTCTCCCGGGGCTCATGCCCAAGTACCATCGGCGCTGGAGGGCTTAACTTCCGTGTTCGGGATGGGAACGGGTGTGGCCCCTCCGCTATTGCCACCAGAAAATTGTACCCTCAAAACTGGACAGTGGATCATATTTCATCGAAGATGCGCTTGTGAAGTCAAGCCCTCGACCTATTAGTACCGGTCAGCTCAGTGCCTCTCAGCACTTACACATCCGGCCTATCTACCAGGTAGTCTTCCTGGGGTCTTACCTAGTTATCCTAGTGGGAGATCTTATCTTGAGGGGGACTTCACGCTTAGATG
>JAKOXL010000017.1 GCA_029781045.1 Bacillota bacterium | reverse complement strand
ACTACTCAAATCCGAATTACTCTATCTCCAAAGCTTCGAATCCGTTGAAGACTTCCGAGAGCAGCTGGAAAAGTACATAGATTACTACAACCATCGACGAATTAAGCTGAAGCTAAAAGGAATGAGCCCAGTTGAATACCGGACTCATTCCTTCGAAGCTGCTACTTAATAATCTGTCCAACATTTGGGGTGCAGATCACGCAACAGCCCCCTTATTATCTATGGGCGAGCTGGACGCCGCTGCCGACGGCGGCGTAACCAGAAATACAGGAGCACAAACACCGCCAGAATGATTACCAGTGGCATTAGCCAGATGGGGAGAGTTCTTACTGTTACGATGCGGTTATTAGTCATGGCATAGTAGGAGGGTACCTCGGGTATGCCTTTCTCTCCCGGTGGCAAGCTGGCTGCATACTCTAGAACCGCCTGCCACACTTTGAACTCATGGTCATCACGGTAAACGATACAGTCTTCTACAGTTACCGGGTTGCCGTTCTTATCTTTCATCACCAGTCCTAAACTGGGCAGCAGGTCCCCCACCATTGGTAAGAAGGCGGCCAGATAGTAGTCGGAAACCACATGATACAGTTGCTGATCGCCGCGATGCAGGGGTACCCAGTCGGAGCTTTCATTGATCTGTACGCCACTACCCTTATAGCGCTCCGCTTTCATTACTGCTCGGGTGGTGGGGATAGGTATGTTCTTGATTGGCAACCAGGCTAGAATGGCCCTTTCCGGATCATACTCCATGCGCAGTCCAGAGGTCTGCAAGAAGAAGGCATCTCCTTTGAGTAGCGGCAGCAAAGCGTCTATTTCAAGGATACGCCGCACTTCTTCGCCGGTGAAGTAGATGGAAACCAACGGGTAACCGGGCTGGCCGTCGGGGCCCGAACCCATGCCCACTTGGTTAACTAGGTCGAAGAGGGCCACTTGCCCTTCTCGTCCAGGCAGAGTGCCGGGTTCCAGGCCGCCGCGGATTACTCCGTTGGCCTGAAAGGCAAAGTCCACCTTCTCCCCCGTAACTCTTTCGCCTATCAAGCGCATGGCATCGGTAACAAAGTTGCCGAAAGCGGATTCGGCCAGCTCGGGCTTGTTGCTTACCGTAAAAGCAGTATGCAGTATGGTTTGGTTCATATGCGGGAAACGGCCATCGGTCAAGCGTTGGAGCATGCGGTCCAACTCTTGAGCCAGTTGGTCGATTCTTTTGGCATAAACCGGATCAAAGGGGATACTGGTATCCAAAGGCAGTAGGAAAGGTTGGCCATTGCGTTCGTTGCGTAGGCTTACTTTACCACTGGCTCTATTGAATGCTATTTCCAATACACCCAAATGAGAGAGTTGGGTTCCGGCTTGAGCGATGATGGTTTCGCCGACAATTATGGGTTGTTCCAAGGCCTTGTGGGTGTGTCCACCGACAATAATGTCAATGCCAGGCACGGCAGCTGCTAGCGCAGCCTCTTCCATTTCCCCACTGTGGGAGAGGGCGATGATTATATCCGCACCGGCTGCCTGCAGCTCTGCCACAGCGTTACGCGCAGCCTCCGTTTGCTCGCTAAAAGTGATAGGCGCGGCATAGGGGGTGTACTCAGCCGCATCCTTGCCTAAGATGGCGAAGAGCCCAATACGTAAATCATTGTCCAGTTCCTTGATGTAGGTCTTCTGTATGCCCACTTCTGTTAGCGGGTGTTCGGCTGGGACAAGCATGTTGCTGGCGATAATGGGAGTCTTACTCCCCGCCTGAGGGTAACCAGCAGCCCGCAAGTAGTCAGCAAGGACGTCGGTGCCGTAGTCGAATTCATGGTTACCCAGAGTAATGGCATCGTAGCCCAGTTCCAGCATTAGGCCTAACTCGGGTGCCTTTTGCTCCAGTGCCAACCAAGCAAAAGGTGAACCGGTGAGGAAGTCACCAGAGGAGACCAATACAACCGGTTCTGCTTCCGCCTGTTTGCGAGCCCGGATGGCTTTCACGCTGCTGGCTAGGCGGGCAAAACCTCCCGTAGCCCCCTGTGGGGCGGTCGGGTCGAAGTCAATCAAGGGTGACGGCAGCAGGCCCGAGTGTTCATCATTGGTATGTAGCAGAGTGAAATACAACTCTTGCTCTTGGCTGCTGGCGGCTAGCCGCGGTATCGGTATGTTGCTAACCAACAATAATAGGCACAGAAATAGCATCACCAATTTCTTCATTTGCTTCAAGGCAGAAGCCTCCTCTACAGCGATAATCCCCTTGCTATATTCGCGTAGCAAGGGGATTATACCTTCCGTTCTGTCAACCACCAACGCTCTCGTCCGATGGAATGCCGGCCATCGCTTCAATGACGTTGGTGGCGTGATCAGCCACCCTTTCCAGATTGGAAATGAGATCGAGAAAGATGATTCCCGATGCGGGGAAACAGCTACCCGAGTTAAGGCGGTGAATATGCCGTAAGCGCAGAGTCTTTTCCAGTTCATCGACTTCGCTTTCATCAGCTAGCAAACTGGTGGCCCGCCTGATATCCTCTGTCTCCAACAAGTTTATGGCTTCCTCCGCCAGGGTGTAGACTTTTTCGTACATGGATTGCATTTCTTTCGTTGCCTCTTCGGAGAATGGCAAACGGTGTTCGGCTCGGTATTCGGCCAGTTCCCCAATATTCTCAGCCAGATCTCCGATGCGTTCTATGTCACTGGAGACGCTGAGCAAAGTTGATAACCTGCCCGATTGCTCACTAGTCAACGACTCTTGTGACAAACGAGCCAAGTACTCGACTACCGCGTGCTCTAGGCGGTTAATAGTCTCTTCCTTCTTCGCTGCCGCTTCCAGCCCTTCCGTACTGCCATGGGCAAAAGCTGTATATACCTCTGCTAGCATGGCTAGGGACAGCTTTCCCATCCGCACCAGTTCGCGCCTCGCTTGACCGAGGGCTACCGACGGCGTTTTCATTAGATTCTCAACCAAATACATGGGCCCCATATGCTCGGTACTAACTTCACCCGGCGTCAAAATCTCAACTAGGCGGGTAAAGAGGTTAATAAAGGGTAGAAGCAGGAGTGTATTGGTTGTGTTGAAGATTATATGGGCGTTGGCCACCTGCCGCTCCAGGAAGGGGTGGGTGGCAGCCACAAAGGCCACGAAGGGGCGGAAATAGGATATGAAGATGATTGCACCAATGACGTTGAAGAGCAAGTGGGCTACCGCAGCCCGTTTGGCCACCAGCTGGGTGCCGATGGATGCCAGGAGGGCGGTAACGCAGGTACCAATGTTGCTGCCCAAAGTGACAGCCACACCCAAGTTCAGATCAATGAGGCCTTCTGCGGCTAAGGTAACAACCAAACCGGTGACGGCGCTACTGCTCTGGATGATAGCTGTTAGGACCATGCCGGCCAGCATTCCTAGCAAAGGGTTGCGACTGAGGCTTAAAACCGCGTGGGTGAAAGCCGAACTGTCTTTTAGTGGCTGCATGGTGTCACCCATGACCTTCATGCCTAGGAAAAGCAAGCCAAAGCCAAGAACTGCTTGGCCGATAAACCGCTGGTTCTTTCTCTTGCTAAGAAGAGTCAGCAGGAAACCGATGCCGATGGCCGGCAAAGCTAAGTCAGTCAGCTTAAGCGAAACCATGAAAGCCGTCACCGTGGTACCGATGTTGGCACCCATGATTAGCGAAACTGCCTGTTTAAGGGTTAATAGACCGGCATTTACAAAGCCCACAACCATCACGGTGGTGGCGCTGCTACTTTGGATCAGCATGGTGACGCCAGCACCAACTAAGACCCCAACTATTGGCGTGCTGGTTAGGATTTCGAGTATCCGTCGCAGCCGGTCTCCGGCGATCTTCTGTAAGCCATCGGCCATTAGCTGCATACCATAGAGAAATAGACCCAGTCCGCCCACCAGCCCAAAAGCTAATGGTAGATATGCCGACATGTAAGAAACCTCCCGCCGCATAGATTTACAGCAACATTGTAGCAACCCCTATTTGTGGGCGAGTTAAGGTTAGATTAAGGCATTCTTAAGGTCTCGTTAAGCTGCTTTAGTGTATCCATCATGGGTCTACTCTTTGCTCTAATTGCTGTTTTTAGTCAGGACAACTTGGCATAGACATAAAGAAGAGACAAGGAGGGAGACCTGATGCGGCTGAGAGAAGATCGTGCTCTACATGTTACCCGGAATGGGTTTTGGGTGTTGTTAATGCTAGTTTTGCTGGGGTCAGGCCTAGTGTGGATTGGCTCTGCGAGGGCCGGCTTCCTTCAGGGTTTTACCATGATGTTTCTCGGTATCTTGTTGGAGGCACTGCCCTTTGTGTTGTTGGGAGCACTGATCTCTTCGTTAGTACATCTGCATTTGAATGCGGATGCTGTGGCTCATATGCTGCCTAAGAACCCCCAGCTGGGAATTTGTGCCGCTGCCCTTCTGGGCTTTCTGGTACCTGTCTGCGAATGTGCCATAGTTCCGATCACTCGTAGCTTAGTGCGCAAAGGGGTACCATTAGGCATGGCAGTGGCCTTCTTGCTGGCAGTACCCATTGTTAATCCCATCGTTCTGGCATCCACCTACTACGCCTTCGCTGGAGCTTGGGGCGTGGTTCTGCTGCGTGCCCTCTGCGGTTTTCTAGTAGCCGTGTTTGTTGGTGATTACTTGGGATCGCGGCTCAAAGATCATTATCCGGCCCGGAACACTCGCTTCCATGAAACGGAAGAGTGGGAACACGGCCACAGCCACAACAGACCGCCAGCTAATGGTGGCTTAACCGCTGTGAGACGTCTTCTGGAACATACTAGCGAAGAGTTCTTTGGTGTAGGCCGTTATCTGATCATTGGAGCCGCCCTCTCAGCGGCTCTGCAAACCCTGTTGCCACGTCAATGGTTGGCGGCTGTTGGGCAAAGCAATCTGCTTTCCGTTGTTGCTCTTATGTTTCTGGCCTACGGGCTTTCCCTGTGTTCGGAAGCGGACGCCTTCATCGCCCGTACTTTTGTCGGTCACTTCACAGGAGGTTCCATTTTGGCCTTTCTGGTATTGGGTCCCATGCTGGACCTGAAAGGAACTCTACTACTTACCGATGCCTTTTCCGGCACCTTCGTGCGCCGGCTGGCTGCCACCACGTTCGCAGCCGTTCTTGCCCTAGGGTTGCTGGCCAATTGCTTTGGCTTCTGATGGGGGGGATGGAGTCATGCGACGAGCAAATGCGGGTGCTCTTCTCTGGAGCCTACTGCTGGGCCTAGCCGCCCTGAGTATTCTTTACCTTTTCCTAAGTTCGAAACTGGCTTTGTTCATACATCCCCGCATGGAAAAGGCCTTAGCACTTGCTGTGGTTATGTTGCTCTTACTAAGCGTTAGCACTTGGCGACAGGTCCGGTCTTCTGAAACCTATAGTCCTATAAGCTGGGGGCATATACTGTTCTTGCTCCCCTTGCTCCTGGCATTGATGTACCCACCGCAAATGCTTACGCCAGAGATACTTAGCCAGAAGGGGCTATTTGGTGTGTTAAGGGGGCCTGTTGCCAATCTAAATGAGGAGCAACGGCCCTTACCGGCCCTCGCCCAGGACCAAACCATCGTCATAGACGATGAAAACTTCATCAGTATCATGGACGCCCTATGGTCTAACACCGATACGTACGTGGGCCGAGAAGTGGAGATGCTCGGCTTTGTCTACATTGATCCGGTCCTCGGTCCTCAGGATTTTGTTCTGGCTAGGCTAATAATGACCTGCTGTGCCGCCGATGCCCAAATGGCCGGCTTGCTATGCCGCTATCCGGAACGCAACAGCCTGGTGCCGGGGCAGTGGATCACCGTACGCGGTACTATAGGAAAACTGCCCTATTATAACGGAGCCGAGAAGACGGTTATTGAAATGCCCTATTTGGAAGTGTTTCAGGTACGAAAAGTGGAAAAGCCACCACAGGAGTATATTTATCCGTAAGTAGGCTGGGGAGCGTGCCGCGTTAGCAGGCATTGTGCTCCCTTCCGAATTTTCCTGCTGTGTATGTGCGGGGCAGGAGTACTCGTCAGCAGCGAGAAGATAGGGATGCATAAGCTCTAAGTTAGGAGTGTTAGACTTTATGACCAACAAACTCAATCCCAACCTAGTCAGGCAGATTGACACTATCCTTGCCCCCTACGATCGGCCCGCCTCGCCTGGATGTGCGCTGGTCATCACGCAGAGCAACGAAATAGTCTACGAGCGGGGTTATGGCTATGCCCAATTGGAGTATGACATACCCATTACCCCCGACACCGTATTCCACGTGGCTTCCGTTTCCAAACAGTTTACTGCCATGGCCATAGCTCTACTGGCCGCCGATGGCCGCATTGATCTGGATGCCAGCGTGCGACAGTATGTGCCGGAACTGGCCGACTTCGGCCATTTGATTACGGTTAGACATTTAGTCCATCATGTCAGTGGTCTACGGGATCATTGGGAACTGGTGCGGGCCGCTGGCTGGCGCATGGACGATGTGATCACTACCGAGCATCTGCTCAAAATGGTCTTCCGTCAACGAGAACTTAACTTTGAGCCTGGTACTGAGTTCCTCTATTGCAACAGTGGGTATACACTGATGGCCGAGATCGTGCGGCGGGTCAGCGGTCAGACTTTGCGTGAGTTCGCCCAGGAGCGGATCTTTCAGCCCCTAGGTATGACTAACACCCATTTTCATGATGACCACGAGGAGATTGTAAGAAACAGGGCCTACTCCTACAAGCCCGATCTAGCCGGTGGCTGGAAGAAGAGTGTGCTTAGTTACGCCAATGTGGGTGCCACCAGTCTCTTTACCACCGCCCGCGATCTCAGTAAGTGGCTGGCCAACTTTAAACATGCGAAAGTCGGTGGTCGCCAGGTTATGGACCTGATGCACCAGCGTTATGTGTTGAAAAACGGGGAAGAAATCCCCTATGGTTTTGGACTTGTGTTTGCTGAGTACATGGGCTGGCAAGAAATCGGGCATACGGGAGCCGATGCCGGATTCCGCAGCTGGTGCGGACGAGTAGAGCCCTACGGCCTAGGGGTTATCATTCTGGCCAACTATGCCACCGCTGTGCCAAGAGATTTGGCGCGTCGGGTAGCGGAGATAATCCTAGCCGATGTGGCTGTTAAGCCAGAGCCGGAAAGCCAGGAACCCACCCCCGCCGAGTATGTGGGCACCTACTTGGTACACCTTTTTGGCAAGAAGCTAGCTATTCGCCAAGATGGAGAACAGCTGGTGGCCCAGTTCGAGGGTCAGGATCCGCAAGTGTTGCGGCATATGGAGGGAGCGAAGTATGAGACCAAGCAAGCTCGGGTCACCTTTGGCAAGGACGAGAACGGCCACCCGCAGTGCACTTGGGAGCAGTGGGATATTAACATGATATCCAAGCGATTACCAGAGGAAGAGCTCACTCTGACTGAGCTGGCCGCCTATGAGGGTACTTATTACAGCCCGGAACTGGATACCACCTACACCGTTGAACTTCGAGACAAGGAACTGGTGGTCACCCATCAGCGCTTGTCCGATACGGCCCTTGTGCCCTTTGGACCAGACCGATTCCTGCAGCGTACTCTGCCCGGCTTTGAGTTGCGGTTTGAGCGTGACGGCGGTGAGATTAGAGGCTTTGGAATAAGCAGTATGCGCATGCGCCATGTGCGTTTTGTAAAGCAATAGCAAGAAATGTGGGGTTGTCGACTAAGGTTTTCAAGTACTCTGAGCGGATATTGCTATAGAGCCGCAGGTACACGCATAGCGCGTTTGGTCCAACAATAAGTAGAGCGGCTGAGCCAAAGAAGAGCAGCGACAAGCGGCCGAGCAGGCTCCCGCCGTACCATAGTGAGAACCTAGTTTCCGATATTCCTACAGTCTCAACAGGGCACAACGTAATAAGAGGCCTCGGGGGAGTAAATTGACACTCTCGAGGCTCTATGTTATATTGCCTGTACGATGGGTTGTCCTGGACGGTTTAGAACCCGTTGCTGAGCCGCCCCGACCGATGGAGGTGGGCTCAAATGCGGCCCCATTAACTGCATGCTGCTACGGAGGATATAGGCGAATGGGTTTGTTTGAAACGCTTGCTCTCGCGGTCGGGCTTTCGATGGATGCGGTAGCTGTGGCGATCTGTACCGGGTTGACCATGCGAAAGGTTACTGTGAGAAAGGCTAGCATAGTGGGACTGTACTTTGGTGTTTTTCAAGCTATAATGCCGCTTGTCGGCTACTTAATAGCCACCCGTTTCGCCAGGTATGTTATCACCTATGATCACTGGATTGCCTTCGGTTTACTGGCTTTCCTGGGGGCGAGAATGATCGGCGAGAGTTTTGATCGAGAAGGTTGCCCCGACCGAGAGTGTCCAGCCGGAACCTGCAAGGATCGGGAGTGTCCCGGTGGGAAGCGTCCGGAGAGGCGGGAGGCTTCGCTCAAACCGGGGGCCATGTTACCTCTGGCTGTGGCCACCAGCATCGATGCCCTAGCGGTTGGGGTATCGTTGGCTTTCCTCCAAATAAGTATTCTGCAGCCGGTAGTGTTGATTGGGACAACCACTTTCACCTTGTCTATGCTCGGTGTTAAGGTAGGAAACATATTTGGCTCCGGCGTCAAGACGAAGGCCGAGTTGATCGGAGGCATCATGTTGATTCTGATCGGTTCTAAGATTTTGGCGGAGCATTTGGGCTTTTTTGGTTAGCAAGGCAGTCTCTAGAAGTGAGGCTGGGAAATGGGATGGAGAGATCTGAGTTAGTTGCGGAACAGAAGGGGGCTTGTCGGGCGGGGAAACAACCCGCCTCTTTGGGCTGCCCAGATTCTCTAGAGCAGGTATTCTTGCCTTGTCGACAGGAGAGTAAGGAGTGGAACACCACCCGCAATCTCTATCTGGAAGGTGACAACCTGGCAGTTTTGCAGCGTCTCGTGGCCAGCCATGCCAACTCCATCGATATGATCTACATTGATCCCCCTTACAATAGGGGCAAGGGTTTTGTATATAACGATAGCTTCCCAAAATCCCATGACTGGCGGCAAATGATGCTCCCGCGCTTGCAACTTGCCCGTCAGCTCCTGCGCGAGCAAGGTGTCATCTTCATCAGTATCGATGACAATGAATTGGTCAACCTGCGCCTGTTGGGCCAGGAAGTCTTCGGCCAGCAGAACTTTGTGGCTCAGATTTGTTGGAAGGGTAGGGGAGGACGCCAAGACAGTCGGCATTTTGCTGCTGTGCATGAGTACATCCTGTGTTATGCCAAGAACACGTCTAAGTTTCAAGCTGGCCAGCAGGTCAAGCAAGGTGAAATCTACCCCAAGTTTGACCCGGTAAAACAGCGTTACTATAAAACCCGGCTACTGCGCAAGTGGGGGGCTAATAGTCGGCGTAGTGATCGACCCAACTTGTATTACCCCATTCTCGCACCTGACAACACACCGGTTTACCCCATGTTGTCGCCTACGGAAGAAGGCTGTTGGCGTTGGGGGCGGGCCCGCATGGAAAGGGAGCTGGCTAAGGGTAATGTGGAGTTCGTCAAGACCGAGCACGGCTACGTGGCCTATGAGAAGGTTTATGCACCTGCCACTGGTCCTGCTACCAAGAAGTTCACCACTTGGATTGATGACATTGGGGTGAGCAGCGGAGCGCCTTTACTTAAGCAACTCTTCGGCCGCAAGGTTTTTGACTATCCTAAGCCGGTGGAACTGATAAAGCGACTTATACTCATGAGCGGTATCGGGCCCGAAGCAGTAGTTCTAGATTTCTTTTCTGGTTCTGCCACCACAGCCCATGCGGTGATGGAGCTCAACGCCGAGACCGGCAGCAGGCGCCGTTTTATTATGGTGCAATGGCCGGAGCCGACCGGCAAGCGTAGTGCAGCTTATATGGCCGGCTATACGAATATCAGTGAAATCGGGAAAGAACGTATCCGGCGGGCTGGGGACCTGCTGGTCTCCCACTATAAGGAAGCAGACCTTGATGTGGGTTTTCGTGTGTACAAGCTGTAAGAGCGTTAGCCCTTGACTTCGATCCCCCAGGCTGCTAATATTTAGCCAATAACTACATAGGAGACGGGGAAGGGGAGGCTTTAGCCCACAGAACTTGCCCTAGCGAGCCGGGGATGGTGGAAGCCTGGCGGCAAGCGGGATAGAGTGGCGCCCTGGAGTCTCATATAATTAAGGTGGGCTTGCCTCTGACAGCGGCAGGTCAACAAGGGTGGAACCGCGGAAGCACAGGCCTTTCGTCCCTTTGGGGATGATGGCCTGTTTATTTTTGACTGGGCAGTCGCCCAAGAGTTTGCGAGGAGGAGTTGTCAATGGCTGAAAGAGTAACAATGGAAAAGCTGGTCGCCCTCTGCAAGTCGCGGGGTTTCATTTTCCCCGGTTCAGAGATCTACGGCGGTCTGGCCAACACCTGGGACTATGGGCCTCTAGGGGTGGAACTTAAGAACAACATCAAGCAGGCTTGGTGGAAGAAATTCGTGCAGGAATCACCCTATAATGTGGGCGTGGATGCCTCCATTCTCATGAATCCCCAGACTTGGGTGGCGTCCGGGCACTTAGGCAACTTTGCTGATCCACTGTTGGACTGCCGTGAGTGTCGCTCCCGCTTCCGGGCCGATCATCTTATTGAAGGCTGGGCCACAGAGCAGGGTGAAACAGTAGCGGTGGAAGGTTTGGACAATAAAGAGCTGAAGGCCCTAATCGACGAGAAGAAGATTCCCTGTCCCAAATGCGGTGCCACCAATTTCACCGATATCCGTCAATTCAACCTCATGTTCAAGACTTTCCAAGGAGTGACGGAGGACTCCCAAGCGGTGGTTTACCTGCGCCCGGAAACGGCCCAAGGAATTTTCGTTAACTTCAAGCACATCCAGCGCACCACGCGCAAGAAACTGCCCTTTGGCATCGGTCAAATCGGTAAGTCATTCCGCAACGAGATCACTCCCGGCAACTTTATATTCCGTACCCGGGAGTTTGAGCAGATGGAGCTGGAATTCTTCTGCAAGCCAGAGGAATCCCTGCATTGGTTTGACTATTGGCGTACCTTCTGTAAGAACTGGCTCCTATCCTTAGGTTTGCGTGAGGATTATTTGCGACTGCGCGATCATTCGCCGGAGGAGCTATCCCATTACAGCCGGGCTACCACCGACTTCGAGTACCTTTTCCCCTTCGGCTGGGGTGAACTGTGGGGCATCGCCGATCGCACCGATTTTGACTTGAAAGCCCACCAAGAAGTCTCCGGGGAAGACTTAACTTATCTGGATCCGGAGACCAATGAGCGTTACATACCCTATTGCATTGAGCCTTCAGTGGGCGTTGAACGTTTGCTCCTCACCTTCTTAGTTGATGCCTATGAAGAGGAGGAGATTGCACCTGGTGATGTGCGCACCGTATTGCACTTGCATCCGGCTCTGGCACCCATTAAGGTGGCTGTCTTGCCGCTGAGCAAGAAACTGGCGGAACCAGCACGGGAGCTTTACGATCTTCTGCGCCGTCATATGGTCTGCGATTACGACGAAGCGGGCAGTATTGGTAAGCGCTATCGTCGGCAAGATGAGATCGGTACGCCCTTCTGTGTCACCTTTGACTTTGATTCTTTAGAGGACCACGCCGTTACTGTGCGGGAACGCGACAGTATGGAGCAGGTCCGTCTGCCCATGGCCGATCTTCTAGCCTATCTGCTGGAGCGGCTACAGTTCTGATCTAAAGGGATTGTCGCACCAGCTCAAACCACATTACGGGCCGCTGGTCATCCCCACAGCATGTTGGGCCCAATAATCAAAGGAGCTGGCAGCGACAAAGGGCCGAGCTGCTTGGAGGTTGCACCAAAGATAAATTCACATTTATCTGCAGGCTGCCAAGCTTGCACAGAGTGGGGCCATTGCTGCCCATAGCGAACCGAGCTTATCCTATCAGAGGTTGGGTACTGCATTCCAGTATGCCCATTGCCCGTTTACAAGAAGTAAGGGCTGTCTTACGACAGCCTCTTTTCCTATAGTATTGGTTGGCTTTGGTCATATTAGGCGGCAAGGAAAAGCCTGCGGGCTTTCCTTGGGCACAGTGCGTTACGCCTAAGGGTTACTGCCCCAGGCCTTGGGAGCTTCAAGTCTGTAAATCTGCTCAACAAGGAGCAGGGATTTGGCGTCCGTGTGCGAATAGATATAGTTATACTTTTGGCGCGCCTTAGCCAAGTAGGCAGCAGTTTGTATCACATGTAGAAAGGACTAGTCCCTTGAGCCTAAGATTCTGTTCCTTTGCTAGTAGTAGTGCTGGCAACTGCTATTTCATTCAGAGTTCCGACGGTACCTCTATCCTTATCGATGCAGGTGTGCCTCTGCGGCGGCTGGAGAGTAACTTAAGAGAAGTAGGTATTAACCCCCGGCAGATTGGGGGTATTTTCCTAACCCATGCTCACCGCGACCATGTAGCCTCCTACCTGATTAAGAAGCCCTTTGCTACCCGCTACGGTCTGCGTACGTATGCCAGTACCGGTACATGGCGTGAGCTGCTTCGCTGCGGTTGTGGGGAACTGGACCATGGTGCTTGCCATCGGCTGGAACCCAGCCAGTCGGTACAAATCGGGGACCTTACGATTACTGCCCACGCCAAACAGCATGATGCGGCCGGAGCCGTTTGCTTCACCGTTGCCGGCCAAAGGGAGCGGTTGGCGCTAGTGACCGACCTAGGTACCTATACGGATCAACTATTGGCTGACCTGCAGGGTTGCGACTATTACATCTTTGAGGCCAATCACGATGTGGAAATGGAAGAAGGCTCGGCCCGGCCTTGGTCGCTGAAGCAGCGGGTGCTGGGTCCCCACGGCCACTTGTCCAATGAACAGGCGGCGCAGGCCTTAATGCGTCTGGCTGGGGCGGCCAAGGGTGTATGGCTAGCCCATCTGAGCGAGGAGTGCAATCGACCCCAGCTAGCCTGTGCTGTCATTAGGAGTTCACTGAGGCAGGCCGGTCTCTCAGTTCCCGTATACTATTTACCTGCTCGCGAGCCAAGCCCCCTGTATGGTCATGGCTGCGGTTATGAACAGTTAAGCCTCGTTGAAACAGTCTAGTCTTTCACCATAATTAACGGCGAATGGAGGTCAAAATAGTGCATCAGCGTTACCAATTAGCCCAAGTGACCGAACATCTTGTGGCGGTGGCCATGGGCCGTGAACCGGCCGATGTCGTGATTAAGAACGGACGCCTAGTGAATGTCCTCACCGGCGAGATTCAAAACGGTATCGACGTGGCCATTACCCATGGACGTATAGCCTACGTGGGTGAAGATGCTAGCCATGCTATAGGTGAGACAACCCAGGTGATCGATGCTACTGACCATTACATTACGCCCGGCTTCATGGATGGGCATATTCACATTGAAAGCAGCATGATCACTGTGAGCGAGTACGCTAAGGCTGTGGTTCCACATGGTACTACCGCCATTTACATGGATCCCCATGAGATTGCCAACGTGCTGGGCCTTCCCGGTATTCGCCTTATGATAGAGGAAAGCAAACATGTTCCTCTGCGAGTCTTTGTGGCTATGCCGTCCTGTGTACCAGCGGCACCCGGTTTTGAAGATACGGGGGCCTCTATTGGTCCCGAGGAAGTACGGGAAGCGATGGCGTGGGAAGAAGTGGTGGCTCTAGGGGAGTTGATGAACTTCCCCGGAGTTATCTTTGGCGATAAGCAAATGCACAGCGAATTGCAGGCCACTTTGACTGCCAATAAGACCGTAACCGGTCACTTTTCACTGCCCGACACTGGCCGTGCCCTAGTGGCTTATATAGCCGCCGGAATTCGTTGCGACCACGAGTCGGTACGCATGGAAGATGCACTGGCCAAAATGCGCCTAGGCATGTATGCCCAGTTGCGAGAAGGCTCGGCTTGGCATGACTTGAAAGAGGTGGCTCGTAGCATTACCCAACACCGTATAGATACCCGCCTAGCTACTCTGGTTTCCGATGATACCCATCCCCACACCTTGATCAAGCAGGGCCATCTGGATCACATCGTTCGGCGGGCCATAGAGGAAGGCATAAGTCCTATCACCGCTATCCAAATGGTTACGCTGAACGTAGCAGAATGTTTTGGCATGTCTCGGGACCTCGGTGGTGTAGCTCCCGGGAAGTTCGCGGATATTCTACTGCTCTCCGACTTGACCAGAGTAAGAGTAGAACAGGTGCTCATCAATGGGCAGCTGGTGGCACAGCAGGGGAGCATGTTGGCTAACAGCCCCGAGTTCCTGTACCCCAGTTTTGCTCGACAATCGGTGCGCTTAGCTGCTGAACTGATGCCCATCGACTTTGCCATCCCAGCCTCCAATCCACACGTAACCAGTGTTATTGCACGTGTTATGCAGATTATGGAGGCCAAGGTGGGGACGATTGCCAAACAACTGGTACTGCCAGTGGAGGATGGATTCGTGCAAAATGACTTTAGCCAAGACGTGGCCAAGGTAGCCGTAGTGGAGCGCCACCGTGCAACCGGGACAATGGGGCTCGGGTTTGTGCAAGGCTTTCAGCTAAAGGGGGGCGCAGTGGCCTCTACGGTGGCTCATGATAGCCATAACCTACTTATTATAGGTACCAACGATGAGGACATGGCCCTTGCCGGTAATAAGCTGTGGGAAGTTGGTGGGGGTATGGCGGTGGTGCGTGACGGCCAGGTGTTGGCCTTGTTGCCGCTGCCCATAGCCGGTCTCATGTCGGATCGGCCACTGGACGAAGTGGCTGCTGCCGTTGCCGAGTTGGACAAGGCATGGAAGGCCTTGGGCTGCCAACTGGTATCGCCTTTTATGACAATGGCCCTTTTGGCACTGCCAGTATTGCCAGAGTTGCGACTTACAAACCGAGGACTAGTAGATACGGTGAACTTTGAGTTCGTTGACTTGATTGTGGCTGAGCACTACGGAAAGCCTCTTTCCTAAGTTGCATAAATATATGGTATAAGGCACGCCAAGCGGCGTGCCTACATACTTTTAGCCGTAATTCCTATAAGTTTCTGGGTTGGTTGTGCGTTCAAAGGCATTGAACTGGGTGCCCTGGTAGTTGAGTATGCCATAGTCGCCTTCGGCGATGAGGCCATACTGTTTGTCAGGCACGCGCAGTTCTAGGCGTTCGCCATCGTCGAGGAACTCGAAGGTAATGTAATAGGCGGTATATGCGTGGCCGCTGGTGTGGATAGGATGACTATGGTACACCCCCTGGCTTGTAGAATGGTGGTGTATGTGGGTGGTGCCACTGCGGCGGTGCACATAGGTGCGTTTGGCTACAACCCGTACGTTACGCATCCTTACGTCACTGACTTGATTTTTGCTCCATTCTGCAATTTTACTGGCAATAGAAAAGACAATAAAGGCGAGGGCCACAAAAAAGAAGAGGCTAAAGAGAGCAAACGGGTCTGTTCCGAATCCGGGCATGAGAATCACCTCCTCTGTTGTTGAAAAGAACCACTATGGAGGTCACAAGTCGACCCCCATACCTGCAATGGCCCAGGAAGTAGCGGATTTGTCACACTACCACAGGTAGAGGCCGGTTTCTGGATCCAGTTTGCGTTCCTGCGGGGTGCCGTCTAGGTCAAAAATGGTAAGCTCCGTAACGAAAATACGGCTACCAGGGAAGAGGTGGCCCGCATAGATGCGACCACTCTTGCCTGCCAGCACTACGTGCACATGTACAGCTGTTTCCCCGTCCCGTTGGGAAATGGTACCCATGCCGCTAGCTATTTCGGCGAACTCGTTAACCTCAGTAGTCACATACTCGCCGGTTTCCACATCGAAAAAGCCCACACGGGCTTCATAGACAGCCCCGATGAACTGTAATGTTCCAGCATCAACCAACTGCTGTCTAACCGCCTTCTCAATTTCCTCTAATAGGTCGCCATTGCGTGGTAAGGGCAGCTGATAGACATATCCTGGCTCGTATTTCTGGATCATCGATAAACCTCCCTATTCTTGGTACGCTCGAAAGCGTTAAACTGGGTGCCTTGATAGCTAAGTATTCCCAAATCGCCTTCCGCCATGAGTCCAAAGTGTCGGTCCGGTACCCGCAGCTCCAAGCGACTACCGTCGTCGAGGAACTCAAAGGTAACATAGTAGGTGGTATGGGCGTAGCTGTGACCATGAACGCTGGTACGTTTGGCTACTACCCGCACATCTCGCATGTGTGCCTCGCTGGCTTGGTTTTTGGCCCACTCGGCTATGTGACTGATGATGATATAGGCAAAGACCATTAGGACCAACGCAAAGGCTAAACTGAAAAGAGGCGGGGGTGAGGGCATTGCATTGTGGAACACTCGGCATACCTCCTCGTAAGCTCTATTCTCTTTAGCCGATTGCTCTCCTTCCCCTCATCATTACGTTCTACGCTGGAATCTGTTACTATAGTATATAGATTGCTTGTCCCTAATGAAGTGATGGCGGTGAAAGCATGGCAGTGAAGTTGATACCATGTGAAATTGAAGGAGAAGTCGGTCTCGATGTGGTTATTGCCAACCAGGATGCCACCGTCGCCGACCTGATTCAAGCTCTTCAACAGCCCGCCGATGATTCTACCATTATTAAACCCTACCATAAACAACGTTATGGTGTTTGTCGCGGCTGTGTTAACAACTGCTGCAAATACAACTCCATAGTGGTGGACCTGGTGGCAGCCGAGCGTCTATCCGCCCATCTAGGTCTTAGCCTCCGTGATTTTGCCCATAGCTACTTGTCTTGTCATTCCGATCTGCCCTTTCCCGAGTTCAAGCGACGTCCGTGCCCTTTCCTAGTCGATGACTGCTGCACGGTCTATGTTAACCGGGCCCTCATTTGTCGGCTTTACCTCTGTACACCAATGACCGAGCGGCTGGAGAAGCTGCGTGCAGCCGTTTTGCTCATGGGGGAAGCGGCCTTGCGGCAACGCTTGTTGGAAGAGGGAGTGGTCGCGCGCCACTGGCAAGAACGACAGTTACAAGAGTCTCTGTATCGACGCTATCGCAGTGGTGCTCTTACCATGGATGAGTTCGAAAGGGAGCAGGAACAGTTGGAGCTACTACATGGTAATCCTTTCCTAGCCGGCAAAGGCTATGATGACACAAAGCTAAGAGAGTGTTGCAGCGGGGATCTTTGGTTACAGATTTGTAATAATATTGCAGAAGAATAACCAGAGACTAATGAAACTTGTAGACCTTTCAGACGTAGTAAGTATTGAAGGGGGTGGGAAAATGCCAAACTGGGTTATCTGGGTATTAATCGCCTTAGCCTTTGGTGCCGTTGAGTTGGCAACGGTCAGCTTCTTCTCCTCACTCTTTGGTTTGGGGGCCCTAGTTGCAGCTTTGTCGTCACTCTTGATAGCCGATTGGATCTGGCAGACCATAGTCTTTATTGTAGCTTCTGTTTGTTTCGTACTCCTGTTGCGGCCGGTCATACGCAGGAGCTTCCCGGAAGAAAAGCTGCGGACCAACGTCAATCGCCTAATTGGTAGACCCGGTTGTGTTATTGTTGCCATCGATAACACTGAGGGCGTTGGTCAGGTAAAAGTGGACGGCGAGATTTGGACTGCCCGTAGCCTGACGGGCGAGCCCATCCCAGTGGACACTTTAGTAGAAGTGGTACGCATAGAGGGAGTTCGGGCTGTAGTAAAAGTAAAGGAGGACTGAGCAGATGCCAGTAGATGTGGGTAATGTAATTGGTCTTACTCTTCTTCCCATTCTCATCATCTTTGTTCTGGCTATTGTGGGATCGGCCGTTCGAGTGGTACGGCAATCGACACAAGTGGTGGTGGAAAGGCTGGGTCGTTTCCATCGTGTGCTAGATAGCGGTCTAAACTTCACAGTGCCTTTCATTGATCGGGTTCGTGCTGTGGTAGACCTGCGGGAGCAGGTGGTTGACTTTCCTCCCCAACCGGTAATAACGAAAGACAATGTAACTATGCAGATTGATACAGTGGTCTATTTCCAGGTAACCGACGTGGTCAGCTTTGTTTACGAGATATCTAACCCCTACGGGGCCATTGAATACCTTACAGCCACCACCTTGCGCAACATCATTGGTGAACTAGATCTAGACGAGACTCTTACCTCCAGAGATATAGTGAACACTAAGCTGCGAGCCATTCTGGATGAAGCCACCGACAAATGGGGGATAAAGGTTAACCGGGTGGAACTGAAGAACATCACGCCACCCCGCGACATTCAAGATGCCATGGAGAAGCAGATGCGGGCAGAGCGCGAGCGTCGCGAGGCGATTTTGCGGGCGGAAGGCGAGAAGGCAGCGGCGGTGCTCACTGCTGAAGGCCGCAAGCAGGCCATTATCTTAGACGCAGAGGCTCAAAGGCAGAAAGAGATTTTGGCGGCAGAGGCAGAGAAGCAGGTGCGTATCCTGGAGGCTGAAGGTCAAGCGGAGGCTATTGTGCGGGTACAGCAGGCCACGGCTGAGGGTTTACGCTTGGTGCAGGCTGCCGGTCTAACACCCGACCAATACGTGATGTTGCAAGGAGTAGAAGCTCTCAAAGCGTTGGGACAGAGCCCCAGCAGCAAGCTGGTGATCCCGACAGAGGCTGCCAAACTGCTAGGAGCCATCCCAGCTATGGTGGAGTCTTTGGGCGTAAAGGTGGAACAGACGACAGAGAAGAAGAACGAGTAATTGTCAGCAGAGTTCAAAAGACCTGTATCCAGATGATGCAGGTCTTTTTCTATGGCAGGGAAGACCACTAGGAAAGTAGAACTAGAAACGATAGGAAGGAGGAGGGTACTTGTGCTGCAAGAGTCCCGTTTGTTGAGGGTATTTCATCTGGTGCTAAGGAACCTGCTGGCCGAGGCATTGGCTACCGACTTGGCGAATCACGACTTGTCGCCGGCTCAGTACAATGCTTTGCGCTATGTGGCCCATGCTACCGTTCACACTGGCCAATGTGACATTTCTAGTCTGGCTAGCGCTCTGGGCACCAGCGTCCCAGCCGCCACCAAAATGGCAGACCGTTTAGAGGTGGCAGGCTGGTTAGAGCGGCAAGATTCGCCCCACGATCGGCGCCATACGTTGCTCAACCTCAGTGCCAGCGGTCGTGAGGTGGTTGAACAGCTGGCGGGCTGCACCGATAGGGTGTTGCAAGAAGTCCTGCAAGGGTTGACACCCGAGGAACGGGAGCAACTGGTAAGTGGAATTCAGGCCTTTATTAGTCATTCCATGCGGCTGTCGACAGGGCAGAAGATTTGCCTATTCTGCGGCCAGAACCATGCCTCCGATTGCCCTTTAGCTATGAGAGAGATGCAAAGCTCATGATAACGTCACTAGAGTAGGAATCCCATGTCTTCTGGTAGAGGGGCCAACAAGTCCAACTCCTGCTGCGTGCGGGGGTGTACCAGCCGCAATCCATGGCAGTGCAGGGCTTGCCTCTGTATGAGGGGGGACCCATGGCCATATTGTTGGTCCCCCAGTATGGGGTGGCCTATCCAGGCAAAGTGCACCCGGATTTGGTGAGTGCGTCCTGTCAGTAATCGCGCTTGCACTAGGCATATTTCCCCTGAACGTAGCACCCGGTAGGCTGTCTGGGCTGGTCTTCCGTTGGGTGACACCAGCCGGGTAACCGGATTAGCAGTGTTGATGGATATTGGTGCGTTGATTGTGCCCTCCAGAGGTGTGGGGGTCCCCTCCACTAGGGCCAAGTAGTATTTATCTATCATTTCTGTATGCTGTGTCAGCAGGTGCTGAGACAAAGCATGCTTGGCAACCAAGACTAAGCCACTTGTATCCCGGTCAAGGCGCGTAATGATGCGCACTGGTCGGGATATATCATTTTTCTCCCAGTGCCAGGCAATAGCATTGGCTAAGGTTCCTTGAGGTTCTGGTGGTATGGGGTGTACTATCTGGCCCGGCGGTTTGTTCACAACCAGTAGATCCTCGTCTTCGTAGACTATACTCAAAGGTAGGTCTTCTGCCACCACCCGAGCCTCTGCCTCCTCAGGCAGATAAAGCTCTATTACATCGCCTTCCCGTAATTGCGCGCGCACCGTGATGGGCTGGCCGTTAAGTAGGATCTGTCCCCTATATTTTAGTGCGATCAACATTCGACTAGAGATTCCCAGTCTACTTCTCAGCACGTCCCTTAGTAGCCGACCGTGGTCGGCAGCCGTCACCCTAGCCTGCCACTGGAAAGCCAATTACAACACCTCACATCTAGCATAACTAACAATAGAATAACCGTTGTTTTTCTAGCGGTGCAAGTCAAGAGGGCGCGAAAGCGCCGATATACATAAATCCCTCCCGCCGATAAACACTATAGGATAACCAAATAAGAAAATAGGGAGGCGGAGGCCCTATGTGGAAGAAGAAGGCGGCTCTTACTCCAAGGCTACCGCTAGTTGACAAGGCTAGACGAGATTGGGTAAGCAGTGCCCTGGCCTTTGGAGCCGGAGCTGCAGCTGGGAGTTTCGGTCTATTGTTGGCAGGAAGACAGATGGCCGGTAGATTGGTAAGAAACGCTGTTAAAATACTGATGACCGATGAGTATTCAGAGAATCTGCTAGAGCTCTATTCGGCAGCTACGCGGGCGGGACTCCTCACGATAGGTGAAACCAATCTCAGGTCCCATGTGGGTGCCGCTATCGAAAGGCCTTTGGGTTCGCCCAAGAGAGTTCTGGACTTCTCTGGCCTTATGTTTGACCCGGCCCAGTTGGCCACCCTGCCAACCCAGCTAAACGTGCCCGTAGCCATGGAGACAGTGATCGGACCGAAAGTGGCCAAGCCGTTACACATTGATATACCAATTATCGTTTCTGGTATGGCCTATGGTTGGGCACTCTCGGAAAAGGCTAAGATTGCTCTGGCTTTAGGAGCTAGCGCTGTGGGCACAGCTACTAATACGGGACAAGGCCCGTGGTTAGAGTCGGAACGCAAGGCTGCCGACAAGCTTATCTTTCAATACAACCGGGGTGACTGGTCCAAACGGCCGGAAATATACCAGGCCTCCGATGCCATTGAGATTCAGCTGGGACAAGGAGCGGCTGCGGGCAGCGGTATGTTGATGATGCCCGAGCATCTCGATGAACGTCTGCGTCGCATGTTTGGTCTAGGACCCTCGGAGCCACTGGTTTCCTACGCTCGTCAGCCCAGTATCCATCGTCCTGATGATCTAGGCAGGTTGGTGCAATCTCTGCGGGAACAGTCGGGAGGCGTGCCCATCGGGGTCAAAATGGCAGCGGGTCAACACCTGGAACAGGACTTACAAGTTGCCGTAGAGGCAGGCGTGGATTTTATAACCCTCGATGGAGCCAACGGTGCCACAAAGGGTTCGCCACCCATATTACAAGACGACTTTGGTTTGCCTACTCTTTATGCCCTAGTGCGAGCCAGCAAGTGGTTTGAACAGCAGCGACTAAGAGGTCGGGTTACCTTGATCATTTCCGGTGGCCTAAAAACCCCCGGCGACTATCTGAAAGCTTTAGCTCTGGGAGCCGACGTGGTTGCCATTGGGACCATGGCCCTCTTCGCCATCACTCACACCCAGGTTACCCACGCCATTCCCTTTGAACCACCTACCCAAGCCGTCTGGTACAACGGTAAGGGCATTCAACTCTATGATGCCACCAGTGGTGGTTGTTCACTGGCCAACTATTTGCGGTCCTGTACGGAGGAAATGGCACTGGCAGTGCGAGCGCTTGGCCTTACTTCCATTAAGGAAGTAGATAGGCGCTATCTGTTTGCTCTCGACCCGGTTACTGCTGAGATCTGCGAGGTGCCTTTGGGCTATAAGACACCAAAGTAAGCAAAGGGGCGCTCCCTAGGGCGCCCCTTATCAAGCGGAAGCCTCAGCTAGAAATCTTTGTTAGCATCCTCGGCTCCCTGCACCTCGAGCATTGCAGCGGACATAGGCTGTTGAGCTGAAGCCATATGTTCAAGACAAAACTCCAGGGTATCACCGCGCAAACCGCAGCGGAGAGCTTCGAGAGCCAGAGCCTCGTGGGGCGCTATGTTCCCAAGGTTTACGTTGGGACCAAAGCGCTTGATAAGACTTACCTGCTGATTCTTTAGCGGTGCTTCCCATATTATGTAGGATTCCAAGGACGGTAATCCGCTGATGAATGTTTCCATATCATTCTCCTTTATGTTACCATCCTTATCATAAAACCCAACCCCTTTGCCCGACTCCCGGCCTTCAATAATTACCCGATCGGCTCCATGTTCCAGATCATCGACAATAGTCTGTTGCATGCGCCAAAGAGGGAGGGGAGTGCCGTTCTTCTTGCCCACCTCAGTCACTACTTTAAACCCGTAGGTCTTTGCCCTTTGGATGGCTTGGCGCCGTTCTTGGGTGCTGAGGGGAATGGTGCCATCGGAAATCTCAATGCCGTTAAAGCCAAGCTGGGCGGCCTGCTGCAAAAAGGGCTCCAATTGCCTCTGCCAAATAGCTATTTCGAACAAAGTACCTCCTGGAAAGACATCAATCCCGTAAAAACGGATCAGCCTGATTTTCTCTCTAAGCAGCTGTTCGGGATAGAGGGCAGATGTACCGCACGTAAGCTTAATCATATCTATGTAGTCGCAAGCCAGTTCCAACAAGTCACGGGTCTCAGTCAGCCCCATGCCTTTGTCGAGTAACATGGTACAACCCGTCTGGCGTGGTTTGCCACTGTGACCGGGCCAAGGAAACCCGTGTAATGTGTCTCGCCAAGCCAGACGGTGTCTCCGGACGGCCGCCAAAGCGCATCACTCCTCTGTTTCCATCATAGTAAGTAACTCAAATTAACTTATTCACAGGCGCAAGTAAGGGTGACAGCGAGTGAGCGCGGCCAAATTGCTTCCAGTCCTTTTCCCAGCAGTTGTATAATTTGCCATAAATCTGGGGAACACAAAAATGAGCGGACCAAAGGGTCCGCTCCGTAGGCGAAACAATGATGGACTACTACTGCTGACCAGTCGTACGGGTCGCCAATGACTGTTCGGCCATGGCGATCATCTTACGAACCATGTGCCCACCGATTGCACCGGTGTCACGAGTGGTCATAGTGCCCCAATAACCGTCAGCAGGAACCTGGATACCCAACTCGTTGGCCACTTCATATTTGAACTGGTCAAGAGCCTTCTTGGCATTGGGTACTACCGGGACGTTGCTAGAAGAAGAACCTAGTGCCATCTGTGTCACCTCCTTTACCGTTGCTATCTTAAGTATTTCACGAAGCCCTACTCTGAATACTGTCAGTGTTTGGTGCTGCAGCGGAAAGTAATTACAGGTGACCGTTTCGCCCAGAGGCAAAGGGCTGCAAGCATTACGCTTGTAGCCCTTTGCCTTCTTAAAGGCTACTACCAAACGCTGGTTTTGCTGCCTTTTGACAGATTTTTCAACTACTCCTTTATAGTGATTTTTACCCTTTCTATTGTCCGCCGATCCAGCTTGTCTACCGTTAGAGAAACGTTCCCACTGGTGACCGTTTCCCCGGCACGGGGGATACGTCCTAGTAAATCATAGATCAGACCGCCGATGGTAAGGGCGCGGTCCGTTGGTAACGCAATGCCCAGTTGCTCATTGACTTCTTCCACTGTTAAGCGGGCATCTAAAAAGGTAGTGTTGGCATCCAGAATCTCCAGCGGAGGATCTTCCTCATCATACTCATCTACAATTTCCCCTACGATCTCTTCAATTAAATCTTCAATCGTTACCAGTCCGGCAGTGCCGCCATATTCATCGATTATGATGGCCATGTAGACCCGGTGTTTTTGCAACTCCCGCAGAACCAGCCCGCTTTTCTTGGTTGACACCACAAAAATGGTGGGGCGCAAGAGCTTGCGCAAGTCAAAGGCGGCCTTTTCCTCTTCTGTCAAAGAGCAAATGTCTTTTGCATGAAGTAGGCCAATGATGTTATCAATATCTCCTTCATAGACAGGCAAACGAGAGTAGCGGTCGCGCCTAATGATTTCAATTAGTTCGTCATGGGTTGTGTTTACTTCTACGGCAGTTATGGCGGTGCGGGGTACCATTACGTTACGCACCGGAGTATCTGTCAATTCCAGCACACTATGGATCATGCGGCTCTCGTCGTCCTCAATGATGCCCTGTTCTTCCCCCACATTGACTAGGGTACGAATCTCCGCTTCTGTGACCTGCTCCGGCATAGCGCCTGCGGGACCCTTAGGGTGAACCAAGAGATTTGAAAACCATGTAAGGGCTGCAACCAGTGGCCGTAACAGCAGCATCAAAAGGTTTAGTGGTCTCGCAACCTGGTAGGAGACGCGCAGGGGATCACGGGTAGCCAAAGTCTTAGGTGCGATTTCACCGAAAACTAGTATGATGAACGTCATGAGTGTCGTGGCCAGAGTGACAGCGGTTCCAGCGCCAAAGGTACGGAGAGCTATGGCGGTGAAAAGTGCAGAAGCCCCAATATTGACCAGATTGTTGCCCACCAGAATAGTAATAAGCAAGCGCTCTGGTCGTGACTTCAGTTTCGCTATCAGCTGAGCCCGCCCTTGTCCCGCTTCCACTAGAGTTCTTACCCGCAGCTGACTCAGTCCCATGAGGGCACTTTCGGAGGCAGAGAAAAAGGCAGAAGCTGCAATAAGCAACACGAGAATGATCCACTCTGTGATGGGCACCTGCATCTTTTCTCCTCCCAATATCGTACTACTATCTCAACTAGTGTTTGCCAATGTTAGGGGGAGCATGCAGTCTCAAGATGTGTCCAGTACAGACTTACCGCTTCAAATGCTATGGGCTGTTCGCAAAGCTGAGTTTGCGACAGCCCCGGAGATTCACTAACTCTAATCCGCGCCTCTTAACGTGATAATTGCTATTTCTGGCCGTGACAAGAAGCGCATCTGCATACCCGTGTAGCCAAGGCCGCGGGATATATAAAGCCAGCCCGAACCTTCCCACGATAACCCCTCAACATGTTCCTGAGGAAACAGTTGCCCGCTGGCCGTCGTGACGGCGCCTAATAGCGGTAATTTGATTTGCCCACCGTGGGTATGGCCAACTAGCGTGAGGGAAGGGCGCTGCATCAACTCCTGCCATAGGGTCCGTTCTGTCTCCATCATGATTAGATGCTCTGGCCGGAAGACCTGGGGCGAATGGGTCAGCAGAACGATGGTGTCAGCGCTTAGGGGTAATGTTCTCTGTAAGTCGGCTATTGAATCGTAAGGATAGCTTAGTCCGGCTAAAATAAGCTGAGCGGCACCTCGTGTTATGTAGGTATAAGAGTTATCTAGTACACTAATACCATGTTGTTCTAACAATGCTTTGATTTCGTCCCAGCCGGCCGCCCGATCGTGGTTACCACAGATGGCATAGGTAGGTGCGATCTGGGGTAGTAGTTTGAGTAACGGCCCCAAACGCGCCAGGCTACCAACATCGCGACCGCGCACATAATCACCTGTTAAGGCAATTAGATCCACATCGTGTCTTAATAACAGGTTCTCCACCCAGCCCACATTTAAGGGTCGGCCGTGTAGGTCGCTGAACAGGGCGATTCTCATACCATCTATATCTGCAGCCAGTCCTTTGATAGGTACTTCAACTTCTGCCACGTCTATGATGTGGTTTTCCCAGACGTAGATGCCTATGATGGCCAACAGTAATAATCCCAGAATGGTGGGCAAAACTCCCCGACACCTCCTGCGCACGTTGTTCACCTCAGTCTAGCAGTTTGCTCCATTATAACACTCTTGCCGTTTTGCCACTTATACGGCGGATGGAGCACGAGGTTCCGTTTTCTCGTGCGCATGGTTAGGTTACAATTAATAGAAGGGGGATGAGGTTGTGTTCCGTGTTTTGATTGTGGAAGACGATGAGCAGATAGCGTCTATCATAGCAGGGGAATTGTCTCGCTACGGTTATGAGGCCCAGCGAGTAAGCGACTTTGCCCAGATTAAGCTGGAGTTCTTGCGTCTGCAACCTGACCTGGTCATAATGGACATCAATCTGCCACTTTACGATGGCTTCTATTGGTGTCGCCAGATCCGCACGGTCTCGACTGTTCCCATCATTTTTCTTTCTGCACGCACTGGGGAAATGGATCAAGTGTTGGCCATCGAAAACGGTGGGGATGATTATATAACCAAACCCTTCAGTCTAGAAGTGTTACGAGCTAAGATTCGCAGTGTCTTGCGTCGCACCTATGGGGCGTACGCTGTTCCCAGCGATCGTCATAAGTCACTCTGGGAAGTGGATGGCCTTGTTTTTGATGAGGAGAGAAACAGCGTTAGCTGGGGAGAACAACACACGGAGTTGAGCCTGACAGAGTTTAGATTGCTAAAGTGTTTGGCGCGGAAAGCAGGAAGGATCGTGACCAGGGAAGAGCTGCTCTCTGCTTTGTGGGATGATGTGAGCTTCGTTGATGATAACACCCTAACCGTAAATGTGGCGAGAGTGCGGCGCCGCTTGCAGGACATCGGTTTAGTGGGAGTTATAGAAACCAAGCGGGGTCAAGGCTATGCTTTGGTGCTGGGAGGAGCGAAGCATGCCTAAGGGCGCTTATTGGCGTGATCGTATTTCTCTTATTTTAGCTGCCCTGATTGCCTTTGCTGTGATTGTCGGTGTTTTTTACCTGGATAATAGGCAGAGGGAGCATGCGTTTACTCCTGGCACTACCTTCTACGCCATTGTTCTGGCTATATTGCTACTGTTTTTCGCTCTCTTGCTGGACTGGGCAAGGCAAAAGCCTTGGTACCAAGAGATATCCCTTCTTCTGTCGCAATCTAGTGCAGATCTACCCTCAGTGCCACAAGAGGCCATAACTTGGGAACAGAGGGCAGTACGGGAGGTACTAAAAGAGCAGTATCGACTGTACGAAGCTAAGCTAACCAACTACCGAAGCCAGCAAGAGCTGCAAAATCACTTTCAGAGTCGGTGGGCCCACCAGATGAAAACACCCTTGGCTGTACTCGACCTGCTTTTGCAGCAGTGGGAGGCTGGGGAAGTAGATTGTGAGGAGCTGGTAAGCAGCTTACGGGACGTGCGTGACAGATTGGCGGCCGGGCTAGAACTCATGCTGTATAATATCCGTCTGAGCCAATTTGAGCTGGACTTTGTGGTACAGCAGGTAGATCTCCTTCAGTTGGTACGGCAAATCATAAATGAGCAAAAGGCCACGTTCATTCGCTATGGGATATACCCGAAAGTAATTAGCGAACCGGAGCGGGTTGAGGTAGAGACTGATCCCAAGTGGCTGCAATTTGTGCTAAGACAGGTTCTAAGTAATGCCCTCAAATACTCTCGCCGCGAAGGAGCGGAGAGAACTGTAGAGTTCACTATTTGCCGTTCACAAAGGGAAGTAAGGGTAGCCTGCCGCGACTTTGGTATCGGTATTCCGCCGGAGGATTTGGATAGAGTTTGGCAACCCTTTTTCACTGGGACCAACGGCAGGCGTTTCCCCGAGGCAACTGGTATGGGCCTATATCTAGCCAAGAAGGTGTGTGACCAGTTGGGGCACCCCATAGCCATCAGTTCCGAAGTGAATAGAGGGACTACGGTCACAATCACATTTGTAGCTGCCGACCACCTTCATCGCTTGTCCGCAGATGAACAAGTGTGGTTATAGTGCAATGATAGAAAGCGTGACAGCCTGGCTTACAGTACTGTAAGCCAGGCTGTTACTATGTAAGCTTGAAAAATGGAAGTGGGGCTGAGGCTGCGGTAAATTATACACAAGAGCGGGAGGAGGTATTGTACGATGGTTGTACTAGAAGCGAAAGCAGTCTGCAAGGTGTACGGTAGTCGCGGTACTGTTTATCACAGAGCTCTAGATGGCATCGACTTGCAGGTGCATGCAGGCGAGTTCGTAGGAATTATGGGGCCTTCCGGCAGCGGCAAAACAACTTTGCTCAACATTCTGGCCACTATTGATGAGCCCACAGCTGGCTCAGTGAGGCTAAAGGGTACCGATCCTCGACAATTACGAGGCGATGAGTTGGCTCTCTTTCGCCGTCGACAATTGGGCTTTATCTTCCAGGATTACAATCTGTTAGATACTCTGAGTATCCGAGATAATATCATTTTGCCGCTTGCTCTCGATAAAGTGTCGGTGTCGGAGATAGAACGCAAGTTACAGGTTGTGGCCAGCAGCTTTCATATAGAGCACATCTTAGATAAGCGTCCTAGCCAAACATCAGGCGGCGAACAGCAGCGGGCTGCCGCAGCTCGGGCCCTTATACACGAACCGATGTTAGTGCTAGCAGATGAACCTACAGGCAACTTAGACTCCAAGTCGGCTAAGGAACTGATGGAGATCCTCAGCCGTCAGAATGAAGAAAGGAACGTTACCATCACCATGGTGACCCATGATCCCCTCGTAGCCAGCTACTGCCAGCGTATACTCTTCATTCGCGATGGACGCATTTACTCCGAAGTGCGGCGTGGTAGCAATCGCCATGCCTTTTATCAGCAGATTCTCGATGTCCTATCGTTGATGGGAGGGAGTAGCCATGACCTTGCGTCAGCTGGCAATAAGCAACATTAGAGGGAACTGGCACCGCTATCTGGCCTATTTTCTCAGCTGCACCTTCTCGGTGTTTGTGTTTTATCTGTTCTTGAGCTTCGTGTTACACCCGGCGGTCGTCCAAGGCCATATTGTGCGAAACGGTAAAGAGGCGGTACAACGGGGCATGCTCGCATGCGAAGTAGTAATACTTATCTTTTCCTTCATCTTTATCTTCTACTCAACCAGTGCCTTCCTGCGCCTACGTAAATACGAGTTTGGATTACTCACGCTTCTGGGCATGACCCAAAGACAACAGCGCCGCATGGTATGGGTAGAGTTTATGGTGATTTCTCTTTTATCTATTGTCGTCGGTTTATTAAGTGGTATACTCTTTTCTAAGTTATTCTTCATGGCCATGGGTGTGCTTCTGGCCGTAACCAATCCCATCTACTTTTTCGTTCCGCCGGTCGCAGTGATGATAACCGTGCTAGTGTTCATAACGGTGTTTGCCTTCTTGACAATGGTGGTTGTTCTCCAGTTGCGGCAGAGTAGTGTGAGGGAGCTAATGGCGGTGAAAAGACAGGGAAAAGCGATACCCCGCTGGCGACCGTTAGTTTTCTGTTTAGGATTGGTCTTGGTGGGGTGGGGCTACGGCAAGGCCTGGCATACCTACGGCGTCAATCTGATGGAGAACATGTTACCCATTCTGGGTCTTGTTATCACTGGCACCTACTTGGCCGTCAGTCAAGGCGGCGTGGCCGTATGTCGGTGGTTTGAGAGAAGGCGAGCCATATACTTCCGTGGGACCAATATGGTGGTCCTTAACCGGCTCACCTTCCGCTTACGGGAGAACGCCCGCGTCATATTTACTAGTGCTATTCTGATCGCTGTGGTTTGCACTGCTCTGGGTACCGTTAACACGGTACTACAGGGGGCCAGGGCCGTGGCCTTGGAGGAGTATGGCTTTGCCATCACCATGAGAGCAGATGCTACTTTCGACACAGACCAGTTGTCCCAGGTGGGGGAGATAGTTGCCCAAGCTTTGCAGTACCGCGCTGGTGGAGAAGTAAACTGGTTGTTAGTCTCCGGCCTATGGGGTCATCTGGATATTCCGCCAGTAACGGAGCAGTTGGTGGTTGTTATCCCCACGCGGGACTACCAAGCGGCGATGAAGATTGCTCCCCACTTACCCGATTTGGAAATGGATGCTGATAGCTCGCTGCTTTTCTATTGGTCTAATGAGCAGGCAGCTGGGTCTCTCGGCAGAGGTGCCATCACTCTTGGCAATCTGACTTTGGAACTTCCAGACGTAGAGTTTGCTAACCAATCCCTGTTGGGTATGTGCACATTGGTAGTGCCGGATGCTATCTATAAGCAGTTAGTTGAAAATGGTGATAGACAGCAGCTCTTTCATTACCTGTGCTTTGAAACTAAGCAGTGGCACAAGCTAACCAATGTGGAGCCAATAGTTGGTGAGCACGTGCCGGTGGGAATCCGGTGGTTTCCTTGTCGGGCCGACGGATACGGAGAACTGCGCAATACAGCGGCTCTCACCATGTTCATTGGTGCGTTTGTCAGCTTTCTCTTCTTTATCGCTAGTGGGAGTCTGATCTACTTCAAGCTCTTTACAGAGATCGACGTGGACAAACGTCAGTTCAATACCTTGCGTGACATAGGTATTACTCGGCGAGAGAGACTACAGATCGTCAATCGGGAGTTGGGGATTCTTTTTTTCCTCCCAGTTGCTATTGGCATCTTGCATACAGCCTTTGCCATGAAAACCTTGTCTAATCTTGCGCCCCACTTGCATGTGATAACAGGGGCCGCCATGGTAGCCGGAATCTATGTAGTATTGCAGATGATCTACTTCTTTCTGGCCCGCAGGGCCTATCTGAAGCAGTTGCTAGGCTAAACATGCTACATTGGAAGGGAAGAAAAGGAATGAAACGTATCATCATCGGGGCTTTGCTAGCAGTCACAGTTGCTGCGCTTGTATACTTTTACGGTCCAACTGTTTACCGCATCACCAGCGACCGCGATAACATAGAGGCTCTCTTACATGAGGCGGGCATGTGGGCTCCCCTTGTGTTTGTGGTTCTGATGGCTGCCCAAGTGGTGGTGGCCCCCTTGCCTGGCCTGGTGGTGGGGTTGGTGGGGGGTTACATCTTTGGAGCTCTGCGAGGCTTCCTTCTCAACCTCATGGGCTTTACCCTCGGGGCAATGATTGCCTTCGGCTTGGCCCGCTATTTCGGTAAACCGTTGGTGCACCGCCTTTTTGGGGATCGCTATGATGCTCTCTTGGCCCGCCTCCGTGGCAAACGGGGCGCCCTCATAATCGCCACCGTGTTCGTGTTCCCCTTTGCCCCCGATGATGTGGTCTGTTTCCTGGCAGCTCTTACTCCCATCCGCGCCAGGCTGTTTGCTTTACTAGTGTTGATCTTCCGCACCCCCGGGTTATTGACTGCCAGCTTGACCGGGGCGGGTGTGATTAACATGCCGCGGGAAGGTTGGATAGCTCTCATTATTGCCGGTGCCATCCTTTTGCTTCTTGCTTGGCGCTACAAGGATAGGCTGCAGCGGTTGGGCAACCGGGTACTAGACTTTATTGATGCTAACTAACCCGCTGAAGTTTGGTCTCGAAGTCCCTCCGGGCAGGTCGCAGGCTTTGCGGCGCGCCCTGATTCTTCTGCCAAGTCTATTTAACTGGGTTATCTATGCCATCGTTTCCCTGAGCTTGCAGGTTAGGTACTTATGATCATGACTTTGCCGAAAGCAAGGCAAGAGGGACTGTTGCGTGACAGCTCCTTCTTACCCATTCAAGTTATGGAGGTGTACCGAAGGCAACAGCTTTGGCCGTGAGTTGCTAGAGTGGGCGTCCCTGTGGTAATGCCACGCACGTACTTGCCAATAGGCATCGAAAGGAAACTGGAGCCCTGAGCAACGTCATTGGCCGCTTGATTTGGGGGGCATCATGGGTAGCTGATGCTTCCTCTGCAGCATATATGCAAGGAGTAGCAGAGGCTCCGGAGGCTGATGTCTCAGGGGCTTGATTACACTTTCTCCATGTTTCCCCCTAGCTACCTATGTTATGATAATGTCGTTACAGCAACAGGAGGTGGCAACTTGCGCAAGAAACAGGTTTTTGTGGTAGTAACTTTAGTTCTAGGTCTATTGGGTATCAGTTGGTATTTGGGCATGCAGTTGAACCAAGCTCAAGTTACCCGCGCTGTTACCTTTGCCGGATATTATCGTATCATGCTCAATAGCCTGCGGGCCGGAGCCGCGTCATTGGAAGAGTATCTGGAAACTCGAGATGATGCAGCACTGCGGCAGGCCAACGTGGAAATCGCTACCGTATCCAATGTAGCCCGTCCCTTGGCGAACTTGGTGCCTAAAGGCATGGACGGCCCGTGGTCCCGTTTCATGCGCAACGACTGGGGTATGATCACTAAGTCAATAGATAAGCTCAATGAACGGGTGCGCTATTTCACCGTGGCCGGTCTGTCAGAGGCTGATCTGGCCTACGTGGAAACCTTGATCTCAGAGCTGAAAGAAATCATCCAGGCTATGGATGCTCCTATCGTGGCCGATGGAGCCGCCCCTGGCGTGCGCCTACGCATGGATGAAGTGGAGAAAATGAGTAAGATGGTGCAAGAAACGGTGGCACTGGCTGAGAGCTACCTGCTCAATGGGGTACCGCCCCAAGTGGCGCAAGAGGCCAAAATCAGCTGGGAAGAGGCAGCCGCTATTGCCCGTCAGCAGCTGGGCTTGGGAGACGAATGGCAGTTGGTTGAACAGCAATCGGCTACTATTGCACTACGAGTTGGCCATGACTTCTATGATCTGCGCTTTAAGCCCACTTCCAAGTATGCGGGCGACAAACAGGAACTCTTAGTTGGCGTTCATCGCCAAGAGGGACGAATAGTACTGGTGGAATGGAAACAACCAGTGGCGAGGAAGACAGCTCCAGTGAGCGAGGAAGAATTGGAGGCCTGGGCGCTGGAGGCCACTGCATCCCTGTCGGGTGAGAAAAGGGTATTTGAGATATACCAGCCTGAAGATGAGCATCCGTGGGCAGTGGTGGTCCGCACAGTGAATGACGTTCCGGTGCTCACCGACTATGTGATCGTTAGCTTCAACGCCGCTACGGGTGAACTCCTAAAGTGGGAAAACCACAGCTGGGGCACCCAGATAAGCAACTGGCAGGCTTCCATTCCGGTCATCGATGTTCTGCCTCGTCTGGCTAAACAGATCAATGTAACCGATACGCAAGGTTTTTCTGAGTACGGTCTGGTGGTTGTGCGTTCCACCATCACCGACCAACCAACCCTGTGCTATTGGATCACCTATAGTGACGGCATTGAGGTGGCTGGTAAGGTAAAAGTGGGGCACTACTTCGTTAATGTGAAAAACGGCCGCTTAGAGCGTAGCGGCTCAGGCTGGTAAGAGAAACTGACCATTAGCCGCCCAGGAGGGGTACTCCAGGCGGCTTTTGCTTTTACTTGATCGTATAGGATGTCATGTGGCACCCTTGCGTATATGGTTGACAAGGAAGCAGCATCTATATATCATGATATTAGCATATAATACCCCTAGGGGTAGGGGTATTGGAGGTGATCTTGTGCCCGTTTATGATTTCCGTTGCCCCCAATGTGGGGAGCGTTTCAGCGTGCGCACCTCTATCACCGATAAGGGCCAGGTGCGGTGTCCTGTTTGTGCCAGCCAACCGGAACAGATCTTTACTGCCCTTAACTTCAACAGAGGCGCTACTCAGAGCCAATGCTCTACCTGTGCACAGGCCGGTTGTCAATGGGCTGGCCGTCAATGAGAGAGTAACGGAGGAGGGATAACATGATCCAAGTAACCGATGCCAACTTTCGGCAGGAAGTGCTCGAGCACCCGGGCTTTGTTCTAGTTGATTTTTGGGCGCCCTGGTGCATGCCATGCCGCATTTTGGGTCCCATAATCGACAAACTGGCACAGGAGTATGCCGGCCGCGTCAAGGTGGTGAAGTTGAACACCGATGAGAATCCGGCCATGTCAGCCAAGTATGAGATAATGGCCATTCCCACCTTGATCATCTTCAAAGACGGTCAGCCAATCCAGAACATCGCTGGCTTACTGCCTGAATCCCATTTGAAGCAAATCCTCGACCAATTGCTGGCGGTATAGCATGACGCAAGACTTGTTTGAGCTAGAAGACATAGTGCCCGAGTTGATTCGTCGCCTCAAGCGTATAGAGGGGCAGGCGCGGGGTATTCAAGCTATGCTGGCGGCCGGGCGCGACTGTGAAGAAATTGTGACCCAGGTGGCCGCCCTGAAGGCAGCAGTGGAGCAGGTGGGGGTGGCAATGGTCGCTTGCCTGCTAGAGAATTCTTTGCGTCATTCTTTGCAGACCGGCGCCGATACTAGCGCAGCCGTCGCGAGGGCCAAGAAATTGCTTAGCAAGCTGTAGGGGGTAGATACCTATGCTACCCGGATATCGTTCTGGTAACGGCCAGGTGGAATGGCAAGAAATTAAGTCTAGCGAGCTCCATCAGTATCTGGCCCATGCTGCCGTGGCGCCAGTTCTGCTGGATGTGCGCGAGCCCTATGAATATAGTCAGGGTCACATTCCAGGGGCCTTCAATATTCCCCTTAGATCGCTGGAACAGGCCATGGCTGATCTCCAGCAAGATCGGACCTATGTTGTTATCTGTTATAGCGGGAGTAAGGCTCGCCGAGCTGCCGCTATGTTAGCCGAGTATGGGTTTATCCAAGTGGGTGTATTGCTGGGCGGTATGGACGGCTGGGAAGGCCCAATAACTCGTTAGCACGCAAGTAAACCGGAGTAATCGCCTCCTGGCGTTTACTCCGGTTTTTTATCTCAGACTCAGATTGGGAAAATACCGTCCATCTCCTTGATACTCTACCTGCCGGAGGGCAATCGGTACCGCTTTGAACAGCATAATACGGAGGGCATGGCTATGTTCTCCCGCACTCCGGCTGAGGCGAAGCAGTTGAATGCTGGTATCTCCCTGGAGCCCAGTCAGGTAGATGAGGTGTTGCCTAGGGAACTGCGAGAATTCCTTAACGAGTCGGGGTTGGATTACTTCTTCACCATCCAGCTCGATAGAATCGTTATGAGCACCTATCGGGCTTACCAGCACGAACTCTACGTGTTCCTGCTGGACCAAATGGTGAAGGTGGCACAGGCGCTGGCAAGATTGGCGTAGTAGAGATAGCAGAGGCTGATATGGTGGCCAGCAATGGCTACCGTATCCGCCTCCTTTTTGCACTGTTGCCGTTAGTTCTGTTCCGTTGTTTGTTTCAGCAGGATAATTCAACCGGGGCGGGAAATAGGATAATACGACGATAATAACTAGAAGGAGGCCTTTAACCGTGATTGTTACCAAACCAGGGAAAGAGAGTACCCAAGAAACCATTCGATTGGCAGTTGAACATGCTCGGCAGGCGGGTATCAAGCATTTGGTGGTTGCTTCCAATGCGGGAGACACAGCTGAACAGTTGCTACCTTACGCCCAGGAGTTTGAGATTATAGTTGTGAGCCAAGTGTACGGCTTTCGTGGCGATGGTCAACCCCATCCCATGAGCAGCGAAATGCGCGATAAACTGCAGGCTGCCGGCATGCAAGTCTACTTTGGTACCCACGTGCTATCGGGGGCCGAACGAGGCTTGAGCACTCGTTTCCAGGGGGTCTACCCAGTTGAGATTATCGCCCACACACTGCGTATGTTTAGTCAAGGTGTGAAAGTGGCGGTGGAGGTTAGTGTGATGGCCCTTGATGCCGGGCTTATCCCGGAGCAAACGCCCATAGTGGCCATTGGCGGCACTGGCCGTGGCGCCGATACGGCTTGCGTGATTGTTCCTGCTCATGCTCAGCGCATACTGGAGACCAAAATCAAAGAGATCATATGTAAGCCCTAGAGGAGAATCTGGGCTGTCGGGAGAGGAAGAGTAGAGAGTGAGTTCTGATAAACAGGCAGCTGTGCGGCCAGTATCCTGGCTCGCGCAGTTGTCTAGTACTTTTAAAGGACATAATCGCAGCATCTATGCCATTTTAATCAGTGAGATTCTTTTCGGTACGGCTATCGGCTGGTTCACCGTTTACCGCCCTCTATACATGGCGGCGCTGGGAGTTACCGAAGTGCAGATCGGTGTCATTAGTGCGTTGCTCTTCTGCTCCCAATCGGTAGGTGCCGTGTTAGGAGGTTGGACCGCTGGGCGGCTAGGCAGCAAGCGGGCTATGCAGCTTTTCGATGGCTTGGCCTGGGGGGTGGCAATCACCCTCTGGTTTCTGGCACAAAACTTCTGGTACTTTGCTGCAGCAGCCTTGATTAACGGTCTTTTTTATGGTGCCATTCCCAATTGGAACCGCATTGTTGCCGACAATACTCCCTCGGGGAGGCGGCCCACCGTTTACGGTTTGATTCATCTTTGCTATCTGGGTTCAGGGCTTTTTGGTCCCGTGGCCGGCTATTTTGTGTCGCGCTATGGACTGGTGACTGGGAATCGGGTGATTTATGCAGCGGGTCTCCTGATTGTGGGAGCTGCCATACTGGTTCGCCAGCTGTTTATACGTTCTGACTCGCCACAACAGGCCGATCTTACAATCGATAGCGCGATAGGTGCAGAGTTAACTTTTCGGCAGACTATAAGTTTCATATGGAAAGATTACCGCGTTCGTGTTATTATGCTTACGACCGTATTAAGCAACTACACCCTAATCATCTGGAACAACTATTCCAGCCTGTACATGACTAGCCCGCAGGGATTGGCCCTTTCAGCGGGGCTAGTTTCAGTTTTTCCTCTGCTAAGTTCTCTGAGCATCGCGCTGGTATTGTTATTCGTTATTCCCCGAATACAGGCAGACCAGTATATGTGGTACCTGTTCTTAGGTTCTGCCACTATGGCACTCGGGCTGGCGCTGTTTCTGTTAATCCCCAGTCACGTCTACTGGCCCCTAGTTGTCTTTGCCCTTTGCTTTAATGGGGGTAATGCCCTACTGCAATCCCTGCGTTCCAGTTTGCAGGCTGATGTGGTTGCTTCTGCGTTGTTGCCGAGAGTAGTTGCTGTCGGGTCAGCCTTTAGCCTTTTGGCCAGCATCCCCATCGGGCCACTGGCCGGTACCCTTTATCGGCTGCATCCCCGTTTTCCCTTCTACTTGCTTCTGACCAATCAGGTGCTGATAGCCCTGCTCTTTATTAGCTTGGGGCGGCGTGGAAGGAACGGCGTCCCCAGTTAATACCTATCTAGTCATGGGATGGAGGTAAGGCACCATGAATGAAGAGGCACTTTCTCTAATGCAGGATTACTTTCAGGAACAGCATTACATTGAACACGCCTTGGCAGTAGCCAACTTTGCTGCGAAGATAATAGCCGGAGATGGGTTGGATATAGCTATTGTGCGTGCCGATGAGATGGTGATAAAGGATGGGCAATCGGCGCTGGATCTGGTTGCCACTGTGGCCTTTGGGGACGGGTGTGACCGCATTGTCTTACCCAAAGCGGTGCTGAGCGAAGAGTTCTTCGACTTGCGCACCCGCTTAGCGGGGGAGATGCTACAAAAGTTCACCAATTTCGGGTGAAGGTGGCGATAGTAGGCGATTTTTCCACTTACACCAACAAAAGCCTGAGGGATTTTATCTATGAGTCCAATCAGGGGCAGAATGTGTTTTTCTTTGCCGATGAGAGGCAGGCCATAGAAAGATTGGCCAATTGCTAATACTGTTTTTCTTGCAGACTGACATGGTAAATAGGGGGCAGGTTTATGAGCAGACTGAAGGAGCTATTTGCTCCCAAGGACTTAACAGAAGGCACACCGTGGAAACGGATTGTAATGTTTGCTATACCGATGTTGATAGGTAATATAGCGCAGCAGTTTTATAATACCGCTGACTCCATCATAGTCGGTAAATATGTGGGCGATAATGCTTTGGCTGCCGTTGGCAGTGCCTCGCCGGTACTAAATCTTCTGCTGGTATTATTTGTGGGCATTTCTGTTGGCGCTGGCATTATGGTGTCCCAGTTCTTTGGGGCCAAGGATAGGGAGCGGTTATCACGGACGATTGGTATCTGTATGACTCTCACGGCCATTGTATCTGTTATCATCATGATTATTGGTCCTCTAGTTACTCGGCCGTTGTTAGAGCTACTGAACACACCCGTGTCTATAGTTGATTGGTGCGAAGACTACCTAACCATCTTCTTCTTGGGTATCGCTGGATTTGCCTTTTATAACATTCTGGCCGGTATCTTGCGCGGACTTGGAGATTCGTTCTCGGCCCTCGTGTTCTTGCTGATAGCTACCGCGCTTAATGTGGTACTGGACCTCTGGTTTGTTATCCAGTTCAACATGGGAGTTCCTGGCGTGGCACTGGCCACCGTGATTGCCCAGGGTATATCGGCGGTCTTGTGCGCCATCAAGCTGATAGGCATGAAGAGCGACTTCGAGCTCAGTTGGCAGATGTTGAAGTTAGACAAAGAGTATGTGGTGAAACTCATCAGACTGGGCTTGCCCTCCGGCTTAACCCAGGCAATCTTCTCGCTTTCTATGATAGTGGTGCAGTCGCTGACCAATACTTTTGGTGAAATGTTTATTGCCACCAATGTTATCGTCATGCGGGTGGACGGCTTTGCCATGATGCCCAACTTCTCCTTTGGCACTGCCATGACCACCTACGCGGGCCAGAACATTGGGGCCAACCGAATGGATCGGGTAGAGAAGGGTACCCGAGATGGCACTATGATTGCAGTGGGCGTTGCCACCACCCTGACCATTATGATTTTGCTCTTCGGTAGGATACTGGTTAGCTTCTTTACTGACACCCCGGCCCTCATTGATTACAGCGTTAAGATGATGCGCATTCTGGCAGTGGGCTATATCGCTATGGCTATAACTCAGTGTCTCTCTGGGGTAATGCGAGGTGCAGGTGATACAACCACGCCCATGTGGATCTCATTGATAAACACCGTCTGTTTGCGGGTGCCTCTGGCCTACGGTATCGCCTATCTGACCCGTAGCCCAGCCTATCCCAACGGTCGACCCGAATCAATCTTTATCTCGCTGTTGATTACCTGGGTGATAGGCTCTTTGATCACCACCTACTTCTACAAGAGGGGGAAGTGGCGTGAGAAAGGGCTAGTGAAGCAAAAGCAAGGGCGTCCGGAACTGGTATTGGTCGAGTAATATGATTAGCTTGTTTAGGTTCCCGGGATGAAGGAAAGGGGCTGTTCTTTGAAGTGCACCCCAGATGTTAGACACCAATCTAGCATTTGGAGGTGCATTTCTTTTGACCAAGTTCAGTAGGGAGTTTCGCCTAAGGTTAGTGTTGGAAGTAGAAGGTGGACAGTCTCTAACATCTGTTGCACGTAGGTATGGGGTTGGGAGAACCACCCTGCAGAACTGGTTTCTTCGCTATCAGGCTGGCGGTATGGAG
>JAKOXL010000003.1 GCA_029781045.1 Bacillota bacterium | reverse complement strand
AGGCAGGCCACCGCATAGATGCCGCCCTTTTCCAGCCAAGCAATAATATGGGGCGCGAAGGCGGGGGTCATGCTAATGTTATACCCACCATAGCCGTAGAGCAGGGTGGGGTTCTGACCATTCAACTGCAGCCCCTTCTTATAGGTTAAGAACATGGGCACCCGGGTGCCATCTTTTGATGAATAGAATACCTGCCGAGTTTCGAACTTGTCTGGGTCGAAAGTGATTGTCGGCTGGAAGAACTTTGTCAAGCTATTGTCAGCCAGTTCATAGCGGAAAATAGTGGTGGGGTAGAGATATGAAGTAAAGGCGAAATAGAACTCGCTATATTCCCGCCGTCCGGCGAGCCCTTCCAAGGTACCGATGCCCGGTAACTCAACCTCTCGCACCAGCTCTCCCTTTAGGTTGTAAAGCTTTAACTGGGCTACCGCATGGTGGGTGAAGGCCGTCACAAAATGATCGCCATAGAGGGCCACCTGGTCCAGCACCGCCTCTTGTTCGGGGATTAGCTCCTGCCAGTTTTCCCGCTCCGGCTTAGTGATATCGATGGCGATTACCCGCCCGTTAGGTGCCCCTAAATCGGTATGGAAGTAGAAGAGGGGGCCATCATTTCCCACCAGGCGATACATGGCATCGTGCTCATCCAGCAGCCGCACAAAAGGCCCATCGCTGGCCAGCTGGCGGTAATAGAAGCGGTTCTCCGGGTTGGTACCCCGGGTGACATGCAGGTATAAATAGGCATCATCGTTGGTAATACCTACGTGGAAGCTTAGCTCCTTATCGTCGGGGCGCTCATAGATAAGCTCATCTTGACTCTGCTCGGTGCCCAGACGATGGAAGTAAACCCGGCTGAAGTTGACAGCGTCCTCTTCTGGTACGCTGCCCGGTTCCGGCAGCCGCGTATAAAAGAAGCCGGAGCTGTCGGGCAACCAAGCCATATTGGTGAACTTGCACCAACGGATTATATCCGGTAGGTCGTGGCCCGCCTCCACATCATGTACATGGATGGTTTGCCAGTCGCTGCCGCTCTCCGAGCGAGTATAGGCTAGCAGGGTGCCCTCCTTATTGGGGGACAAATTAACCAGAGCAATGGTACCATCTTCGCTCCATCGGTTGGGGTCTAACACCAGGCGCGGTCTCCCGGTAAGGCCATCCCGCAGATAGAGCAGCGGTTGATTTTGCAGCCCCTCGTTCAGGAAAAAGAAGTAGCGATCACCAATCCGCCGAGGTAGACTCTGCTTGGGATAATTGTAAAGCTCAGTTAAGCGCCGCTTGAGAGGACCGCGTATCTCCAGACTGTCCAGATAGCCTTCACTTCTTTTATTAGCCGCTTCGATAAAGGCAATGGTGTCGGGACAGTTGGGGTCTTCCAGCCAGCGGAAGGGGTCGGCCACTTTAGTGCCGTGGTAGTCTTCAATCACCGGATCACGCCGAAAGGGTAACACGCTATCGCCTCCTGAATAATAATCCTTTTAACAATTCGGCAAACGGAACATCTATCCCTGCCCTGCGTGCGACGATGCAGCCCTTGGCGCTCTGAGCTCATTCCGGCAGAGGCCTGCAAGAAAGGAAATAGGGATGGGAAAGGCGAAGTGTAGGTGGAAGACAATGATGGGAGAGAACCACATGGAACAGCAGAAACTAAGGGAGACCGACCTTTTCCCAGCGGTGAGCGATTTTCTCGCAGCCCAGGGTTACCAGGTGCAAGCGGAAGTAGATGGCTGCGATGTGGTGGCTAAGCGGGGTGAGGACTTACTGATTGTAGAGCTGAAACTGAGTTTTTCCGCCACCCTACTGGTGCAAGCCACCGACCGGCAGCGGCTCTGTGACTTGGTGTATGTGGCTCTACCCCGGCCTTCTAGCAGGGAATGGCGTCAGCGCTGGCCCGGTTACCTGCATCTGTTGCGCCGTTTGGAACTAGGGCTAATGTTGATCTCTTTCGGTACTCAGCCCCCTACTGTGGAGGTGGTGCTGGACCCTCATCCCTTCCGGCGCCGGCGCCAAAACAGGAGGCGCCAACATTTGCTAGCCGAGCTAGCCGGTCGGTCGCAGACATATAACCAAGGGGGTAGTAGTCGGCGCCAACTGATGACAGCTTACCGCGAAGCAGCTCTCCTTATCGTGAAACTCCTGGCCCAGGCAAAGGAACCTCTAGCCCCTAAGGCTTTACGGGACCTGGGGGCCAGCCCTCAAACCGGCTCAATTCTCTATAAGAACTATTATGGATGGTTCACGCGGGTCGACCGCGGCCTATATACTCTTAGCGAGGAAGGGCGACAAGCACTTGTTATGTATAAAGATATAATGGAACGTTTATCCATTAATAAGGAGGGAGACTAGGAGTGAAGATCTTTCAGACGCAAGGTAAAGAGGCCCGGTTGCGCCGGGCACCCGATCACACGTCGGAGGTAATTGTCACGTTACCAGAAGGGACAAAGGTAGAAGTTCTAGAGGAGAAGGGGCGCTTTCTCTTTGTGCGGGTGCGGGATGATTATCAGCCGGAAGTGAGAGGTTACTTACCAGCTGGCTTTGTCAGGGGGTATAAAGCCGTTTCACCACCTCAGGATGAACCTAGCATTCTTCTAGAGCCTTGCCATCGTTGTGGAGGGGAAGAATGGGTGGAGCATCCCTTGTTTATGCAGGCCTCGCGTTTGTATATCCCCCTTGGCTTCTTCTCAACTGCACCCATTATGGTTCGTGTTTGTCTCCACTGCGGTCTCGTGGAGATGTGTGTTAGCAGGGAGAGTTTGTCCGAGCTGCGTACTCCTCAAGGAAAGGAGTAATTAGTTCTTTTTCACTTCCTCTTTCGGCACAAACTCTAGCGCCGCCGAATTGGTGCAATAGCGTAAGCCGGTGGGTTTAGGCCCATCGGGGAAAACATGCCCAATGTGGCCGCCGCAGCGGGAACAATGAATTTCTGTGCGTCGCATACCGAAACGGTCATCCCTTTCTTCGCCTAATGCCTTAGGATCAATGGGCTCATAGAAGCTGGGCCAACCGGAACCCGAATCGAACTTGGCTTCCGAGCTAAACAGGGGCTGCCCGCAGCCAGCACACTCGTAGATACCCGGTTCGAAGAGATCGTCATAAGGGTTGGCAAACGGGGGCTCGGTGCCGTGCTCTCGCAGCACCCGATAAGCATCATGGGAGAGGGATTGGCGCCACTCTTTATCAGTCTTTTCAACTTCGAATTTCTTACCCACGCTGTCTCATCTCCTTAAGTTAAGAAAGGTGATATTTTTGTATCAGTTTACCCTTAGTGTGCCCCGATTGACCAACTGGCAGGCATATCGCTGGCGAATTAAACAGTCTTCCCAACAGGCCTTCTTCATTTGCCGGGAAGAAAGCGTTGGCCGCATTCTGAACGTGAGGGGCAAAGCCCGTTACGTGGAAGTTTCCCCTGATCCCCAGGAACAAGCCCGGTGGCAGGTGACGGTCTATGGTGGCAGTAGGCAAGATGAAGGGGAATTGGTCCGGCTGCTACGGCGAATCTTTTCCCTGGGGACCGATTTGGAGAGCTTTTATTCCCAATGCGGTGACGACCCCACACTGGCCGTTCCTATCAGCCGCTTGGCCGGCGCCCGCATGCTTTGTGATGCCGATGTCTTTGCCTGTGCTTTAAGTACTGTTATCTCTCAGCAGGTTAATCTTAGTTTTGCCGGGGAGTTAAAACGCCGCCTTTGGCGGCTGGCAGGTGTGCCTGTGGCCGTTGGCGCCGAAGTTTACTATGCAGATCCCTTACCGGAGGCGGTTGCCCGGCTGGATTATGCCGATCTACAAGCGTTACAGTTCACCCGGCGCAAAGCCGAGTATATTATAGATTTTGCCCGCAGTGTGGCTGGGGGCAGCTTTGACCTAGATTCCCTTAACCAACTGGACGACCAGGCCGCTATGGACAAGCTCTGCTCCGTCCGCGGCTTCGGGCCCTGGACCGCTGAATGTATTTTGCTTTTCGGTTTGGGTCGCCCCGACCTGTTGCCAGCTAAAGACGTGGGGTTGCAACGGGCGGTTACCCGGGTACTGGAGCGTAGCCAGCGCATTGGGGAACAGGAATTACGCCAACTGGCCGCAACCTGGCGCCCCTGGCGCTCCTGGGCCACCTACTATTTATGGTTGGCCTTGTCGTTGCCTGAATTTCAGAGGTAGAGGAGTAGCTTGCGAGATTTTATGCGATGAAGGTAACATAGCTAGAGACTAGGGGCTCGTCTTTAGGTTTTACAAGAGAGCGATATGATGGGGCTGCGGGGTGGTGCTGTAGGCGCGGCTGGAGCCTGCTCCTGCGTCCTAAGCACACCCCGCAGCCCTAAAGCAGGTGTTTAAACATGTCTTGTTCCATGTCTTTAGAAGGGAGGAACTAAGAAATGGATAAAAAAGGGTTAGCGCGGGCCCTTAAACAGATTGCTACCGCCATTGAACTGATCGATTCCAATCCTTTTCGGGCCCGCGCCTACCATATTGCGGCCCGCGCCATCGAGACTAGCCCCTATTCTCTAGAAGAGCTGGTATTGGAAGAGAAAGCCCGCGGGCTAAAGGGCATTGGCCCAACCATGTGGGAGCGTATACAGGAATACTACGCCCATGGCCAACTACTTTCGCAACAGGAGTTGTTGAAAAGTGTGCCTGCTGGGCTTTGGGATCTGCTAACTATTCCCGGACTAGGCACAAAACGGGTACGCACCCTGCACGAAACCTTAGAAGTGACTTCCTTAAGCGAGCTGGAATATGCTTGCCACGAAAACCGCTTACTGGAGCTACCCGGTTTTGGCCCCAAGATGCAAGCCAACGTGCTGGCTGGAATCCATCAGGTCCGGTCCCGCGCCGGGCATGTGCTCTTGCCGGAAGCACTGCAGCAGGCCAATTACTGGCTAGAACAGGTGCGTCAGTGGCCTGCTGTAGTGCGAGCCGAGTTAACCGGCCCGGTGCGACGCTTTACGCCGATCACCAATTGTGTGGCTCTGCTATTGGCGGTGGATGGTTCACCCCAAGTGGTGCTGGCGGCCCTAAGGGAATGGTTGGAAGCAACCGGGGTAGAGGGTTGCCGAATCGAAGAGCAGGACGATTTGGCCCTGCTTACCACCGATTTGCCCAGTGGCCCCGATCTAAAGGTATATCTTTGTTCTACTCGCCATTTTGCCTACTACTGGCTGTTGACCACCGGCAGCGAAGCCCATTTGACTGCTTTGCGCTCGCAAGGTTTAGATGACCGCCAGGAGTTGAAAGAAGCGGCTGATGAAGCAGCCATCTATGGGCAGCTGGGTTTGGCGTTTATTCCACCGGTGCTGAGGGAAGATGGGGAAGAGGTGAAGTGGGCCGCCAGCGGCCAATTACCCACTCTAGTGCAGGCTAGCGACCTACCAGGAGTGCTGCACATTCACACCACCTATAGCGACGGGGCCCATTCGCTGCCCGAAATGGCAGTGGCCGCCGCCCAGCAAGGATATAGTTATCTGGGCATTGCCGACCATAGCCAGACGGCCAGCTATGCGGGTGGGCTGACAGCGGAGAGGGTGCAGCAGCAATGGCGGGAAATTGAAACCCTTAATCAGGCCCAGGTGGGAGCTCGCCTGCTAAAAGGAATCGAGAGCGACATTTTGCCCGATGGGTCTCTGGACTACGGTGACGACTTGCTGGCCGGCTTTGACTTTGTTATTGCTTCGGTCCATTCGAGCTTGCGCATGCCTGCCGAGCGAATGATGTCCCGGCTTTTGGCAGCCATCGCCCATCCAGCGGTTACCATGTTAGGACATCCTACCAACCGCCTGCTTCTGGGCCGGGGTGAGTCGGCGGTGGATATGCCATTGCTGTTAGAGGCAGCGGCTCGCCACGGCAAAGCCATGGAGCTGAACGCCAACCCCCATCGCCTGGACTTGGACTGGACCTGGTGCCGCTTGGCTAAGCGTTTAGGAGTGAAGATTGCCGTAAACCCTGATGCCCATCGCATCAGTGGGTTGGACGATGTCCATTACGGAATACTGATGGCCCAAAAGGCCGGTCTGACCCGCGACGATATATTCATCTTTTCACAATAAGAAACCCGCGTCCATTGCCCCTTTGGCAGTAAAACGCGGGTTTTCTTAATCGTAGTAGGCCACAACCCGGTTGCGGCCACTTTGCTTAGCCAACCGGTTGGCCGTTTCAATGGCGGCTAGTAATTGCTCACTGGTAGTCCCGTCTTGCGGATAGGTGGCAGTTCCAACCGAAACCGTAATAGGAATGAGCAGTTCGACACTATCCCTGTGCAGCCGTTCGCACAACATTTCTGCCAAACTAACGCATTCGGACTTTTGAGTGCCAGGGCAGAGT
>JAKOXL010000048.1 GCA_029781045.1 Bacillota bacterium | reverse complement strand
ACGTGGGTCTCTTGCTGCGCGGTGTAGATCGCGACTCCATCGAGCGTGGTCAAGTATTGGCTAAGCCCGGTTCCATCAAGCCGCACACCAAGTTCAAAGCCGAAGTTTACGTCCTGCGTAAAGAAGAAGGTGGCCGTCATACCGCATTCTTCAGCGGTTATCGTCCTCAGTTCTACTTCCGTACAACCGACGTAACTGGTGAAATCCGACTACCCGAAGGCGTAGAGATGGTCATGCCTGGCGATAACGTAACGCTCGAGATCGAGCTCATCACTCCTATCGCCATGGAGCGTGGTGTTCGCTTCGCTATCCGTGAAGGTGGCCGCACCGTCGGCGCCGGTGTTGTTACCGAGATTCTTGAGTAAACTCGAGTAATAACTATAATAGAGATGTAGCGAGGGGCTTTCCCATGCTTTGCGGGGTAGCCCCTATTTTCTGCCGTGTTACGCATTGACATAAGACAACGGCTATGATAACTTTATTGAGTAACCTGCTAGCAACAGCTATGTTTTGGCGTTGCCTATATGATTTCTCCAGGAAGTGAGGTGTCAACGCAGATGCGCGTGGGCATTACTTTAGCTTGCACTGAATGCAAACAGCGCAATTACCGTAGCAGCAAGAACAAGAAGAACAACGCTGACCGTCTTGAGCTTAAGAAATACTGCAAATTCTGCAAAGCACACACAACTCACCGCGAGACTCGATAGTCGTTGAATTAGGGGTGAATAGTTATGAGCCTAATGGCTAGACTTGCAGATGGTGGCCGCAATCTGCTCAAGTTTTTCCGGGAAGTACGCATGGAGCTTTCGCGGGTGGTGTGGCCTAATCGTCGTCAGACCGTAGTTTACACAATTATCGTTCTTGTGGCGGTGGCTTTTGTTACCTTGTTGCTTTATGTTGTCGATACGTCAGTGGGCTATCTGTTCAGATGGCTATTAGGCGTTTAATGGTGCCAGACACACAACCTCGTTTGAATTTGAAGGAGGGCAGGGGCTTTTAGCCCCGAACAGCGATGGAGAAGAAATGGTATGTGATTCACACTTATTCGGGCTACGAGAATAAGGTGAAGACCAACCTGGAAAAACGTGTCCAATCCATGGAGATGGAAGATAAGATCTTTCGTGTTTTGGTACCAATGGAAGACGAGGTAGAGGCCGCACGTGACGGCAAGAAGAAGTTAGTGAAGAAAAAGGTTTTCCCTGGCTATGTCCTTGTGGAGATGATAGTTACCGACGATTCCTGGTACGTGGTACGCAACACGCCGGGCGTAACCGGCTTTGTTGGTGCGGGTAACAAACCGATTCCTCTAGAAGAACATGAAATTCGCCGTATTCTGCGCCAGTTGGGCGGAGATGAAATCAAGGTGCGTATTAATCTGGAACTGGGGCAATCGGTGCGTATCATCAGTGGGCCTTTTGAGAACTTTACCGGTACTATTGAAGAAATAAGCCCGGAGAGACAGAAGGTCAAGGTAAAGGTTTCTCTCTTTGGACGGGAAACGCCAGTGGAATTGGATTATACTCAGGTTGATCCAATCTAGCTGAGTTGTAATCTAGTAAATAGGCGAGGTTCCTTGGAGTCTCGCAATTCCTGTGTTATCACATAGTAGGGACAAGGGAGGTGGACGTTCATGGCAAAGAAGCTTATGCGTGTTGTTAAATTGCAGCTACCAGCTGGTAAAGCCACACCCGCTCCACCGGTTGGACCTGCCCTAGCACAGACTGGTATCAACATGATGGGGTTCCTGAAGGAGTTCAATGAACGTACAGCAAAGCAAATGGGGCTTATTATCCCCGTTGAAATTTCTGTTTATCAGGATCGTTCTTTTACCTTCATTTGTAAAACCCCTCCGGCTGCCGTGTTACTTAAGAAAGCAGTTGGTATTGAGTCTGGCTCTGGACAGCCCAACAAGGTGAAGGTGGCGAAAGTCACTCGCGCGCAAGTGCGGGAGATAGCTGAAACAAAGTTGCCCGATTTGAATGCAACTGATATTGAAGCGGCCATGCGCATGATTGAAGGTACTGCCCGTAGTATGGGTATTACCGTAGTTGATTAAGTTGGCGAATAATGTGGGAGGGTTATCCCGCTAATACCACAGGAGGTGCTAAAATGCCTAAACGGGGCAAGAAATATCAGGAGGCGCTGAAGCAGTTTGAGCGCCAAGAGCTGTACGATGTGCGTACGGCCCTAGAGTTGGTTAAGCAAATAGCCAGTGCTAAGTTTGATGAGACGGTTGAGGCTGCCATTAAGTTGGGTGTAAACCCCAAGCATGCTGATCAACAGGTCCGCGGTGCCGTTGTGTTGCCGCATGGCACAGGCCGCACCGTTCGGGTGTTGGTTTTTGCTAAGGATGCCAAGGCCGCCGAAGCAAAAGAAGCCGGAGCAGATTTTGTCGGTGCTGAGGATCTGATTCAGCAGATTCAGGGTGGCTGGCTCGACTTTGACGTGGCCATTGCTACTCCCGATATGATGGGTCTAGTTGGTCGTTTGGGTCGTATTCTGGGCCCGCGGGGCTTAATGCCTAACCCACGGACTGGTACGGTGACCATGGATGTGGCCAACGCAGTTCGCGAGAGTAAGGCCGGTAAGATCGAATACCGCGTGGATCGGGCAGGTATTATTCATGCCCCCATCGGAAAAGTCTCCTTCCCAGTTGAGAAACTGGAGGAGAACTTCCAAACCCTAATGGATGCCTTGCTTAAGGCTAGGCCAGCCGCTGCTAAGGGCCAATATGTGCGCAGTGTTACCTTGGCTTCTACCATGGGCCCTGGCGTACGAGTAAGCCCAAATCGTGCTATCGGTATGGTAACATCATAGGCAACCGTGAGAAAACAAATAGGAGTTGACTTATCTTAGTCAACTTGATATACTCCTTTCTGACCGTAGACAGCAGGTTCCCTGGGGGGGATAATGGCGTTGCCGCCTGCCGAGGTGAAAGCTTTTAGGCGAACATTCTATTTGTTTGCTGGGCCTTCGCTGTCTGCGAAGGCCTTTTGTTTTCCCGGATGTATGACGAATTGCTCTGCAATTCGCCTAGGAGGTGAAATGATGGGCATATCTCGCGATCAAAAACAAGCACTGGTGCAGGAATTAGTTGAACAACTCGGCCAAGCTAAAGGCGCGGTTCTCACCGATTATAAGGGAATTAATGTGAACAAGCTGACCGAATTGCGGCGACAGCTACGTAAAGAGGGCGTAGAGTTCAGAGTTGTGAAGAATACGCTGGCCAAACGTGCTGCCGATGAGCTAGGGTTTGGCGAACTCCATCCTTATTTAGAGGGTCCGACGGCTATTGCCTATAGCTTAGAAGATCCGGTGGCACCAGCAAAAGCAGTTTCCAACTTCATTAAGGCCAATAAGATGTTGGAGATCAAAGCTGGTTTGGTTGAAGGCAAAGTCATTTCGCTGGCAGGAGTTCAGGCTTTGGCCGACCTACCGCCTCGCGAAGTGTTAATTGCCCAGGTAGTAGGTGCCATGGCAGCACCCATATCTGGTCTTGTCAATGTCTTGCAGGGGCCGATTCGCAAGCTTGGCTATGCGCTTGAGGCAATCCGCAAGCAAAAGGAAGCCTAATTGCATCCCGTTGGTTCTATAGGACCGCGTGCGGGTTTATCCACATAAGGAGGTGAAATCAATGACAAAGGAACAAATTTTAGAGGCTGTAAAGAACATGACTGTTTTAGAGCTCGCCGAGCTAGTTAAGGCTCTAGAAGAAGAGTTTGGTGTCAGCGCTGCTGCTCCTATGGCTATGCCTATGATGCCTGCCGCTGCCGCTCCCGCTGAGGAAGTAGAGGAGAAGACCGAGTTCGACGTTATCTTGGTTTCTGCTGGTGACAAGAAGATCAACGTTATCAAGGTTGTTCGTGAGGTTACCCAGCTCGGTCTGGTGGAAGCTAAGGCTCTGGTTGACGGCGCTCCCAAGCCTGTTAAGGAAGGTGTCAGCAAGGAAGAGGCTGAGTCCATCAAGGCTAAGCTCACCGAGGCTGGCGCTACCGTGGAAATCAAGTAGTTTTACAGTAAACAAAAGGGCTGTTGCAAAACAGCCCTCTTTTCTTTCTAAAGTAGAGGCGGATCGTGGTCACATTAGCGAGCGCTGGCGTTCCCCGCGCCTCTGTATAGGGACTGGTGCCTAGGTGCCTGTAGCCTAAGGTCGACAGTCCCTTTTGCTTTAATCAACTAGTAGCTGCAGGAACTCTTCCGGCGTCAACTGAGGGAAGTAGTGTTCCAAGCCTAAACCCTTGATGGTGGTTGCCAATGCCTGCCGCTCATAGGGGATCCCTTGTAACTCTCCTGCCAGCTGGCTGATATCGCCGTTGCTAAAGAAGTCGCCATAGATGGTGCAGGAATGAATATGGCCATTCACCACGTGGAGGCGCACATCCACCTCGCCAAAGCCAAAGCGGGCACTGCGCTGTAGATTAAATTTAGGAGTTTGGCCGTAGTTCCATTCCCAAGTGGCGTACTTGTTAGCCTTTAATTGGTGGATGGCTGCCAGATCCTCTGGGGTTAAGTAGTAATCGTGTAGTTCGGCTCCAAACTCGGCGGCCACCGCTTTCATGACCGCGTTGCGGAACTCCTGTTGGCTGATGGGCTGGGAGAGATGGTCGGCGATGTTGGTAACCCGACTACGCACCGACTTAACGCCCTTGGAGGCGATCTTCTGGGGTTTTACTCGCAAAGCCTGCCCCAGTACACCTAAGTCCGAGTTAAAGAGTAGAGTACCGTGGTGGAGGAGGCGATCACCATGGCGGTATTCGGAGTTGCCGGAGAACTTACGCCCGGCAATGAGGATGTCGTTGCGCCCGGAGGCTTCTGCTTTCACTCCCAACTGGTGCAAGGCCTGCACGATAGGACGGGCAAAACGGGCGAAGTCGAACCCGGCACCATGATCTCTTACTACGAAGGTAAAGTTTATATTGCCCAAGTCGTGATAGACGGCCCCACCACCAGTAAGACGCCTTACAACGGCAATATTGTTGGCCTTAACATACGCAGTGTCCACTTCCTCCCAAGCGTTCTGGTGCCGCCCGATGATAATGGCCGGGCTGTTCTGCCACAGCATGAAGCAGTCTTCTGCTTCGCTCAGGGTTGTGAGCACATATTCTTCCGTAGCCATATTTAAATAAGGATCGTTGGATAGGTTGATTACGTTCTTCATTGGGCACCTCGTTTAGGCATAAGATTAATAGCTCTCTTTTCGGTGTCCAAGAGGGCTTCCAGCCAGGCCTCGCTTAGCGTCGGGTGAGCATGAATGGTGGTCGTGATCTGCTCAGCTGTTAGCCGTTCTTTAACCGCCAGGGTGGCAGCGGCTATCAAGTCGGCCGCATGGGGACCAATAATGTGGGCTCCGATGACTGTACCCTCGGTAGTGGTCAGAACCTTAACTAGGCCCTCAGTTTCGCCCATGGTTATTGCCTTGCTGTTGGCGGCGAACTGGAGTTTACCCACGCGGTAATCGATACCTTGTTCCTTGGCCCCTTCCTCGCTGAGGCCGACGGTAGCCACCTCGGGAGTAGTAAAGATTACCGCTGGAATGGCATGATAAGCCACCTTGCTATCATGGCCGACCATGCGTTCCACGGCTACTCGCCCTTCCTCCGATGCCACATGGGCCAGCATGGCACCACCGATAACATCGCCAATGGCGTAGATGCTAGGCACAGTGGTCTGGAAATCACCGTTGGTGACGATAAAGCCTTGCGGCGTTGTGGCAACTCCTACTGCTCCTAAGTTCAGATTAGCCGTATAAGGTCGTCGGCCGGTGGCTATCAAGACAGTATCGGCTTCGGCGGATATGGTGTCTTTAGCTGTTGAAGCCCAGACCGTTACTTGGTTGCCATTGCCTTCTATTCGCTCAACGCGGGCACCGGTAAATATCTCAATTCCTTGGCGCTTGAGAAAAACGCGCAGTCGTTTAGAGATCTCCTTATCCACGCCGGAGAGCAGGTCTGGCATATATTCCAGCACTGTTACTTGGCTGCCAAAGGCTTGGAATATGGAAGCAAACTCGAGACCGATGACGCCGCCACCAATGATTACTAGGCGGTCAGGGAGTGTAGTCTGTGCCAGTAGTTGATCGCTATTAACTACACAGGGCAGATCGGCTCCCGGAATGGGCAGTTGGCTGCAGCTGGAACCAGTGGCAATGAGAATGCGTTTGGCATCTATGAGCTGGTCGCCAACCCGCACCTGCTGCGGAGATGATAGGCTAGCCTCGCCCGTTATCACTTCCACCCTGTTGGCCACCAACAGACCAGAAATACCTTCCACCAGCTGGCGTACGATTCGTTCTTTACGTGCCCAAGTGGTCTGCAGATCAAAGTTGCTCCCAGCAACAGAAATGCCAAACTCGGTCATTTGTCCCAGGGAACGTAGCAGTTGAGCACTTTGATAATAGGCTTTAGTTGGTACACAGCCGCGGTTGAGGCAGGTGCCGCCTAGGTTGTCTTTTTCCACCAGCGTCACCTGCATGCCAAGCTGGGCAGCCCGCAGGGCGGCCACATAGCCGCCCGGGCCGCCACCTATAACTATAAGGTCGCGCAATGGTCTACCTCCTTTAGCATTAGGCGTTGGCTTGATAGCGTAGAATCGGCTTGCGAGCTGCACCGACTTCATCTACCCGCTGCACCGGCATATTGTGAGGTGCTTCCTTTAACAGACGGGCATCAGCTATTGCCTCGGAAGCAATTTTGATCATAGCAGCAGCGAAATCGTCTAACCGCTGGCGGCTTTCCGTTTCTGTTGGCTCAATTAGCAGAGCCTCGGGTACAATGAGGGGGAAGTAGATGGTCGGTGGATGATAGCCGTAATCCAACAAACGCTTGGCTATATCCAATGTGGTCACTCCGTATTCTTCTTTCAGCCTTCCCGGAGTGGCGATAAACTCGTGTTTGCAAAGGCGATCAAAAGGAATATGGTAGTGATCGCGCAGTTTCATGCGCAGATAGTTGGCGTTGAGAACCGCATTCTCCGATACTTCCCGTAAACCCTCTGCGCCTAAGGCAAGTAGATAGGTGTATGCCCGCACCAGCACACTAAAGTTACCGTGGAAGGCTAGCATCTTGCCAATGCTGTCGGGCCGATCATAGTCGAAGTAATAGCCTTCGTCGTTCTTCGCAACTAATGGGCTGGGCAGGAAAGGGGCCAGGTGGTCTTTCACGCCTACTACGCCACTTCCTGGTCCGCCGCCCCCATGGGGTGTGCTAAAGGTTTTGTGCAGGTTTAGATGCACAATATCAAAACCCATGTCGCCAGGGCGGGCAACGCCCAGAATGCCGTTAAGGTTGGCGCCATCGTAGTAGAGTAGGCCACCACCCGCATGGACGATAGCTGCAATCTCAGCAATCTCCTCTTCAAATAGGCCCAGAGTGTTGGGGTTAGTTAACATAATTCCCGCCACTTCCTCGCTCATCGCGGCGCGCAGGCTGGGCACATCCACCAAGCCTCGCTCATTGGATTTTACTTCGATGACATCGAAACCGGCCATGTTGGCAGTAGCTGGATTGGTGCCATGGGCGCTATCGGGCACAATCATTTTGGTGCGACGTGTGTCTCCCCGCTTGGCGTGATAGGCAGCGATGATCATGGCACCGGTGAGCTCACCTTGGGCCCCGGCAGCCGGCTGGAGGGTAAAGCGATCCATACCGGTTACTTCACAAAGGGCACGCTCCAAGTTATACATGAGTTCCAAAGCACCCTGTACTGTGGCTTCCGGTTGCAGGGGATGTAGTTCTGCGAAACCGGGCAAGCGGGCTGCCCATTCGTTAATCTTTGGGTTATATTTCATGGTACAAGAGCCCAAGGGGTAGAACCCGTCATCCACGCCATAGGCCCGTTTGGATAGCCTCGTAAAATGGCGAACGGCTTCGTTCTCGGGGAGATCGGGTAAAGGTGGATTATCGGGGCGCAACATTTCCGTTGGCAAACTTACTTCTTCAGGAACATCGGAGGGCGGGAGCCGAAAGCTGTTGCTACCAGCCACACTGCGTTCAAAGAGTAGCTTATTCTGCATGCTTCATTCCCCCTAACACGTCGACCAGCCGGTCGATTTCTGCTTTAGTGCGTTTTTCTGTAAAGGCTAACAACATGCCGCCTTTCAGTTCGTAGCCGCCGATAATACCGTTTTCCAGCAGACGCTTGTTGGCTGCCGCTGGATCCGCCAGCTTAATGGCAAACTCCTTGAAGAAGGGTTGCTGGAACTTGAGCTCAATGCCACGACTGGCCAATTGCTTGGCTGCATAGTTGGCCAACTGATGGGAACGAAGGGCGATTTCTCGTAGGCCCCGTGGTCCCACTAGGGCCAAATAGATGGTGGCGGCCAGAGCATTAAGGGCCTGGTTGGAGCAGATGTTAGACGAGGCCTTTTCCCGCCGGATGTGCTGCTCGCGGGCTTGCAGTGTGAGCACGAAGGCCCGTTGGCCATTGCGGTCGGTGGTTTGCCCCACCAGACGGCCAGGAACGCGCCGCATCAGATTGTTCTTAGCGGCAAAGAAACCTAGGTAAGGTCCGCCGAAGGCTAGGGGAGAGCCGAGGGCTTGCCCCTCACCCACCACCATATCAGCGCCCAGCTGGGCGGGAGGTTTCAATAGTCCGAGGGAGATGGGATCAACCACCATAATGACCAGAGCCTTATGGGCATGGGCCTTTTCGGCAATGGCCTGAGCCTGGGTTTCCAGGTTGCCGAACCAGTTGGGATGTTGCAAGACCACGGCCGCCGTTTCCTCGTTGATATGCCCCAATACTTCGGTGGCAGAACCGTCGCTGGTGGCAATAACTTGCACGCTGTATTTGCTACTACGGCCATAGGTGGCTACCACCTGTCTATAGTTGGGGTTGACTGTATCGGGTAGCAGTACGGTCTTCCGACGTGTGGCATCGGCTGCCACATTGCAAGCCTCCGCCAATGCACTGGCACCATCGTACATAGATGCATTGGCCACGTCCATTCCTGTTAGGTCACAGATGAGGGTTTGGTACTCGAAGATGGCCTGCAGAATACCTTGGCTCAGCTCCGCCTGGTAGGGAGTGTAGGTGGTTGCGAACTCGGAGCGGAGCAGCAGCTGGTCAACGGCCACCGGAATATAGTGATCGTAGGCTCCTGCTCCTAAGAAAGTGGGATAAGAGGTGGTGGACAAATTCTTACTTGCCATAGAGGTCAACTTTCGCTTTAATTCCAGTTCAGAGAGGCCGGATGGCAGATTAAGTCGCTCCATGTGATACTGGGCCGGGATGTCGGCAAAGAGTTCTTTGGTATTGTTCATACCTAGGGCTCTTAACATCTCCTGGCGAACAGTCGGAGGGTTAGGAATATAGGTCATATCAATCGTTCCTCCCTTAACTTGTAATGAGAAGGCCGCCCCATGCTTTTGGCGCTGCAGCGCTGGTGGCAAGGTGTGCGGCCGAGAGAGTTTCATACTATCCTTGCACAAGGTTCTTGTATTGCTCGGCTGTCAAGAGGGAATCGATTTCGTTGGGGTTGGTCATCTCAATGACAGCCACCCAGGTGTCGTAGGCATCTTCATTAATCAGTTCGGGGGAGTCTTCCAAAGCTTCGTTGATCTCTACTACAATTCCACTTACAGGAGCGTGGATATCGGCAATGGCTTTCACCGATTCCACTACGCCCAGTTGATCGCCAGCGGCCAGATCGCTCTCCAACTCGGGCAACTCTAGAAAGACGATGTCGCCCAGCTCCTTCTGGGCATAGTCGGTAATACCCACATAGGCTCGGTTGCCTTCAATGCGTACCCATTCGTGTTCTTCGGTGTAACGGAGATTCTCTGGAATGTTCATTTGGATTCCTCCTTACTTCTTGGATTTCTTACGCCGGCGATAGGCCGGAACATAGAAGAGTCCTCGCCCGATCTGGGCGGGAATGGCGCGGTTTCTAACTACTATATCGATGGTTTCACCCGGCTGGGCGAACTCGGCAGCGATGAGGGCTAAGCCGATGGCCTTGTTCAGAGTGGGGGAGTGATAGCCAGTAGTAACATACCCAATTTCTTGGCCGCTTTTTTGCACCGGATAGCCGCTACGAGGAATTCCGCGCTCCAGCATTTCGAACTCCACTAGTAGGCGTTTCGGGCCGTTGGCTGCCTGCTGCTGCAAGGCCTCTTGCCCAATGAACTCCGGCTTGTGGAGATGAACGCACCAGTCTAAGCCGGCTTCCAGCGGTGTGATATCAGGCCCCAGCTCTTGACCATAAAGGGGCAGTTTAGCTTCAAAGCGTAAAGTATCACGGGCTCCGAGGCCGGCGGGGGCAATTTCGGACCCGCCTTGTCTAAGCAACTCTTGCCACACATGGACCGCATCTGCGGGCGCTAGATAAATCTCAAAACCGTGTTCACCAGTGTACCCAGTGCGGGAGACAAGGGCCCGTCTTCCGGCAACGATGCTAGTCGGATCAAAACAGAAAAGCTTCAAACCGCCCAAATCGGTGGCACAGAGGGGTTGTAAGATCTCTTCCGCCTTCGGTCCTTGAATGGCGATGACGGCAAGTTGCTCAGAGACATCGGCTACTTCACAGTCGGGCACTTTATGCTGCTTAATCCAGTCCAAGTCCTTCTGGGTATTAGCAGCATTTACAACCAGCAAAAACTTATGCCGGGAGTATTTGTAAACTAGCAGGTCGTCTATAACTCCGCCGTTCTCGTTGCACATGACGGTGTAGGCAACTTGACAATCTTGTAGTTTAGCAATGTCGGTGGTTACCAGAAGTTGCACCATGTCTTCGGCTTGCGAGCCGGTTATTAGGATTTCTCCCATATGGGAAACATCAAAGAGGCCAGCTGCTCTGCGCACCTGATGATGTTCGGCAATAATCCCTGTGTACTCGATGGGCATATCCCAGCCAGCGAAATCAACCATCTTCGCGTTGTGGGCCAGGTGCTGCGCGTATAGAGGCGTCCTTTTTAGACTCAGTGGTATCACTCCTTTGCAGAGATTTCTGCATTATAGTTCCCAGGTTTTAGGGAAACAAAAACAGGGCAACAAGAGGTAAGCACCCTTGTCGCCCTGTCTAATGCCTGAGAGATTCGCCCTAAAGGCTTGCTCCTTCGGCGTCCTACGACTTTCCAGAGCCATGTCAGCTTCGGTCCTGTTACCTGAGAGTTTCATCGACAAGCTGGGCGACCTGTCGACTTGCTTCTTCGGTAGAGAGATTCTCTTCTTCCGTCAGCTTCATCCATACACCGTATGCGGTTAGTTTAATTCTAGGGGAGTAACATAAGCATTGTCAATAGATGTAAATAGTTATCTTTATCACAATGGATGTATAGGTACCATAAAGAAAGCAAAAACGCGAAGCCTGGGGCCTCGCGCTATGTACTATGTATTAGAATTCTTGGGCTAACTGCTTGAGACAGACTTCACAGATGTTCTTACCGCGGTAGTTGATTACATTCTCCGCATTGCCGCAGAAGATGCATGCCGGTTCGTACTTTCTGAGGATGATCTTCTCGCCGTCAACGTAAATCTCCAAGGAGTCCTTTTCATCGATCCCAAGGGTGCGCCTTAGCTCGATGGGAATTACTACGCGGCCCAGTTCATCCACCTTACGAACTATACCTGTTGACTTCATGAACTTACCTCCCTTTATGACATAAATCGACAGACTTCTTATTTACTACTATAACAAAAATAACCATAGCCTGTCCAGAGATTTCATGTCTAAAAAGCCATAATAATAGTACAAAATCCTAGGATTGTGTGCCTAAGTCTAGATTCCTATAGGAGTCGGCTGTTTATAGGAGCACAGGCTCATGCTACATTATTCTACATGTTAATCCTCTCTCCTGCGCCCGGTCGAGAGAAAAACAGCAAAATCTGTCTTGGATTTGACGAGAATCCCTCTGGAATGGTATACTAAACGCCAAATTAGCAATTACCTAAAGGCGATGACGGAAAGAGTAGCTGTGGCCCCATTCCACAGAGAGCCGGGAGATGGTGCAAACCGGTGAATGGAAAGCAGTGAAGATGGCTCCTGAGCCGAGCAGCTGAAATTGGTGTAGTAGGTTGCTCCCGTGTGCCAGCGGTTATGATCGGCAGGTCGCAAGACCTACAGAGGTCGGCTTGTAGCCGGCGAAACAGGGTGGTACCACGGACCCCCGTCCCTGACCCATGGGACGGGGGTTTTTGATCCCGTTTTATCACTTAACTAAAGGAAAGGTGAGGAGAATCATTATGGCTAAACCAACCTATTATCTGACCACACCCCTCTATTATACGAGCGGGCGGTTACATATTGGTCATGCCTACACCAGCGTGATTGCCGACGCCATAGCCCGCTACAAGCGGTTGCGTGGCTATGATGTGTGTCTGTTGACGGGTACTGATGAGCACGGACAGAAAATACAGCGGACCGCTGAAGCTGCTGGTAAGCAGCCCCAGGAGTTTGTGGATGGGCTGGTAGCCACCATTAAAGACCTATGGCAGCTGCTGGATGTGGAGTATGACGTGTTTATTCGCACCACTGCCGAGCATCATGAGCGGGCTGTGCAGGGTATTTTTGAGAAGCTTTACAAGCAGGGCGATATTTATAAGAGCGAATACCAAGGCTGGTACTGCGAACCCTGCGAATCCTTCTTCACTGAGCGGCAGCTGAAGGACGGCAAGTGCCCCGACTGTGGCCGTGAAGTCCAGTGGCTGAAGGAGGAAAGCTATTTCTTCAAGCTCTCCAAATACCAGGATAGGTTACTGAAATACATTGAGGAACATCCCGAGTTCATTCAACCGGTGAGTCGGCGAAATGAAATGATCAACACTTTCATTAAACCAGGCTTGGAGGACCTCTGTGTTTCTCGCACCACCTTTGACTGGGGTGTTAAGGTCCCCTTTGATCCTAAACATGTGGTTTATGTCTGGTTGGACGCGCTAAGCAATTATATTACGGCCCTAGGTTACGGCAGTGATGACGATAGCGCTTTCCGACGCTACTGGCCGGCTGACGTGCATTTGATGGGCAAAGAGATTGTGCGCTTCCATGCTATTATCTGGCCCATCATATTGATGGCCCTTGACCTGCCTTTGCCTAAGCAGGTTTTCGGCCATGGTTGGTTGCTCTTCGATGATGATAAGATGTCGAAGTCCAAGGGTAATGTGGTGGATCCGGTACCTCTAGTGGCCCGCTACGGCTCCGATGCCCTGCGTTACTACCTGCTGCGAGAGATCGCCTTTGGTGCCGACGGCAATTTTACGCCAGAGTTGTTTATCACGCGCCTCAATGCAGATCTGGCCAACGATTTGGGCAATCTGCTTAGCCGCACGGTGGCCATGATTGAGAAGTACTTCGCCGGCCAAATCCCGGCGCCAGGAGAGGCCACCGACTTTGACGCCTCTTTATTGGAGTTGGCCTACACAACTAAGGATCAGGTAGAGCAGGCTATGGATAATCTCCGCCCGCAGGTGGCGCTGGAGGCCATTTGGCAGTTGGTGAAAAGGGCCAATAAGTATATCGACGAGACCATGCCCTGGGTGTTGGCGAAAGAAGAGGCAAAACGTGGCCAGCTGGCAACGGTGCTTTATAACTTGGCTGATGTCTTGCGTCTCACAGCTATCCTCTTACAGCCCTTTATGCCCCGCACTCCCCAGCGTATCTGGGAGCAGCTGGGTCTAGTGGCTAGCCAAGAAGCCCAGTGGGAACAGGCGGTTCCTGGTAGACTGGCGGCTGGTCAGCAGGTCAAGAAGGGAGAGGCCATTTTCCCGCGCCTGGATCTGAAGGCCGAGTTGGCGGCTTGGGAGGAAGAAGGCCAGAAGGAAGAGGCTAAGCCTCTAACGCCGCCACTGGCGGAGGAAGTGGACATCGACTACTTTAGCAAAGTAGACTTGCGGGTGGTCAACGTACTGGCGGCGGAAAGGGTGCCGAAGGCTGACCGTCTACTGAAACTACAGGTAGCACTGGGGCCCGAGCGACGCACCATTGTGGCCGGTATTGCCCAGCATTATGAGCCGGAGGAACTAGTAGGCAAGCAAGTGGTTATCGTGGCCAATCTGAAACCCGCTAAGATCCGGGGCATTGAATCGCAAGGCATGGTTTTGGCCGCATCGGACGAGAAGGGGCTGGCCGTCTTGACGCCGCAGCGCCCGGTGGAGGCGGGCAGCAAAGCCAAGTAGAGGAGTGGGAGCTATGTTAGTTGATACCCATGCCCATTTGAGCGATCCGCGCCTTGCCACCGATCTGGATTTTTGGCTGCAGGAAGCCCGGGCAGCGGGTGTTGGATATATCGTCAACGTTGGAGCCGACTGGGAGAGTTCCCGGTTGGTGGTACAACAAGCAGCCAACCGGAAGGAGTTAGTGGCCGCTGTCGGGGTACATCCCCATGAGGCCAAGCACTGGAACACTCAGATGGAAGCGGATCTCATCGCGTTGGCGCAACATCCTAAAGTCCGTGCTTATGGTGAGATCGGATTGGACTACTATTACGACCACTCGCCGAGAGCTATCCAAAAGGAGGTATTCGCAGCTCAACTGCGTATTGCCAAGGAGTTGAACTTGCCGGTGATAGTACATGACCGCGATGCCCATGGAGATGTGTTAGCTGTTCTAGAGCAACACGCCCCCTTTAAGGCAGGTGGGGTTATGCACTGCTATTCGGGCAGCCCCGAATTGGTAGCCCATTTTCTAGCCCTTGGGTTCTATATCTCCTTTGCTGGTCCTATCACTTTCCGTAATGCCAAGAAACCGGCATTAGCTGCCTTGCAGGTGCCCGCAGAACGGCTGGTGGTGGAAACCGACTGCCCATATCTGAGCCCCGAGCCCCATCGGGGCAAAGTCAACCACCCGGCACGGGTAGCCCTCGTGGTGCAGCGCCTAGCCGAGTTGCGGGGCGTTAATTATGAGACTATGGCCCAACAAACAACGGCCAATGCCATGCGTCTTTTTGGCCTAGAAAGAGGCGATTAAGCTGAAGTTAACGGCACCTACTGTCGTCAAAGACCTATTGGCCAAATACGGGATACGCCCTAGCAAGGGCCTAGGACAAAACTTCTTGATAAATGAGCACTACCTGCAGCAGATTATGGCGGCCGCTGCTGTTGGTGCCCATGAGCTGGTGGTGGAGATCGGCCCCGGATTGGGCACTCTAACGCGGGAATTGGCGCGGGTGGCAAGAAGAGTTATTGCCATTGAGAAGGATCAACGCCTTGAGTCCCTATTACAGGAAGTGCTGGGAGCTGGTTTGCCGGTCGAACTGCTGCTGGCGGATGCTCTGCAGGTGGATTACCAGCAGTTGGTAGGCAATCGGGGGCCGGTCAAAGTAGTGGCCAATCTGCCTTATTACATTACGACGCCTTTAATCACCCGGCTTTTGGAACAAGATATAGCTTGGTCGGGCATGGTATTCTTGGTTCAGGCGGAAGTGGCCGAGCGGATAATGGCTGGACCGGGCAGCAAAGAATATGGATTGCTCAGCATTATGGTGCAGTGGGAGTATGAGGTGGAGAGAATAACCCGTGTTCCCCCTAGCGCCTTTTACCCAGCTCCCAAAGTGGCCTCGGCGGTAGTTAAGCTGTGTCCAAGGGCCGAAGGTAAGCCCTTACCGGTTAGTAAAGAGTGGCTGGGACAAGTACTGAGAGCCGCCTTGGGACAGAGACGTAAGACACTACTTAATGCCCTTATTGGCAATTTGGCGGTGACGAAGGAAGAAGTGCAGGCCGCCTTGTCCCATTTGGGGCTGGAGGAGGGCGTGAGAGGGGAAGAGCTAACTCCGGAACAGTTTATTGAGTTGGCAGCTCAACTACTTTAGTCTTAGCGGAAGGAGGTGCGCTGATGCGGTTCTATAGTCCATCCCAGGGCCAGCTCACTTTAGAAGAGTTGGTAGAGGCGCTGGCGAGTTTTGTGGCAGAGCAGCCGGAGGCCAAGTACAAACTGATTATTGGAACCGACTCCCATACCAACTCAGAATCCACGCATTTTGTTACAGCGATAGTGGTACACCGGGTGGGCAAAGGCGGGCGCTTTTTTGTCCGCCACCAGCATCAGCGGCCGATTACTAGCTTACGGCAGAAGCTAATTCTAGAGACATCTCTAAGTTTGGAAACCATCTCCCAGCTGCAGGAGGAATTATTGGCTCAGCACTTGTTCTTTGACTGTGATCTGGAAGTGCACGTGGATGCGGGAAGGCGGGGAGCCACGCGCGAGCTGATACGGGATCTGGTGGGAATGGTGATTACCAGTGGGTTCACCGCTAAGGTAAAACCTGATGCCTTTGCCGCCAGTTCTGTAGCCGATAGATTCACCAAATAAATGTGGTTACAAATACTTAACTCTTCCTTTTGCCCGCCTTGACAGGCTTTGAGACTGCCTGCTATAATATCTGGTTTATTTGACAGCTACCCCACCTTATGCTAAAATGGACAAGGTGAGAAGTAAAGAGAGAGGTGGTTGTCTTTGGCGGCAAAGAACGCTCTGGCTGAGATTCGTCAGGATCTGGAGTCCCACATAGGGGAAAAAGTATGGATAAAAGCAAACCGCGGCCGACGTAAGACTATCATCCGCGAAGGTATTCTAGAGAATACCTATCCCTACCACTTCCTGGTCAAACTTGATTCGCAGAAGCATCCGGTTCAAGTCATCTCTGTTAGCTACGCCGATGTTTTGACCCAAACAGTGGAGCTGTCGATAGGCAAACCTGACAGCCGCATGGTTCCATCGACCAACTAAAGAAATAACACGGAATTAACTCTAGCCCTTAGGCACGTAGCCTAAGGGCTTTTTTTGCATATCATCCGACGGCAAGGGAACTCTATTTATGTTGACGGTAGAATTTATAGAGGAGTGTGGCTTTTGGCAGACCAGATTGGCCGTTTAGTGATAATTGGCGGTGCTGAAGATAAGGAAGGCGATTGTCTTATTCTCAAGCAAGTTGTAAAGCTGGCCGGAGGCCACCAGGCTCGACTTTTGGTATTGACGGCAGCTACCACTGAGCCCCAGCAGGTGGGCGGCCTGTATCGTCAGGTTTTTACGCGTCTGGGCGCAGCTGAAGTGGGGGTCCTGGACATCAGTGAACGTTTACAGGCGGAAGACCCCATGTTGGTACACCTGGTGGATAACTGTAGTGGAGTGTTTTTCACTGGGGGCGACCAACTGCGCATTACTAGCCTCATCGGTGGTACGGCCCTCTTTCATGCTCTCAGCGAAGCTTATCGGCGGGGAGTGGTGATTGCCGGCACCAGTGCGGGCGCCTCGGTGATGAGCTCCACCATGATTGTGGATGGCAGTGAAGACAAGGAACCGGCGGCCGGCGCCGTTAGATTGGCAGCTGGTTTGAGTCTTATTTCCGATGTGGTTATCGATCAGCATTTCGCCCAGCGAGGGCGTCTAGGGCGGTTGTTGGCTGCAGTAGCCCAAAACCCCTACGTTCTGGGTATTGGTATTGATGAGAACACGGCTATAGTGGTGGAAGGCCCGGAATTTGAGGTGATAGGCAGTGGGACGGTTAGTATCATAGACGGGCAACATATTGCCTTTACAAATGTTTCTGAAGTGAGCCCGCAGGCGGCTCTAGCTTTAGCAGAAGTTAGGTTACATGTTCTATCTGAAGGTTATGCTTTTAACTTGCAGACTCGGCAGCCCAAATCCAACGCTGGAAAGAATACTAGTAGGAATGCTTAAGGGAGGCACTTAGTTGTGAGAAAAATCGAGTTGCGCGTATTTCCAGGGCGCAACGTATATATCCACCGTCCTGCCGCTTTGTTGCTGCTTGATCTGGAAGAGTATGCTGGTAGGGAAAGCAAGGTTTTTCCCGGATTCAACGAGAGGTTGCTCCAAATTCTACCCGGTCTTGAATCCCATAGCTGTGCCTTAGGTCGCCCGGGTGGTTTCAGCCACCGCTTACATTCGGGCACTTATCTGGGGCATGTGCTCGAGCATGTGATACTGGAGCTGCAGGAACTCTTAGGTTTGGATGTCCGTTATGGCAAGACACGAGGAACGGACCAGTGGGGAGTCTACGAAGTAGTTTTCGAGTGCCCCTGCGGGGGGTTGGCCGAGATGCTGGTGGATGTGGGTTTAGATCTCATACACACCTTGTTGGCCGGTCTCCATTATGATCTGCCTTCGGCCTTAAAGCGCCTACGACAGCGTCAGGCAGAAGTTGACCTGGGGCCCAGCACCAAGGCCCTATGGAATGCGGCCCGACGGCGGGGCATCAGTGTGCGCCGCATCGGCGAGGGTAGCTTACTGCAGCTGGGTACGGGCCGCTTTGCGCGGCGTGTACAGGCTACTCTGACCGACAGAACCAGTTGTTTGGCGGCCGATATGGCCGGTGATAAGGAGCTTACTAAACTAATCCTACGAGCTGCGGGCATTCCCGTTCCGAGGGGAAAAGTGGTTCATTCAAGCGCTGAAGCGGTGCAGACTTGGCACGAGCTTAGATGCCCGGTAGTTATCAAACCTTGCGATGGTAATCAGGGACGGGGAGTGTCACTAAACTTAGACAGTGAGCAGGAAGTGTTAAGAGGATACGCCATTGCGGCTCGCTTCAGTTCCCGCGTGTTAGTTGAAGAGTATATTCCTGGCAGGCACTTCCGCCTACTGGTGGTGGATGGCCGCCTAGTGGCCGCATCTGAGCGTATTCCTGCCCATGTGGTGGGCAATGGCTGTGACCCCATTGTTGTTCTGGTAGAACAGGTAAACCAGGATCCGCAACGGGGGGAGGACCATGAAAAGCCCTTAACCAAGATAGTGATCGACGACATTGTGCATCAGGTGTTGGCCCGCCAAGGCTATTCCTTGCAGAGCGTTCCGGCGGCTGGTGCCGTAGTCTGGTTGCGGGAGAATGCTAACCTCAGTACCGGTGGTACTGCCGTTGATGTTACGGATCAGGTTCATCCGCTGGTAGCTGCTACTGTGGTGAGGGCTGTGCGCCTTATTGGGCTCGATGTGGCTGGTGTGGATGTGGTCACCAGTGATATTTCTCTTCCCTTTGACTGGGGGAAGGGGGCTATCATCGAGGTGAACGCGGCCCCTGGCATTCGTATGCACCATTATCCGGTGGCCGGTGAAGAGAGGGATGTGGCGAGCCAGATTATTGCCAGCCTCTTTCCTCCCGGGACGCCCAGCGAAATCCCTATTGTGGCCGTGACTGGTACCAATGGTAAAACCACCACTTGCCGCTTGCTTGCCCATGTATTGCAGCAATGTTATGAAACAGTGGGTCTGACCAGTACGGCTGGGATCTATCATAATAACCAACTGCTGGTCCCTGGCGACACCACGGGTCCGTGGAGCACTGGGGTTCTGTTGAGCGATCCTTTGGTAGACGTGGCTGTATTGGAATTGGCCCGTGGCGGGTTACTACGGGGCGGATTGGCCTATGATAGCTGCGATGTGGCCGTACTTACCAACATCACAGAAGACCATCTTGGGCAGGACAACCTGGATTCCTTGGAAGATTTGGCGTGGGTAAAATCCTTAGTTTTGGAGTCGGTAAAACCTCAAGGGTATGCGGTTATCAATGGCGACGATGGGCCCAGCGTGGAGCTACTATCCAGACAAAAGAGCAACGTCATTCTCTTTAGCCTTCAGGCCGACAACGTGCAGGTAAGACGTCACCTGGGGGTCGGTGGACGGGCCGTGTTTGTGCAGGATGGACAAATATGTTTTGCAGAAGGCGATAAGCTGGAACCACTTATGTCGGTTGAGGCTGTTCCCATAACATTTAATGGCAAGGCCAGCTATAATGTGGCCAATGCTTTAGCTGCTTGTGCCGCCTTATGGGGCCTAGGTGTAGAGCGCAGCCTGATCAAGCAGGGTTTGGCCAGTTTCCTGCCGAACGCTGAGCATAATCCGGGTCGGCAGAACTTGGTCACCATTGGCAAGCAATCGGTGCTGATTGACTATGCCCACAACCCGGCCAGCATTGAAGGCTTAACCCGTTTGGCCCGTACCTTAACGACGGGGCAGTTAATCGGGGTGATAGCCGCCCCCGGTGACCGACGTAACTCCTTGCTTTTTGCTGTCGGTGAGGCGGCAGGGCGTGGCTTTGATCGGCTCTTTATCAAAGAGGACAGGGATCGCCGTGGACGAGGGCCGGGAGAAGTGGCCGATATACTTAGACAGGGAGCTTTGGCCGCCGGCTTAAGTCCCGCCGCTATCCAAGTCTGCTTAGAGGAGCGGACGGCTCTCTGGGCAGCCTTTGCAGCGGCCCAGCCGGAAGACTTGATTGTAGTACTCTATGAAGACTGGGATTATACCAATTCCCTTTTGGCTGAACTGGCTCAGCAGATTCCCCACCTGCATCGGGCCTACGCTATTGCGGGCAGCCTATAGTGCGTCGCAAAACAGGGTGGGCAGGGAGCGAGGGATGTATTAGAATAGGGTGGGGGTGTGTTAGGGATGACTATTGTAGAACTCGCCCCAGCCAAAGTGAATCTATGGCTGCGCGTATTTGAGAAATTGCCCGATGGTTATCACCGAGTGGAGACGGTTCTGCAGACCATTTCCTTGTCGGATACGCTCACTCTGGAGTTGCGCTATGGTGGTAGCATTACCCTAAGCTGTGATGACCCGCGTCTTCCTTGTAACGAGCACAATTTGGCCTATAGGGCTGCGGCCCTTTTGGCCCAGCATGTCCCAGGTAAGGGCGTGCACATCCACCTGGAGAAGCGGATTCCTTGGCGAGCCGGGCTGGGTGGAGGCAGTTCGGATGCGGCCGCTGTTTTGCGGGGTTTGAATAGACTTTGGGAGCTAGATTGGTCATGGGAGCAACTGCTGCCGGTGGCACAGGAGTTGGGCGCTGACGTTCCTTTCTTTCTACGAGGGGGGACCGCGATTGGTAGGGGCAGAGGTGAACAGATCGAGCAATTACCCTTGGCGCCCGACTTGACCTTAATTCTAGTTCAGCCACCCTTTGGTCTGGCGACTCCCAAGGTCTATTCCCATTGGCAACCGCAGCAGGACCAGCAGCTACCGAACCTAAGCTCTCTACTCATGGCTTTGCAACGTTCAGATGGTAAGGCCGTAGGGCAGTTAATGCACAACGATTTAGAAGTGCCAGCTTTTCAGCTGGCCCCGGAGCTATCGGTGGTGAAACGAGATTTATCCCAAGCAGGTCTCCCATGCTTGCTATCTGGTAGCGGAGCCTGCTTATTTGCTGTCGTCCCTAACTCTGGTCAAGCCCCCACCATCAACTGGCTGCAAAGGGTGCGACGACTGTTGCCTGCCCACTACCAGGCTTCTTTGGTTCGCACTCGATTTTAGCCTAGATAAAGGGATGTTACGTTTATACGGCGAATACACATAAAAAGTGTAAATTACGTAGTGGCGCTCGTGGGAGGAGAGAGAGCTATATATGACGGAGCGACTTATACCGGTAAAACTAGAAAACTATAAACCCCTGCGGGAGATTGTTTTTGAACATTTGCGCGAAGCCATTCTTAAAGGTCAATTGCGGCCTGGCGAGCGACTAATGGAAATGCAGCTGGCTGACGAAATGGGTGTTAGCCGTACACCGGTGCGAGAAGCGATTCGCAAACTAGAGCTGGAAGGGCTAGTTATAATGATTCCGCGGCGAGGTGCCTATGTGGCCGACCTTAGCATTAAGGATGTGGCCGAAACTTTTGAGATACGTTCTGCGTTAGAAGGTTTAGCAGCGTCTTTAGCCGCCGAGCGTATCACCCCCGAGGAAACGGAAGAAATGGAGCGGATTTTGGTACGCATCGGCGCTGCCATTGAAGAGGATGACACGCAACAGATAGTTGCTCTGGATGAGGAGTATCACAATCTACTCTACAAGGCCAGTCGCAATGATCGTTTGATGCAAATCCTCAACAACTTGCGCGAGCAGATTCAACGCTTCCGTGTTACCACTCTTGGTATGCCTGGCCGTGGGCGCGGGGTACTGCAAGAGCACAGAAAGATAACGGAGGCCATTTCAGAGCGCAATGCGGAGTTGGCGCACAAACTGGCCCTTGAGCACATGGAAAACGCGGAGAATACCTTGATGGATTGGATAAGAAGACAAAAGGAATCCTAGGGTAAATGCGGAGGGGTGTGTCTATGCATGCTATAGTGTTGGCGGGTGGCACGAAAGATGATGAATGGGCTAGGCGACACGGTGTAAACAATAAAGCCTTTTTGCCCATCAACGATCTGCCCATGATTACTTACGTTGTGGCAGCACTCCGAGAGTGCCCGCGAATTGATCAGATTATAGTAGTAGGTCCGGTGGATGCCTTAACCGACTTGTTGCCGAGTGACGGTATTCGCGTTCTACCGGAGCAAGGGGACATAGTGGATAACGTCTTGACCGCAGTACAGGAACTGCCGCAGGATCGCAAAGTCCTAGTCTGTACATCCGACATTCCGATGCTGACGCCAGAGGCCTTATCCGCTCTCTTTGAAGCCGTCAGCGAGCGGGAAGCGGACCTTTATTACCCGATCATCAGCCGTGTCGATTGCGAAAAACGTTACCCCGGCGTCAAACGCACCTATCTCAAACTCAAAAATGGGTCCTTTACGGGCGGTAATATCATAATCGTCAACCCCAAGCAGGCCATTCCTCTTGCTCAGGTTTTCCGCAGGTTGGTTATGGAACGGAAGAACCCGGTGAAAATGCTTTTGACATTTGGGTTGCCAGGGATTATTTTTGTTATCCGCTTAGCGCTCGGTCTGCTCAGCGTCCAGGAACTAGAACAGCGTCTTTCCAGTATTTTGCGTATCAAAGGCGTAGCCATCTACTGTAGTTACCCGGAAATAGGTACCGATGTGGATAAGGACAGCGATCTGGAACTGGCCCGCCGAGTTTTAGCAGCCGGCAATTGAAAAGAAGACGTTCTGGGGCCTTAGCGTTGGACATACCCACAGCGTAATCCAAAGAGCCAGGAGGTAAGGAAGGGCAGCTCAACCTATGACCACGGCCCTACGCAATACAACGAAAGAGAAGGGGACTGTTTTTTGCGACAGTCCCCTTTTGCTTTAGCGAGCGTCGTGTACTTCCACGTCCTTGGCTCCATTGTTGCGCAGAATGGTGCTGGCCTCTTTCGCCCTATCTTCGTTGCTCACCTTGACAATGGCTAACAGATCGCCTTCCTTAACGCGCCGCTCGTAGTGCTGCCCCCGGTCTTCCGGGATACCCCAGTCTAATAGTCCACCAGCTAGACCGCCGGTGGCGGCTCCAGTTAAGGCTCCTGCAATGGGACCGGCTGCCAGTAACGGACCAACGCCGGGCACCGCCAGAGCGCCAGCCCCCAAAGCCAATCCAGCCAGGCCACCCCAAGTGGCACCCGTTGTCACGCCATCCATGCCCATATCATCAGCCATGTCACCGACGTTCCTGTCAGGGATTATCTCTTCAATAGAGTTGCTTATGCCACGAGCAGCGGCACCGCTATTGTCCTTTTGCACCAAGTTGATTTCGTTCTCCGTATAGCCCCGTTTACGCAGGGTGGAGATAGCTTCACGTGCCGCATCTTCAGAGGTGAATAGACCGATTACTGTCTTCTGCACTTTCATTCCTCCCCTTGGCAGATTTGCTGAAACAGCAGGTTTAGTATTTCACTACTAAGGCTAAACAATACAAAGAATTTCTTGCAAAAATTATGAGAGTTAGGAAGGGAAAGCCTACATCGACGGCGAATGATACTAAAGGAACAGCCAAGAAATGCAAAGGGGTGAAATGTGTGATAATAACCGATGTACGTATTCGCAAAATTAACACAGAAGGGCGCATGAAGGCGATAGTCTCTATAACACTCGACGATGAGTTCGTGATTCATGATGTACGAATCGTCGATGGGAATAATGGTCTGTTTGTGGCTATGCCTAGCCGCAAGACACCCGAAGGCGAGTTCAGGGATATTGCCCATCCAATCAACTCAGCAACCCGCGAAAAATTGCAGCAAGCAGTACTGGCAGCCTACGAGCGGCAGATAGCCAGCGTATCCTAGAGCCCAAACGGGGCTCTTTTTCTTTACCCTTTAAGGCCATGTCTGGGCACTTTTGGCGCTCTAAGCACATTAGTATATAATAAGAACAGTAGCTTTGGAGCAATCTGGGAAGGGGATGAGCGCATTTGCAAACGGGCGCCATTATTTTAGCTGCCGGTGTGGGTAAGCGCATGAAATCCAAGACCAACAAGGTTTTACATAATCTGTGCGGTAAACCTTTGGTAGAACATGTGATCGCTGCTTGTCGCAGTATTGGTATTTCCCGCTTCTATGTGGTGATTGGCAATGATGCGGAGCAGGTTAAAGCCCACTTAGGCGATGGATATACCTATGTACTACAGGAAGAACAGTTGGGTACAGGCCATGCGGCACTGCAAGTTGCCCCCTATTATCAGCAGGAACCCCATGTGTTTGTGCTCTGTGGTGATACACCGCTAATCACCGGTGCCACTCTGCAACGTATGCAACAGATTCACAGGGAAGCAGATGCGGATGTGACCGTACTTACGGCGATTTTGCCCCATGCGGGTGATTATGGTCGGATACTGCGGGATGCCAATGGTCAGGTTTGCGGTTTGGTGGAAGCTAAAGATGCCACGCCAGAGCAGTTGGCTATTCGCGAGATAAACACCGGCTTCTATTGCTTCCGAGCCGACAAGCTGTTTCAGGCCTTAGGTCAGCTAACTAATAATAATGCTCAAGGAGAGTACTATTTGACCGATGTCATTGCTGCCCTTTATCGGCAGGGCGGCCGTATAGCCAGTTGCTTGCTGGAAGATGTTCGTGAGGCGCTGGGTATTAACGACCGGGTGCGTCTGGCCGAGGCCGAGGGTATTTTGCGCCAGCGTATTCGGGAACAGTTAATGCTTAATGGCGTAACTTTCCTTCATCCCGAGTCTTGCCTGATTGACGCGGATGTGACCATTGGACAGGACACCATCATTTATCCAGGGGTCGTTTTGCAGGGTAAAACCACAATCGGACGCGACTGTGTTATTGGACCCTACACCCACATGGTTGACTGCCAAGTAGGGAATGGAGTAAGCATAGAACACTCGGTGGCGCGGCAATGCACTATTGGTGACAATTGCCTTATCGGACCATATGCCCATCTGCGTCCCCAGACGGTTCTGGCGCCGGGGGTGAAAGTGGGTGACTTTGTAGAGCTTAAGAATAGCCAGATTGGTGAAGGCAGTAAAGTCCCTCACCTGAGTTATGTGGGCGACGCCACCATAGGTACTGGCGTAAATGTGGGCGCCGGAACCATTTTTGTTAACTACGATGGGCTCAATAAGCATCGTACGCTGGTGGAGGATGGGGCCTTCATAGGCTGTAACAGCAACCTGGTTGCCCCAGTCCAGATTGGTAGAAATGCCTTTATAGCTGCAGGCTCCACGGTCACGAAAGATGTTCCGGCCGACGCTTTGGCTGTGGCGCGCTCTCGGCAGGAGAACAAGGAAGGTTGGGTCCTTAGACGTCGGCAGAAGGAATAGGAGGGGTGGGCCGTGTCATTTTCCAGACCACTTAAGCTGTTTACTTGTAATGCCAACCGGGCATTAGCGGAAGAGATAGCGTCTTGGCTAGATTTGCCTCTGGGCGATTGCGAAGTAATGCGTTTTCGCGACGGGGAAGTACAGATCCGGATAAATGAAAGTGTACGCGGTGCCGACGTGTTCGTTATTCAACCCACGTGCGCACCTGTAAACGAGCATCTGATGGAACTACTGGTTACCATCGACGCCCTGCGTCGGGCATCGGCCGACCGTATTACAGCCGTGATTCCTTACTATGGGTATGCACGGCAGGATCGAAAAGCCCGCCCCCGTGATCCCATTACAGCCAAGTTGGTGGCCAATTTGCTCACAGTAGCCGGGGTGGATCGGGTGGTTACCATGGACTTACATGCGGGCCAGATCCAAGGGTTTTTCGATATTCCGGTGGACCATCTCTTGGCTATGCCCATCATCGCCGACTACTTTTCCAACCTTGGTGGGGAGGACATGGTAGTGGTCTCCCCCGATTTGGGGGGCGTTACTCGTGCTCGTAACTTGGCGGATAGGTTGGGAGTTCCTATCGCCATCGTAGACAAGTATCGGCCCGAGCCCAACGTATCCCAGGTAATGCACATTATTGGCAAAGTGGCCAACAAACGGGTGATATTGATTGACGATATTATTGATACGGCGGGTACCATCACCCAGGCGGCCCAAGCGTTACTGGATAAAGGGGCCTTAGAGGTATATGCTTGCTGCACCCACGGGGTGCTTTCTCCTCCCGCCTTGGAACGTTTAGCGGCTTCGCCTATTAAGGAGGTTGTGATTACCAATACCATCCCCCTCGGCGCCGATAAGCGTATTCCTCTAATCAAGCAGCTATCAGTGGCCCCCTTATTTGGACAAGCTATTAGTAATATCCATCGCGACCTTTCCGTTAGTACCATATTTGCCTGATAAACCCACCACGTAAAGGAGGAGATAAGATGTCTTCAGTGACGATTCAAGCGTCAGTGCGACAGACTGGGAGTAAGGGTGCTCTCAAGAGTCTTCGTCAGCAAGGGTTTGTTCCTGGCATAGTGTATGGCGGATCGGCCAACTTGCGCGTGCCGATACAAATCTCCGAGCGGCAACTGGCGGCGGCCCTCAGTAGGAACTCAGGTAGCGCTTTCTTCACCTTACAACTGGATGACGGCAGTAGGCATTTAGTTTTGCCCCGCGAAATACAATACGATAAAATCAAGCGGGACTTGCGCCACATTGACCTTTTGGTGGTGGAGCAAGATGAGGAAGTAAGAGCCACCGTTCCGGTTCGCATCGTGGGGACAAGTGGGGCCCCATTGCAATATGGTCTGCTGGAAATTGAGTTGAAAGCCAAGCCAGCCCAGATGCCTGCCAGCGTTGATGTGGATGTGTCCGAGCTAGAGGTGGGACAAATCATCACCGTAGGAGACTTGAACATACCGTCGGGCGTGGAGGTAATCAGCAGTCCAGAGGAAATGGTGGTGGGCGTGGTTGCCAGCGTGCAAGACCCGTCTCCGGAAGAGGCTGAGGAGAAGAGTGAAGCTGCCGAGGAACCCGCTGGTGAGCCAGAAGCCTAGAGTTAATCGACTTCTTGAGCTAAGAGTGCAGCAAGTTCTTGCTGTACTCTTCTTTTCCCTTGTTGTAAATGGAAGGAGAGGGATACCATTTGAAACTCATAGTAGGATTGGGGAATCCTGGTCTTAGGTATAAAGATACGCGCCACAACGTGGGCTTTCGTGTCATTAGCCAACTGGCTAAACGGCATCAGATCAAGGTGAATGGTAGTTTAGGGCCCGCCATTTACGGGCAAGGACATATATCCGGTCAAGCGGTCACTCTGCTGCAACCGACTACCTACATGAACCGCAGTGGGGCTGCCGTCAGTTATGCTATGCGCCACCTGCAGTTGACATTGACTGATATTCTCATTGTTTATGATGACTTGGATTTGCCTTTAGGGAAAATTCGCCTGCGTGCAGCCGGCAGTGCCGGTGGCCATAAGGGAATTGGCTCGGTGATAGAAACCCTGGAGAGTCAGGAAATCCACCGTCTACGGATAGGTATCGGACGACCCGAGGCCAAGGAAGTTGTGGATTATGTCTTGGAACCCTTTGCTAAGGATGAGCTGCCAGTTCTAGAGGAGGCGGTGGAAAGGGCCTGCGATGCCATTGCCCTTTGGATTGAAGCAGGGCTGGAGCTGGCGGCATCGCGTTTTAACGGCTGATGATACAGGAGGGGATTTGGTGAAGAGTGTATTGGCCCTACTTGCGCAGAGCAAAGGCTGGGAGGAGATTCTGCAAAACATAGGTGCTAAAGATAGCAACTTGTTGATCTCTGGCATCACAGGGTCTGCCAAGGGTTTTCTGACGGCGGCTCTCTACGATCGACAGAATTCCAGCTTGCTCTATATAGCTCCTAGCTTCAACTTGGCAGAGCAAGTATGGAGTGACCTCCAAACCCTCTTGCCGGAGGAAAAGGTGCTGCTCTTTCCTGCTCGAGAAAACCCTCTCTATGGCATTGCCGCCTCCAGCCCTGAGCTAGTTGCCGAGCGGCAAAAGACCCTCTTCGCTTTGAGCAGTGGCCAACGCTGTCTGGTAGTTACCTCCATCGATGCCTTGCAATACCAGCTGCCGGCTCCTTCCATTTTTAGCTCTCAGGGGCTGCAACTGAGCTACGGCCAACAGATCTCCCTAGAGGAGTTAACCAGCATTTTGGTGCAGGGCGGTTATGAGCGGGTACATCTGGTGGAGCGGCCTGGCCAGTTCAGCCAGCGGGGTGGTATTTTGGATGTGTACGGTCCAGGATATGATGGACCCGTGCGTATAGAGTTTTTTGGTGATGAGATAGATCTGATCAAGGAGTTTGATCTGACCAGTCAACGCTCGCTGGAGAACATCAGAAGTGTCCTTATTCTGCCGGCACAGGAGATTATCTGGCCGGCCACTGCCAATGGAGCTGGTCTGCAGCGTTTGCAGGCTGCCTTCGACAGGGCTCTGCAGGCGAACTCCTCTTTGGCCAGCCACCTCAGGGAACACGTGGGAGCCGATTTGGAGAAATTGCAAGAGGGGTTAGTCTTTGCTGGCAAGGAACGCTATCTGCCCTTCTTTGTTGATCAGCCTTGGAGCCTATTGGACTACTTGCCCCCTGACGCCCAAGTGGTGATTGATGAGCCCACCAAGGTTTGGGAACAGGCCCAGGAAGACTACAAATTCTTCCTAGATGGTTTTACCGATCTCTTGAGTAACGGGAGGTTGCTACCCGAACAGGAGCAGATTGCCTTTGAGCCAGAAGAGCTGCTGCGACGCCTCCCTCTTGGGCGAACCCTGTTCTTGGCCCTCTTTCCGCGCCGACCAGCCCCCTGGCAGATTAACCGGCATGTGTCGCTGCAGACCAAGTCGGTGCCCAATTTTCATGGGCAGTCATCTCTTTTGCGTCAGGAAGTGGATCGGCTCTTGGCTAGCAACTATTATCTGGTGCTTATGGGTGGCAATGGGGAGCAGCAGCAGCGGGTAAGCGCTTACCTGCAAAACGAGATTGCTGATAAGGTGACCATCGTCACTGCCGAGGAACAGCTGCAAGTAGGAGCGGTCAATTTAGCTCCGGGAAGTCTGACTACCGGCTTCGAAATACCCGATGCCCGTCTGTGCGTATTTACCTATGACAATGTCTTGCAACGGTTACGCACTAGCAAACCAGTGCGACTAAGCAAGGCAGAGGGTGCTCGTCTAGCCGACTATCGGGATTTGGCGGTGGGTGACTATGTGGTGCACGTGCAACATGGCATTGGCCAATATATGGGCATTAAGACTCTGGAGATTGATGGGCTGCACCGCGATTATTTGCAGATTCGATATGCCGGTGAAGATCGGTTGTATGTGCCCACTGACCAGATTCAGCTATTACAAAAATACGTGGGGGCCGAGGGCCGAACTCCCAAGATCTATAGCTTGGGTGGCGGTGACTGGCAGAAGGTCAAAACCCGAGTTAAGCAGTCGGTGCAGCAGATGGCGAAAGAGTTGCTGTCTCTCTATGCGGCGCGACAGAACACAGAAGGTTATAATTTCCCGCCCGACAATGAGTGGCAAGCCCAGATGGAAGCCCGTTTCCCCTATCAAGAAACGGAGGATCAGCTAAAGGCTATTGCGGCCATCAAGAGTGACTTGGAGGCACCTCGACCTATGGATCGCCTGCTTTGCGGTGACGTGGGTTATGGCAAGACGGAGGTGGCGGTGCGGGCTGCTTTCAAAGTAGCCACAGCCGGGAAACAAGTGGCCGTACTGGTGCCTACTACCATTTTGGCAGAACAACATTACGCCACCTTTAAGGAGCGGTTTGCTGGTTTTCCAATTGAAATAGGTATTCTATCTCGTTTCCGGAGTCCTGCGGAGAACAAGGAAACCGTAAGACGACTATCCCAAGGGCTGGTGGATGTGGTGGTGGGCACCCACCGTCTCCTACAAAAGGACGTTAAGTTTTTCGACCTGGGATTGCTCATTATCGATGAAGAACAGCGCTTCGGTGTGGCCCATAAGGAAAAGCTGAAGATGTTAAAAGAGAATGTGGATACCTTGACTCTAACGGCCACTCCCATTCCCCGCACGTTACATATGGCTATGGTGGGGATGCGTGATATGAGCGTAATAGAAACACCACCGGAAGATCGTTTTCCTGTGCAAACTTATGTAGTAGAGTATAACGATGAGTTGGTGCGCAGCGCTATCCGTCGCGAACTGGCCCGGCAGGGGCAGGTCTATTACGTCCATAACAGGGTGCGCAGTATTCGCCACGTGGTGGACCGACTGCAGAAGCTGGTGCCCGAGGCCCGTATTGCCTACGGCCATGGCCGCATGTCGGAGGAACGGTTAGAACGCCTCATGTTGGATTTTATTGAAGGCGAATATGATGTTTTGGTTAGCACCACCATTATTGAATCAGGTCTAGATATCCCCAATGTTAATACCATGATAGTAGAGGACGCAGACAAGTTTGGTCTGGCCCAACTCTATCAGCTGCGGGGTCGCGTCGGTCGCTCTAATCGGGTGGCCTTTGCCTACTTTACTTACAGGCCAGAAAAGACCCTCTCGGAGGTGGCGGAAAAACGCCTGCAGGCCATCAAAGAGTTCACCGAGCTGGGAGCCGGCTTCAAAATCGCTATGCGCGACTTGGAGATTCGCGGTGCCGGCAATATTCTAGGTCCCGAACAGCATGGCTTTATGATGGCGGTGGGCTTTGATCTCTATTGTCAGTTGTTGGAAGAGGCTGTGAGAGAGCTGCAAGGCAAGCCAGCCCCAGTCCAGCACGAAGTGGAGATAGAGTTGCCGATTGACGCCTTTATTCCCGATCGCTATATCCGTGATGGCAAACAGAAAATCGAGATGTATAAGAAGATCAGGGCCATCAGTACGCTGGAGGATGTGGATGACATTGAGGACGAAATGCTGGATCGCTATGGCCGCATGCCAGAGAGTGTGAGCAACCTGCTGCTGGTGGCTCGCATGCGCGTCTTGGCCCAGCAAATAGGAGTGAGTCGGCTGGCAGTGCAGACCGGTACGCTGCTTATGCAACTGGCACCCCGAGCCTTCTTGACGCCCATGCAGATAGAGTACCTTTTCCGACGGACCAATGGGCAGCTGCGTCTACAACCTAACAAGCCGGGTAGCTTCGTCTGGCAGAGACCCAATAGCAGTCCCCTCACTTTTGCGCGGGAGTGGATGCGGCTCGTGAGTGACCTGCTGGAGGAAGTACCAAAGGAGGCAGAGGTAGATGAGTAACTTTGTTGGCTGGGCTCGCACCAAGCCGTGGGTCATCCCTGTGATAGCCCTACTTGTGCTGGCTGCCATTTTCCTGGTCATTTCTTCTCAAGTGGCGGCGTATGTGGATGGTAAGCTTATTACTCCCAGCCAGTTGGAGCAACGCTTGAACATCGTTCAGTTTAGCTATGACTTGCAGTTTGGCCATACCGCCGACTACCAATCCGATTTTGCTAGGCAAAATAAGCGCCAAGTCTTAGTTCAACTGGCGGAGGAGTATCTACTGTTGGAGGCCGCCCAGGATTTAGCTACTGCCGAGGAGCAGGCCGAGTATGCTGACCAGCTGCTGGGTTGGCTCAAAGACCACTTGTTTGCCGGAGATCTAGAGAGTTTTCAGGCCAAGCTGGCCAGTCACAATCTAGACGAGGAAGCCCTGCGCATCTATTTTGGTAACAACTTGCTACTAAATCGTTTGTACGAGCAGGTGGTGGCTGGCATTACCGTTGAGGAAGAAGAAGCAAAGGCCTATTATGAACAACATAAATCCAGCTTTGACCAGCCGGAAATGGTGAAAGTGTCGCACATTTTGGTGGCTGAGAAGGAGAAGGCGGAGGAGCTACTGGCTCAGTTGATGCAGGGGGCGGATTTTGCCTTGTTGGCAAAGAAGCATTCCTTAGACGAAGAAAGTGCCGCCTATGGAGGCTCGCTCCAATGGTTTAGCCGTGGGCAGATGGAGCCGGCCTTTGAGGAAGCGGCCTTTGCCCTGGAGCCGGGCCAAATAAGCCCGATTATTGTTACCAGTCATGGGTACCATATTATTAGGGCAGAAGCCAAGGATCCGGCAAAGGAGCAGACCTATGAGCAAGTAGCCAAACAGGCTCGCGAGCGGGTGTTGGCGATGAAACAGGATCAGGCCTGGAACGATTTTCGTGAGCAATTGCAGAGAGATAAGCTGGTCCTGTTACTGGTGCGGTAGCAGTATTAGCCATTTGTGTCATTCTTAACGTGTGTTCGAGCATAATTGCAGAAGGCCGGTTGAATACTATAGTTACCTGTAACTGTCAGTAGCTTATTAAGGAGGCAGAAACAATGAAGGCAACAGGCATCGTCCGGCGTATCGACGATTTAGGGCGTGTTGTGATACCAAAGGAAATTCGCCGCACCTTACGGATTCGTGAGGGCGACCCGTTGGAGATTTTTGTAGACCGCGATGGAGAGGTTATTCTGAAAAAGTATTCACCTATCGGTGAGTTAGGGGATTTCGCCAAGCAGTACGTGGATTCTCTCTACGAAGCGACGGGGCACACTTGTTTGATCACCGACCGGGATTTGGTTATCGCTGTGGCCGGTGCCTCGAAAAAGGAGTTTATGAACCAGCCTTTGGGCAAGTTGGCGGAAACCGCCATGGAAGAGAGACGTACCATCATGGTTAACCCCGGTGAAGCGAAGGGGCAGGGCAGTGCCATCGAGTTCTTGGATGGTATGAGCAAGCTTACAGCTCAAGTTGTGTCCCCTATCGTGGCCGAGGGCCATCCATTGGGTTGTGTGATCATTTGCAGTAAAGACCCGGATGCGCTCTTTGGTGAACTGGAGAGCAAACTGGCTGAGACGGCTGCCAGCTTCTTAGGTAAACAGATGGAGGGCTAAGCAGGAAAGCGGTATTGGGTCAAGAATTAGCGAGGTAGCGCTTGCTACCTCGTTTTGCTGCTTGGCTGAAGTATATGAGTAGAATAGCCACCATACATGCTATAATAGGTAGAGTTTACCCATGGAAGAAGGGATGGGCCTAGAGTGAAAGAACGTGATAATCGGTTTGTCAAGAATGCCGCCATACTGAGTATAGCCGGCATCTTTGTGCGAGGTTTGGGAGCTATTTATCGCATACCCTTAGGCCGATTTGCCGGTGATGAGATAATGGGGCTATATCAGATGGCTTATCCTATCTACAATACACTGCTGGCCATTTCCATATCGGGGCCACCTATAGCCATTGCCAAGATGATAGCCGAACGAGTGGCCAGAAAAAGGTATAGGGCCGCCCAGCGAGTGTTTCAGATATCTATGCTGGTCTTAGGTACGGTAGGCCTTTTGTCAACGATCGTCCTCATGTTGGCATCCCCTTATCTTGTTAACAATGTCCTGGGTGATCGGCGGGCCCTGGGAGCCCTGCTAGCCATGGCCCCAGCTGTTTTTGTGGTCGCCCTCATGTCCGGTATGCGGGGTTACTTTCAAGGTTTTCAGGAGATGGTGCCCTACGCCCTCAGTCAGATCGTCGAACAGGTGGTGCGGGTTGGCATCGCTCTGGGTTTCGGGCTATACCTCTTTTCTTTACAAAAGGAACCGGAAATTGTTGCTGCCGGTATTTCTTCCGGTGTTACCTTAGGTGGTGCCGCCGGCTTAGTCCTGTTGCTATTCGCCTATAGACGACTGAAACCAAGACTAGAAGGCAAGTGGCAGCGGGAGGGTAAAGTAGGGGAAAGCAGCCGTAGCATTGTGAAAGAGTTTGCCTCTTTAGCAGTGCCCATTACCATCGGGGGTATAGTCTTGCCCTTTATGCAGCTAATAGATGCAGGCGTGGTTCCACGCCGTCTATTGGCGGCTGGCTTTTCCCAAGCGGAGGCTACCAGTCTATATGGCCAATTGTCGGGTATGGCTACCCCGTTAATCAACTTGCCCCAGATGTTCACCGTGGCTCTAGTGGCGAGCTTAATTCCCTCTATCGCTGCAGCCGTCTCCTTGGGCCAAAGACATTTGGTGCAGCGCCGTTCCGCTCTGGCCCTCAAGTTGGCCATGTTGATTAACTTGCCTGCCGCCGTGGGGCTATCCGTATTGGCTACCCCTATCGCCGTCATGCTCTACGGGAAAGAAAGCGGAACGGCCGTAGGTTTTCCTTTGGCGGTATTGGCCTACGTAGTGGCCTTCTTGGCCTTACAACAGACTACTTCTGGTATTCTGCAAGGATTGGGCAAGACCCATGTTCCGGTGGTCAACTTGTTCTATGGCGCACTGGCCAAGTTGGGAGCCACCTATTTTCTCACCGCCATACCGACCCTCAATATTCGCGGGTCGGCTCTGAGCACGGTGATTGGTTTTACAGTATCTTCTCTATTGAACTATCGGGCTATGCTGCGGGTCTCGGGAGTTAAAATACCCGTGGGCGAGACCTTTCTACGCCCCATACTGGCCACGGCAGGTATGGGTGTAGCCACCCACTACAGCTATTTGTGGCTAGCGGGACGTTTCTCTAATACTCTGGCGACGCTGCTGACTATAGCTATCGCCGGTACCCTTTATGGTGTTCTAGTGCTCTTAACGGGTGCCCTAACGGCCCAAGAGCTGGCCATCATACCTAAGGTGGGAAAACCCCTAAGTCAGGTTCTGTTGCGTTTTGGCCTAATCAGGGAGGGTTAATAATGGCAGAGCAGAGAGGAGTAGGCGAGCTCTTAGTTGAGCTGGCTCAAGTGATGGACAAGCTTAGGAGCCCTGACGGGTGTCCCTGGGACCGAGAACAGGATCATGTTTCCCTCAAACCCTACCTACTTGAGGAAGCCTATGAGGTTCTGGAGGCTATAGAACTGGGCGACATGCATAAGCTGGCGGAGGAGTTGGGAGACTTATTATTACAGATTGTCTTCCATGCCCAAGTTGCCAAAGAGCAAGGCAACTTTGATTTGACGGAGCCTCTGCGCCAGATCATAACTAAGATGAAGCGCAGGCATCCCCATGTTTTTGGTGATGTTCAGGTAGAATCCAGCCAGCAAGTGTTGCGTAACTGGGAAGAGATTAAGGCACAGGAACGGGGTGGAGAAGAGAAGGGTTCCCTGTTAGATTCGGTGCCTCGAAACATGCCCGCGCTTATGCAAGCCTGTAAGGTACAGGCGAAGGCGGCTCGTGTCGGTTTTGACTGGGACGATATAACAGGTGCCTGGGCCAAGGTGACGGAGGAGAAGGCCGAGCTGGAGGGGGCAATTGCTGGCGGTGATAAGAGAAAGATCAGCGAAGAATTGGGCGATCTGTTGTTTGCGATAGTTAATGTGGCTCGTTTCCTGGAAGTAGAGCCGGAAAGTGCTTTGCTTAGCACCGTAATGAAGTTCCGTCGCCGCTTTGCTTACATTGAAAAGCAGGCGCAAGCAGCTGGTCGGGAGTTGAACTCCTATAGCTTACAGGAACTGGATTGCTGGTGGGAGGAAGCTAAAGGTCGATAAGACATTTTTAGCTATTTTTCGCTAAAAAACAGCGGCAAAAAAGGACTTGGCAAATATTTGTCGAAGTAAAGAAACTGGTAGAAGCACCACCCTTGCTTAAGGAGGTTATTGTTGTGGCAACTGTAAAAAAGGCTGACTTAGTGAGCAGAATGGCTGTCAAGTCTGGGCTAAACAAGAAACAAGCAGAAGCTGCCCTAGATGCTTTTGTGGCTGCAGTACAGGAAGCTTTGCAAGCGGGCGAGAAAGTACAGCTGGTTGGCTTTGGTACTTTTGAAGCTCGTGAGCGCGCAGCTCGCACTGGGCGCAACCCTGGTACCGGAGAAGAAATTCAGATCCCTGCCAGCCGCGTGCCTGCTTTCAAGGCCGGTAAGGTACTGAAGGAAGCTGTTAAGTAGCCGGTACACCTCTACTACATAAGACATCTGCATTTCAGACGAAGATCAGGTTCGGCAGCCCCGAACCTGATTTTCGTTAAGTTAGAGGAGGCAACAAATGCGTATAGATAAGTTTCTTAAGGTGTCGCGCCTCATCAAGCGTCGCACCTTGGCCAAAGAAGTTTGCGATCAGGGTCGAATACAGCTTAATGGTCGAGTAGCCAAGGCTGGCAGTGAGGTGCAAGTGGGCGATGTTCTCACCATTGACTTTGGGCAACGTGTCTTAAGGGTGCGTGTAGAGCGGCTGCAAGAAACGGTACGAAAAGAAGAAGCTGAACTGCTTTACACTGTACTTGATGATATGCGTGTACTTTAAGGTAGCTTACGGGGAATAATACTGCTGACCAGACTAGTATGGGAGGCAGTTACATGAAGAGACCCAATCGTCTTCGCAGCACACTGGCTATCCTGATGGTTTTGCTGTTGTTGGTTTCTTGTCGTGCTATGCGCCGTCCTGAAGGAGGGCAGACTAGCGGTGCCCCGGCCATACCGTCGGCCATTGCACGCGGCGAGCGGCAGGAACCGGAGTTGAAGGTCTATATCAAAGAGACTGGACAAGTGAAGACCATGCCTTTTGAGGAGTACATTGCGGGTGTGGTGGCGGCGGAGATGGATCCTAAATGGCCCATCGAAGCTTTAGCCGCACAGGCTATTTTGGCCCGCACCTTTACTCTGGAAAAAATAGCCCGAGAGGGCGGAGTGCCCCACCGCAACGCCCATGCGTCCACCGATATCGAGGAATTTCAAGCCTATGATGCCAGTCGCATCAATGACAATGTGCGCGAGGCGGTGCGTTTGACGCGGGGCAAGGTGGTGGCCTATAATGGCCGTTACATTCGCGCCTGGTTCCATGCCAACTCGGGTGGTAAGACGGCCACGGCACTAGAAGGCTTGGCCTTTGATAAGGAACCAACCCCCTATGTGGTAGCGGTCGATGACCCCATTAGTGTTGAAGCCACTCCGCCGGAAGACCGCACCTGGACCGCCACCTTTAGTAAGAGCGAAATCGCCAAGGCTTTAGAGAAGGTGGGGCAGAAGACAGGAAGTTTCAGCACGGTGGAAATCGTAGAAAGGGGAGAGTCGGGACGCGCCTTGACGCTACGGGTGGGTAATGCCACCGTTTCGGCTCCGGCCTTTCGTCTGGCTGTGGGTAGCACTAAGCTAAGATCTACTCTGATTGAGTCTATCAAAGTAAGCGGTGATAAGGTGACCTTTACCGGTAAAGGCTATGGCCATGGCGTCGGTATGTCCCAATGGGGTGCCAAAGGCCGAGCCGAGCGAGGCGCCAACGCCGAAGATATTATTCATTCCTATTTCCACGGTGTTGGTATCTTCAAGATCTGGGATTAACCCGATTTCTTGCAGACCTGCCCCCAATCTGTTCTAGACGAGCTTTTTGGCTCATATAGTCTAGCAAAGATAGGACAGCCTAGCGTAGAACGGCCTAGGCATTTGGATACAGGGGGGATTTACGTATGAATCAGTCGCAAGACCAGTGTCTGCATCGCATTGTGATTACTAACCGAGAACAGGTGGCACTAGAAGGTGTCGTTCATGTGGACAGCTTTGATGACCAGGAGGTCATTTTGGAGACCGAACTGGGCATGATGGCCATTAGAGGTGAGGACTTACACATCAAGCAGCTGAGTCTGGATGAGGGGAAACTGAGTATAGAGGGTATGGTTAAGGCTGTTGACTATCTCGAAGGCGGTATAGCGAGTGTTGGCAAAGGTCGCAGCAAAGGGCTTTTTAGTCGCATTTTTGGCTAACTGGAAAGCAGCCAGCCTTGGAGAGTAATGGAGGGGTCTTAGCACTGCTAAGGTCCCTTTTTTCAAAGCAAAATGACACATGAGCCATCAGCTGCATAAGATACTGTTAATGCGGAGGTGCCCCGATGTCGGTAGCCCAACCTCTCGGCGCGTTTATCTTTACCTTTCTCGGTTTCTGCTTTGGCTTCTTCTTTGATCTTTACCGGGTATTGCGCCGTGCTAGCACGCCTGGACAGCTACTTACGGCAGCTACCGATTTGCTCTTTTGGTTTACCTATACGATCTGGGTTTATATCGTACTGCTGCGAGTGAACTTGGGAGAGGTGCGCGTATTTTTGTTGCTCTGTTTGGCCTTGGGGGCCGGCGCGTACTTTTACTGGTTGAGCCCCATTCTGTTGTCGGCCTGGGCACTGGTATTCCATCGCCTTGCCCTTTTTCTGGCCTGGCTAAGTCGAGTGATAGAGGCGATTATGGGTGTTCTACTCTGGCCCTACCATGCACTTGTGTTACCCCTTTGTAGCCTGCTTCACTGGCTACTTAAACCCTTTGTGCTGCTGCGTAACTGGTTGTTAAGAGTCTTAAAGGGATGGGCGGTTCGCCTACGGATGGCTCTACAGCGCCTACTAAACAAGTTTTTCAACCAGGATAAGGAATGAAAGGTATATTCAGCAGGAGAGTTGATTAGTTATGGCGAATTAACAAGGTTAACGAAGAAAAGTTGACTGACTGTGGGTGATGGCATGCCAAATAGAGCGCGACAGATAATCCCTTTCCCCAATGCACCAAGTGTGCGCCAACATCAGAAGACCCGTAAACGGCGCTGGCCAGTGATTCTGCTGTGCCTATTTCTCAGTGCCTACTTCGTCTGCGCGGGGGTTCAATGGGTGCGACAGGAGATGCGTATGCGAGCGCTTGTGACCCGCTGTGAAGAGTTGCTTCGGCGTCAACAACAGCTGCAGGCTGACAATCAGCTGTTGCAAGAGCAAATTGAGCGTTTGCTAACTGACCCAGCCTATTTGGAGCGATTAGCTCGCGAGATGGGTATGGTGAAGCCCAATGATACCATTTATGTGTCGACCGATCCTAAGGGTGGGGTGATTCCTTAGGCTTTGGGTCAGTGTAATTGGTAGAAGTCTTTCGCGCGGTATTGCTAAACAATGGGTTATTGACGCTTAATGTGGCGTGGATTATACTCATAATGTTAGTCAAAATCTTTTTGGAGGGAAATCCAACAGTAATGGCTTTAGAAGTAGGCACTGTTGTTAGCGGACTGGTGACGGGGATTACAAACTTTGGGGCATTTGTAGAGCTTGAAACTGGACAAACGGGTTTAGTCCATATTTCGGAAGTTGCTGATGCCTACGTTAAAGACATCAATGACTACTTGAAGTTGGGTGAACGAGTAACTGTAAAGGTAATTAACGTGGATGGCCGCGGAAAAATTGGTCTGTCTATACGCCAAGCTCGCCGTCGTCCTACAGTTTCGCTGGATGAACAGTTGGCCCGTTTCTTGAAGGACAGCGAGGAGCGCCTTTCCAGTCTAAGGAAAAACACGGAAGCTAAACGAGGTGGCCGGGGCGGCTATTCTCCCCGTTCTCTACGTCAACAGTCCGGCAAATATCGCCCATAATCTGCTAACGAATAATACTTGACCTTCCTAGCATGATGCTGTAGAATATATCTCGTCCGCTACAGTTGGCGGCGTAGCTCAGTTGGCTAGAGCATGCGGTTCATACCCGCAGTGTCACTGGTTCGAGTCCAGTCGCCGCCACCAATGTGAATATGCGCCATTAGCTCAGTTGGTAGAGCAACTGACTCTTAATCAGTGGGTCCGGGGTTCGAGTCCCTGATGGCGCACCATTTGAGTATTAGAGCCTCGCGATTGCGCGAGGCTTTTTGCTTTGCAGAGCTAGTCGGGAGGCTGTTTCCGAAAAGAGCTCTCTAGTTTAATCACACAGGGGCTATTGCCAAGCCCTTTGTCTATGCGCTGGAGTTGGTCTTTAGAACAACTATTTTTGTCGCATCTTTAGAACTTATCGACAGGTTGTCCCTTGCCTCGGGGGCGGCAGTCGGGGTTGCCAGTCGGGGGTGCTACTAGCGCTCGGTACAGCCCCACCTTATATACCCAATATGTTGGGTGTCGACACGAGAAATATGTCGCAATTTTTGTAACCGCAACCGCGTCGTTTGACATAGCTTCCTCCTACTTTTGCCTATAATGGGCGCAAAGGTAAGGAAGACGAGGTGTTGAGGCTGATGCTCAATAAGGCACGATTTAGCTCACCCGCATTTGGTCAATACGAACCGGTCGCACGAACTTCATGGCAACAGCGTCTTAGCAGAAGTTGGCCAGCCTCCCTTAGCGATGGAGTGACTTTGCGCCTACTGGTGATGGCCGTCTTACTGGGACGAGCTGTAGTCTTCGGTGATTTGGCTCCCTTCGGCCTGGCTTTGTTTGTAGCCGTCCGCTGGGTGCGTCCGGAGCAGAGCTGGTCGGCGGCTGTCGGCTTAACACTAGGAGCCTTGTTGCGATCTCCTGGTGCTGCTGTTAGCCTTTTGGGTTGTATGGGAATCTATGTCAGCCTAGAACGCTACTTCTTAAACCAGCGTTGGCGCCACCTTTTTGTGGGGATGGGCATGGCTACCCTCTCCTGCCTGTTGGTTAAGTTGCCCGTATTCTTGTTGCAGCCTCCATCGGTTTTTGATCTGACCAGTACTCTACTGGAAGCAGGCCTAGTGACTGTATTAGCCTACGTTTTTGCCCAAGCCGGCAGGTCCTTTTTACACCAGGACAAGCTGGAGCTACAAGGCGAGCAAGCACTGGCCTTTAGTATAGTCTTGGCGGCCATGTTGATCGGCCTTGAGGGCTGGAGCCTATTAGGTATCTCCTGTAAATCCATTGCGGCCGCCTACTTCGTGATGCTGGGGGCCCATGTGGGAGGGCCTACTTGGGGTTGTGTAGCTGGTGCCACCATAGGTGTGGTGCAAAACCTGGCTCACCCTGCATTGTTGAGTCAAGTAGGGTTATACGCGGGAGCGGGGCTCTTAGCCGGGTTATTTAATGAACTGAGAAAGATAGGTGTCGGGCTTGGTTTTACCCTCAGTCTACTCTTACTCACTGTGTACGGCAGTCAGCCCGGTGATCTTCGCCAGTTAACTTACTCCTCCTTAATCGCCTTCGGACTCTTGCTACTTAGCGGCCAACGCTGGAGGGGTTGGTTACGTCCGCATGTTGCACAAGTCCAGCCGAGCAAAGCCAGTGGACAACAGCAAGCACAGAGGGTCCAGCGCTTGGCCATGGGACGTCTGGCTGATTTGGAGGCGGTGTTTACGCAACTGGCAGAAACCTTTAGTGAAAAGGAAAATGACGAAGGTTTCTTGGTGGAGAAGAACTTCAATGCCTTAATGGATCATATAGTTACCGATGTATGTGAGAATTGTACCCACTTCAATGATTGCTGGCAAAAGAACTTCTACAAAAGCTACCATACCTTGTTAAACATGCTGGCATTAGCCGATGCCCAAGGGGAGCTGTCGGTTAATCGGGTTCCAGAGGCAGTAAAGAAGCGTTGCCGCCGACCGACGGAACTTATCACCTGTGCCAACTACTTAGTAAAAGTATATAAGCTTAATCTCTATTACCAGAAGAAGCTGCGGGAAAGCCGTACCCTAGTGGCTAATCAGTTACGAGGGGTGGCCAATATCATGCGTAGTCTAACCCACGATCTGCGTATGGAAGATGAACTACAGCATGACTTGGCGGAAGAAATCAAGGAGCAGATTATCGCCCTTAAGCTTAATGTGCAGGGGGTGGAAGTCTATAGGCGTCCCGATCGCATAGATGTCATCATTAAAAAAACGGCTTGTAAGCCCGACGAAAGCGTGTGTGCGGATCAGCTGATTCCTTTAGTCAGTTGCTTGGTTGGCCGCCCAGTTGTGCGCATGTACTCCAAGTGTCCGGGGCGTAGCGGTAAAGGCAAGTGTACCCTCTGCCTGTCCACCAGTCAGCCACTGCAGGTGGAATCTAGTGTGGCCCAAGTCTGTCGTACCGGAACCGGTGTTTCGGGCGATACGGCTAGTATTAAGGAGTTGCCTAACGGTAAGCTGGCAGTGTTGTTAAGCGATGGCATGGGCAACGGTCCAGAGGCCAACCGCGAAAGCCGGGCTACAGTGGCTGTGCTGGAACAATTACTTCGCTCCGGTTTTGACAAAAAGACAGCGGTGCAAACCATTAACTCGGTCCTCATGTTACGCTCATCGCAGGAGACCTTTGCTACTGTCGACATGGCCATCATAGATTTATATACAGGGATAGCCGAGCTAACAAAAATCGGCGCTACGGCAGCTTTTCTAAAAAGAGGAGATAAGGTAGAATGTATACGGTCCAATTCTCTTCCGGCAGGTATCTTACATAATATTGATGTGGAAAGCCGCCGTATTAGTCTACAGCCCGGTGACATTCTAGTCATGTTGACTGATGGGCTGTTAGACTCGCAGAAAGACATTGCCGACAAAGAAGAGTGGTTTGCTCGCATTCTACGGCAGAGCACGCAGGAGAAACCGGCCGATCTGGTGAAGTATTTAATGGATCGGGCCACCATGAACACCCGCAATCAGATAATAGATGATATGACTGTGATTGCAATTCGCGTAACTAAAGGAGCGCAAGACGTCCCTTTGGTTAGTTAGCCCAGATTGGGCAACCATCTCTCCTCTCCATCGGCCACACTCTTACTGGGTGTGGTCTTTTTTTCTCCAGGTTAACATTTGGGTACAATGTTAGAGAGGAAAATTCGTCTTTTTGCCTAAAACTAGTAAGACCGGGCGACTGAGGGGAGGAAAACCATGCTGGAAAGGGTGGATAGGTTCATACGAGAGAATCATCTGCTCACGCCGGGAGACCGCTTGCTGGTGGCGGTTTCCGGTGGGCCTGATTCGGTGTGCCTACTCCATATTATGCATCGTCTCAGCACCGACTGGGGCTTTTCTCTTGTAGTAGCCCATTTGGACCATGGTTTGCGTGGTTCCGCATCTCAAGGGGACGCCCTGTTCGTGCAACGCTTAGCTGCCCAGTGGGGCTGGCCGGCGGTAATTGAACGGCGGGATATAAAGTGTATTATTAAAGAACAGGGTGGCTCGGTGCAGGATGTTTGTCGCCAGCAGCGTTTTGCCTTTCTCCGGCAAGCAGCCCAAGCCCATAAGGTTAATGCCATCCTTTTGGCCCATCATGGAGGCGACCAGGCTGAAACTCTTCTACTACATTTGCTGCGGGGAGCCGGCTCCAGCGGCCTAAAGGCCATGGCGCCGCGGGACGAGGCTTTGGGGGGAATCGCCTATGTACGCCCCCTGCTAAGGGAAAGCAAGGCGTCTATTCTTGCCTATTTGCGCCAGCAGCAATTGGGCTACCGGGTAGATGCCAGCAATGCTACCCTCGACTACACAAGGAACCGGGTGCGGTTGGAGATCATGCCCCTCCTAGCTGCCTTCAATCCGGAAGTGGAACTGGCCCTGGTTCGTTCCGCCGACCTCTTATACGCGGAGGATCTCTATCTGGACCAATTGGCTACAGAGGCGTTGGCCCAATGCTGGAGCCTCCAGCATGATCCCTGGGCGTTGGATGTGGCCCAACTTCAGGGTTATCCCTTAGCCATCCGACGTCGGGTTTTGCGGCTTCTGTGGCAGCAGATCAGTGGTGGTCCGCAGGATTTGTCCTATACCCATGTGGAGGATGCTCTGGGGCTACTGGGGCGGGATGTGGGGACTAGGATCAGTTGGCCCTACGGCTGGCAAGTGCGGCGTAGTTACAATGCATTGGTATGGGAAAGGGTGGAGCAGGAAAAGGCAGCCATAGCGGTACCGCTTCCCCTGCCAGGAGAGGCCATATTGCCCCAGGGGGCTATAAGGGCTAGCATATTGTCAAGTCGCCAGTTTTCCGGCTTTGATCCTGATCCGCGGGTGGCCTACTGCGACTTGGACTCTTTGGCTGCTACTGAACTGACGGTGCGCTATTGGCAGCCGGGAGATAGCTTCTATCCCTTGGGACTTAAAGGTAGCAAGAAACTGCAGGATTTTTTCACCGACGTCAAGGTGGATCAAGGGAAACGGGGTCAGATTCCGCTGGTAGTACGGGGGCAGGACATTGTGTGGATCGCGGGGTACCGCCTCGATGATCGCTGGCGAGTAAGCGATAAAACTAGGAAACTATTGCGTCTGCAATACGTAAATACAATAGAAGGGGAGCGATGATCTTGCATAAAGACTTGGAGAAAGTACTCATTTCACGGGAAGAAATAGCCGCTAAAGTAGCTGAACTGGGCCAACAGATTTCCGCCGACTATGAAGGGCAGGAGGTAGTGGCCATTTGCGTTCTCAAAGGTGCTATTATTTTTACGGCCGATCTCTTGCGCCATCTAACCTTTGACGTGACTCTTGATAGCATTTCTGTGTCCAGTTACGGTCACTCCACCCACTCTTCTGGCGTTGTTCGTTTCCTCAAGGATCTGGACGAAAGCATTGAAGGTAGGCATGTGTTGTTGATTGAAGACATTATCGATACGGGCTTGACCCTAAAGTATTTAACAGAAAACCTCTATTCACGCAAACCCAAATCGCTGAAGATCTGTACCCTATTGGATAAGCCCTCCCGACGCCTAGTGGATATTAAGCCCGATTACTGCGGCTTTACTATTCCCGATAGCTTTGTGGTAGGGTATGGTCTGGATTACGGTGAGCTTTATCGCAACTTGCCGGATGTGGGAATTCTAAAACCCGAAGTGTATAGAGCATAATAGGGAAAACACTGCTTTTGCTTGTCGCTGTTATCAGGCTTTGTTACAATTAAGAGAGTTGATGCTTTTTTCCTGTTACTCAAAGAACAGGTGAACTAAGCTTATAAGGGAGAGGGGCTGCGAAGAAGTTTGAACAGGAACATTCGCACAGCTAGCCTTTATCTACTGTTGATCTTGATTGCCTTGTCACTTTATCAGATGTTTCAGGGCGGCGCTCAGCCGGTTAAAGAGATTAACTATGCGGAATTTTATGCCGATGTAAAGGCTGGCTTAGTTGTGGAAGCAAGAATGGTGGGGAATGAGGTAACTGGTAAGTTGCAGGATGGTACCAGTTTCCGCACCACCGTACCTCCACTTGATGAGGATATTATAAAGCTTTTGCGTGATGTGCCGGGCTTTGAGTACCGTAACCCGGCCCAAGCGCCTTGGTGGACATCAATAATCACCTATGTCCTGATGTTTGTCATCCTGGGTGGTTTTTGGTTTTTCATGATGCAGCAATCCCAGTCGGGCGGCAACAAGGTGATGAGCTTTGGACGTAGCCGAGCCAAGTTGCACAGCGAGGCCAAGAAGAAGGTAACCTTTGCCGACGTGGCGGGCTATGAGGAAGTCAAGGAAGAACTGGCCGAGATCGTGGAGTTCTTGCGTTCTCCTAAGCGCTTTGTGGAAATCGGGGCCCGCATACCGAAGGGTGTGTTGCTGGTGGGTCCGCCTGGTACGGGTAAGACCTACTTTGCCAGAGCGGTGGCAGGGCAAGCCGACGTCCCATTCTTTAGTATCTCCGGTTCCGACTTTGTGGAAATGTTCGTGGGTGTGGGTGCGTCGCGGGTGCGCGACCTATTTGATACGGCCAAGAAAAACTCGCCTTGCATTGTGTTTATTGATGAGATTGATGCCGTAGGTCGTCAACGTGGTGCCGGTCTAGGCGGTGGTCACGATGAGCGGGAGCAAACCCTAAACCAATTGTTAGTGGAAATGGATGGCTTCGATGCCAATGAGGGGATTATCATTATGGCGGCTACCAACCGCCCTGATATTCTAGATCCGGCCCTCTTACGTCCAGGCCGTTTTGACCGCCAGGTGGTGGTTGGTCGGCCCAATATTAAGGAGCGGGAGGCCATCCTCAAATTGCATACCCGCAACAAGCCATTGGCGGAGGACGTAAATATCGATATTATTGCCCGCCAGACCTCTGGGTTTACAGCTGCCGATTTAGAGAACTTGGTGAACGAAGGCGCGCTCCTATCAGCCCGGAGAAACAAGCAGCGCATTGGCATGGCCGAGCTGGAAGAGTCCATCTCCCGTGTCATCGCTGGTCCGGCCAAGAAGACGCGGGTATTGGGAGAAGAGGAACGACGCTTGGTGGCTTATCACGAGGCAGGTCACGCACTGGTGCGTTATCTCTTGCCCAATACGGATCGTATCCACATTGTTAGTATCGTACCGCGGGGCAACGCCGGAGGCATGGTTATCCATCTGCCCAAAGAAGATCGCTTCATGATGACCAAGAGCGAAATGCTGAATAATATCAAAGCGCTGTTGGCTGGTCGTGTGGCGGAAAAAGAGGTGCTGGGAGATGTCAGTACGGGGGCGGAGAATGACCTGGAGCAAGCCACCAGCTTAGCGCGCCGCATGGTGATGGAATACGGTATGAGCGACGAACTGGGGCCGATTTCCTTCGGTTATAGAGAAGATCATCAGGTCTTCCTAGGACGTGATATCTCGCGTCAGCGCAACTACAGCGAGGAAATCGCCTTTGCCATCGATAAAGAGATTCGTAAGATCATTGAAGAGTGTTACGCGGCGGCTGAAGCCCTCATTCGTGGAAACCGCGATAAGCTGGAGCTACTGGCCCAGACCCTCTTAGAACAAGAGACTCTACGGGGCGAGGAAGTGGCAGCCATAATGCAGGGCAAGCCAATGCCAGGCGAAGATGGTGTACAGGAGCCAGCCGAACCGGAAGGAGACTAAGAAAGAAAAGGGCGTATTTGCTGCTCAGAGCAGCAGATACGCCCTTATTACTTACTTGAGGAACAAGGCTATTATGCGAGGCGTGATGGCTACTTCGATAACTGCGGCAATGAGGAGCAAGACGGCACAGAGTAGGATGACTCTAAGAGCCAGCGCCAGTTCCTGACGATATCCTTGCCAAGCGTTGGGTTGGGGAGCAGCGAAAGGACTGCTCTTGCGCCTAAAGATGGGGGCTAGCCCTAACCGTAGCCCAACGGCACCGGCTATAAGAATGGCCGGTATTTCAAGAACACCGTGGGGAATAATACCGGCGAGGAAGGCGGGTAAAGAGGCGGTCGACGTGGTGACCGCTCCTACTACACCGATTACTAACCCATTTGCAAGCAGGCTGAAAACCGGGTAGATACCCAGCACTAAACCCAGTACTGCCACCAGAGCAAGGGTGCGGAGGTTGTGCAGGAAGAGGGTCCAAATGCCTTGGCTAAGCTCTCCCTGGAAAATCTCTTCTCCTAGCCGTCGCAGGGGCTCTTCCAGCAGAGCCATGGCTTCTTGAATAAGCTCCGGATGATAAACGGCGGTATAGGCCCCGAGCAGAATGCCCGTGACAAACAGAAGGGCCGCAGCCACCAGATAACCTCGGTAAGGGGTCAACAACTTGGGCCGGGTTGCATACATAGAACTCCTCCTTGCCTTGAGTTATTTTCATGCTAACAACCAATCGGATTCCCGTCAAGAAAGAGCCATCTGGGAAATTCTTAATTCCGGAAGAGGAAAAAGGCAATTGTCCTAGAACTATGTAAGTGCCAGAGTAGGCACTGCCCCGATTGCTGAAGGGTGGATTATCCCAGGAAGTGGGTTCGGCCGAAAGGTGGAGGGAGGCGTCCATGACCATAGCCTTAAGAATGACGATTGGCAGTTCCTACGGGAGCTGCTTTTTTCACCTCTTTAGTGCTTTAACACGATAAAGAATGGAGGATACCCATGACCATTACCATTAGTGGACAAAGCCTGCGGTTGCGAGATGTGGTGGCGGTGGCACGCCAAGGCGCCAAGGTGGAGCTGTCGGAGGCAGCCAAGGAGCGCATTGTAGCTGCCCGTCACGTGGTGGAGACCATGGTGGAGCAAGGGAAGATTGTCTACGGTATTACCACCGGGTTTGGCAAGTTTAGTGATGTCTTTATCGACAAAGAGGCATCCGCCTTGCTACAACAGAACCTAATTTTCTCCCATGCTTGCGGCGTTGGCGACTACTTACCAGTAGACGTGGTGCGGGCTGCCATGCTGTTGAGGGCCAATTCCTTAGCCAAAGGTTACTCGGGCGTGCGTTTGGAAACAGTGCAGTTAATGATAGATATGCTAAACAAAGGCGTTACGCCCCTAGTTCCTAGTCAAGGATCTTTAGGAGCCAGTGGTGATTTGGCTCCCCTTTCCCACATAATTTTAGTGTTGCTAGGAGAAGGAGAAGCCCTCTACCAAGGAAAAGAGTATACGGGAGCTCAAGCCTTACAGATGGCTGGCTTGAGTCCGATCCAGCTTACTGCCAAAGAAGGTTTAGCTCTTATCAATGGTACGCAGATTATGCTGGCCCTTTTAGCCTTGGCGGTAGTGGATACCTTTGAATTGCAGCAGGCGGCTTTAATAACCGCCAGCCTCACGGCCCAAGCCTTGCGGGGTATACCTGCCGCCTATGACCAGCGGGTCAGTATGGTGCGTCCCCACCCGGGGCAGATCGCGGCCAGCGCCGGAATGCTACGTCTGCTGCAGGGCAGTAAGTTAACCACAGATCCAGGGCAACTGCGGGTACAGGACGCCTATAGCTTGCGCTGTATACCGCAGGTTCATGGAGCCGTCTATAACGCCTGGCGTCACGTGGGCGAGGTTGTTGCGGTGGAAGTGAACAGTACCACCGACAACCCGCTGGTTTTCGCCGAGCAGGGCGATACCATTTCGGCGGGCAACTTCCACGGAGAGCCTTTAGCCTTACCAGCCGATTATCTAGCCATGGCGGTGTCGGAACTGGCCAATATCGCGGAGCGCCGTATTGAACGGCTAGTTAACCCCCAGCTGTCGGGCTTACCTGCCTTCTTAAGCAGACACGGGGGGCTCAATTCGGGCTTTATGATTGCCCAGTATACGGCGGCGTCTCTTGTCAGCGAGAACAAGGTTCTTTCCCACCCGGCCAGTGTGGATTCCATCCCGTCTTCCGCCAATCAAGAAGATCACGTGAGCATGGGCACCATCGCTGCCCGAAAGCTACGGCAGGTGGTGAAGAACGTGCGCAATGTGCTAGCTATTGAGTATTTGGCCGCTTGTCAAGCACTGGATCTGCAAGAGGCAGCTGGCCTATCGCCGTTAACGGCACCGGCCTACCATTTGCTGCGTCAGACGGTACCCATGTTGGAGAACGACCGCATTATGTATCCGGATATAAGGGAGGCCGCCCGCTTAATAGCAGATGGAGCCTTGTTGCAGGCCGTAGTGGGCAGTGGCGAACCTCTCTTACCTGCTTTACCCGACTTCTAAGGGATCACCCCCAAATCAAATAAACAAAGGAGGAATAGTCGATGAGTAGAGTTATTCGTGCTCCCCGGGGAAGCGAGATTTCTTGCCGGGGATGGCAGCAGGAAGCCGCCCTGCGTATGCTCATGAACAATCTGGATCCGGAGGTGGCGGAGAAGCCGGACCAACTGATCGTCTATGGTGGTACAGGCAAGGCTGCTCGCAACTGGGAATGCTTCGATGCCATTGTCAGGGCCCTACGGGAGTTGGGCGATGATGAGACTCTGTTGGTGCAATCAGGCAAACCGGTAGGTGTGTTCCGTACTCACAGACGGGCGCCCCGCGTTCTTATTTCCAACGCCATGCTGGTACCCCATTGGGCCACCTGGGAGAATTTCCGCGAACTGGAGGACAAGGGCCTCACAATGTATGGCCAGATGACGGCCGGCAGTTGGATTTACATCGCCACTCAAGGTATTTTACAAGGAACCTATGAGACCTTTGCGGAGGCTGCCCACCAGCATTTTAACAGCACCCTCAAAGGTAAATGGGTTGTTACGGCCGGTCTAGGCGGTATGGGTGGCGCCCAGCCTTTGGCTGTTACCATGAACGAGGGCGTGGCGCTAGTCGTGGAAGTAGATAAGGAGCGCATTATGCGCCGTATTAACACGCGCTACCTAGACACTTGGACAGACAACCTGGATGAGGCCCTAGCCAAGGTGGATGAGGCTCTGGCCAATGGTGAAGCCATTTCTATAGGTCTTCTGGGTAACGCTTCTGATGTATTGCCTGAGCTGGTGCGTCGTGGTCGCATTCCCGATGTGGTTACGGATCAGACTTCCGCTCATGATCCTCTCAATGGCTATGTGCCTGGTGGTATGAGCCATGAGGAAGCCCTCGACTTGCGTAAGAGTGATCCTAAGAAGTATGTGGCCCTCTCTGGTGCCAGCATGGCCCGCCACGTGCAGGCCATGTTAGATATGCAAGCCCGCGGTGCTGTGGCCTTTGACTACGGTAATAACCTGCGACAGATGGCCTATGAGAACGGTATCAGCAACGCCTTTGATTTCCCAGGATTTGTACCGGCTTATATCCGTCCTTTGTTCTGCGAAGGTAAAGGCCCCTTCCGCTGGGTAGCTCTTTCGGGCGATCCGGAAGACATTTATAAGACTGACCAGAAGGTGCTAGAGCTGTTCCCAGAGAATAAGCGTCTCCATCGTTGGATCAAGATGGCGGAGGAGCGGGTTGCCTTCCAGGGCCTGCCTGCCCGTATCTGCTGGCTGGGTTATGGTGAACGGGCCAAGTTCGGTTTGGCCATTAACGAAATGGTGCGCAAAGGCGAACTGAAGGCACCTATCGTTATTGGCCGCGACCATCTGGACACCGGGTCTGTGGCCTCCCCCAACCGGGAAACGGAAGGTATGCGTGACGGCAGCGATGCCATCGCCGACTGGCCGATTTTGAATGCGCTGCTCAACTCCATTTCCGGCGCCAGCTGGGTTTCTGTCCATCATGGTGGTGGCGTGGGTATCGGTTACTCTATCCATGCCGGTATGGTAGTGGTGGCCGATGGCACCGAAGATGCCGATTGGCGTTTGAGCACCGTACTCACCAGCGACCCGGGTACTGGTGTGATGCGGCATGCTGATGCCGGTTATGAACTGGCCATCAAGACCGCCAAAGAGCGGGGCGTTAAGATTCCTATGTTGAACTAGAAGGTACTAGCCTTACAAGTTGCGGGATGTGGCTGTAGGCCCCTGTGCCCTAGGCACATCCCGCAGCTTTACTGTGAGATATTCCAAGATTAAGCTACGAACAGGAGTGAAAGGACATGCGGGTTGTAGAGTGCGTGCCCAACTTCAGCGAAGGGCGACGCCCTGAGGTAATAGAGGCCATAGTGGCAGAAGCTAAGGGTGTGCCTGGTGTTACGGTGCTAGATGTCAATCCCGACCATGACCATAACCGAGTGGTCGTTACCTTTATTGGTGAACCGGAAGCAGTGAGTGAGGCTGCTTTCCGCTGTTGCCGCAAAGCCAGTGAGCTGATCGACCTTAATGTTCATCAAGGGGAACATCCCCGCATGGGAGCCACCGATGTGATACCCTTTGTGCCTTTGGGCGAGATGACTATGGAAGAGTGTGTAGAATTGGCTAATAGGCTGGGCCAGCGTATAGCCAAGGAGCTGGGCATTCCAGTCTACCTTTACGAACGGGCCGCCCGACGCCCCGAAAGGCGCAACCTGGCCGATGTGCGGCGGGGCGAGTTTGAAGGTATTCGCGATACAATTCATCTACCAGAACGCCAGCCCGATTTTGGCGAAGCTCGGATACATCCGACGGCCGGAGCAACGGCGGTCGGCGCCCGTCCGCCACTGATTGCTTTCAACGTGAACCTAGATACCGATGACCTAAAGCTGGCCAAGAGCATTGCGAAGAAGGTTCGGGAATCCACTGGTGGCTTTAAGGCCGTCAAAGCGCTGGGCGTAATGCTAGGTGAACGTAATCTAGCCCAAGTATCCATGAACATGGTGGACTATACGGTTACCGGCCTGCTCCCCGTCTATGAAGCCATCAAGGCCTATGCGGCGGAAGCAGGAGTGGGGATAGTGGGCAGTGAGATTGTAGGTCTTCTACCGCTACAAGCCCTGCTGGATGTGGCCATCCAGGCTTTGCAAGTAGAGGCCTTCGACTTGTCGCAGATTCTAGAGAGCCACTTGCGAAGTGAGTAAGCATGATAGCTGATTTACTTGTTATCAATATCGGAGAGTTGGCCACCACCGTTGGTTACAGTAACAAACCCCAACGGGGGCGGGAGCTGGGCCAATTGGTCGTGTACCATGATGCTTTCTTGGCGGTTAAAGACGGGCAAGTTTTGGCCTTAGGTCCTATGACAGAGGCCAAGCTGTATGAGGGGAAAGATACCCAGGTATTCAATGCTGGTGGTAAGGCCCTATTACCGGGCTTTGTGGATCCCCACACCCACCTGGTTTTTGCCGGTTGGCGCGAGCGGGAGTTGGCTATGAAGCTGGCCGGCAAGTCATATCTGGAGATACTGGCAGCCGGATATGGTATTTTAAGCACGGTTAAAGCTACGCGCTCCGCCAGTGTACAAGAACTGGCATCTCTGGCCAAGAAGACCCTGGACCGCATGTTGGTGCATGGCACCACCACCGTGGAAGCTAAGAGTGGTTATGGACTGACCACCGAGAGCGAAATCCGGCAACTGGAGGCAGCCCGCCTAGCTGCGGCTGAACATCCGGTGGATGTGGTGTCCACCTTTATGGGAGCCCATGCCATTCCCCCTGAATACAAAGATGCTCCCGAAGCCTTTGTGGACTTGGTAATCGAGGAGATGTTACCGGCTGTGGCCCAGAGAGGTTTGGCGGTCTTCTGCGATGTCTTCTGTGAAGAGGGCGTTTTCAGCATTGAGCAGAGCAGGCGTATTCTGCGGGCCGCTGAGAAGCTGGGGTTCCAGCTGAAGATTCATGCCGATGAGCTCGTGCCCCTAGGCGGGGCCCAATTGGCGGCCGAACTGGGAGCCACATCCGCCGACCATCTACTCTATGCCAGCGTAGAAGGTATTAAAGCTATGGCGGAAGCAGGGGTAGTGGCCGTGCTATTGCCTGGTACCAGCTTTACCTTGCGTTCATCTCAACGGCCCAATGTGCAGGCTATGCTGGAGGCAGGGGTTCCAATCGCCCTGGCCACCGACTTTAACCCGGGCACCTGCCCCACCGAATCTATGCAGATCGTGCAGACGTTAGCTTGGCAGTCTTTAGGTTTGACGCCGGCGCAAGCGTTAGCCGCCAGCACCATCAACTCGGCCCATGCCATCGGTGTGGCCCAGCGGGTGGGCAGCTTGGAGGTAGGCAAAGCGGCCGACTTTGTGATTTACGATGCGCCCAATCTAGATTTTGTGGCTTATCATTTTGGGGTAAACTTAGCTCAGCACGTGTTTAAGCAGGGATCGCTGGTGGTACAAGACGGGCATTTAGTCTATGATGCTAAGAATTAGCGAGAGGCGATTATCGGCCCCGACGGCCTGTGCACCAAGTCGGTGGCCTCACTGCCAGCCTACCCTTGAACCCAGACTCAATGCCATGGCCTGCCGCCTTCATAGAGCCTCCGCCTCCTTGGCGGGTAATGTTGCGTTTTGTGGGAAAGAATAACAAGTTTTCGTAAGGCATTGGTGCCGCGGCTGTGATATTATTAGTCATAGCCCTGCAAAGAACAATAGAAAGGAGTAGTGAAATGGAGCAGTTTGATCAATATACTTTGCGCGCCTACCATGACGCCTTGGCGGGTAAAAGTGCTACTCCCGGCGGTGGCAGTGCGGCTGCAGTAATTGGTGGCTTAGGAGCGGCCCTGGTCTCAATGGTGGCCAATCTAACGGCTGGCCGCAAGAAGTTTGCCGCCGTAGAAGAGGATATGCAAAACCTCTTAACCGCATCAGCCCAATTGATGGACAGCATGCTACGTCTGGCCAGTGAAGACTCGGTGGCCTTTGATGGCGTGATGGCTGCCTATGCGCTGCCTAAAGAAACGGACGAGGAGAAGGAAAGGCGACAGAAGGCCATTTGGCAAGGGTACCGGGACGCCTGCCAGGTTCCGCTGGCAGTAGCGGCCGATGCGGTGGAGATTCTTAAGCTAGCCATCGTAGCTGCTGAAAAGGGCAATCCCAACGCCGTTTCCGATGCGGCTGTGGCCGGCTACGCTGCCTATGCGGCTCTCAATTCGGCTTTACTGAACGTGCGCATCAACGTGAAGAATTTGCCCGATGATGAATGGACCCAGAACACGCTGCAACTGGTAGAGAAACTGCGCTGTGATGGGGAAGAACTACAGGCTACAGTACAAGCCATTACCGATTCTATCTTAAATGCTTAGGGAGGCACTGCTATGAAGACTGATATTCAAATCGCCCAAGAGGCAAAGCTTAAACCCATTGTGGAAATCGCAGCTCAGCTCGGCATTTCGGAAGATGAACTGGAGCTCTACGGCAAGTATAAGGCCAAAGTTGATCTGTCAGTTTGGAAACGGCTACAAGACAAGCCCGATGGCAAACTGGTGTTGGTAACCGCCATTAACCCGACGGCCGCTGGTGAGGGTAAGACCACTACTACCGTTGGTCTGGGTCAGGCTTTGGCCCGTCTAGGTAAGAAGACGGTCATTGCTCTACGTGAACCCTCTCTGGGTCCTAGCTTCGGTGTGAAGGGTGGCGCTGCTGGTGGCGGGTACTCCCAAGTAGTGCCTATGGCCGACATCAACCTGCATTTTACCGGTGACTTGCACGCTATTACCACGGCCCACAATCTGTTGGCTGCCGTTATAGATAACCATTTGCAGCAAGGCAATGAGCTCAACATTGATCCCCGTCGTATCGTGTGGCGTCGGGCCATGGACATGAATGAGCGGGCACTGCGTAACATCATCATTGGTCTGGGCGGGCCCAACAATGGTGTGCCGCGGGAGGACGGTTTTGACATTACGGTAGCTTCTGAGGTAATGGCCATCTTGTGCTTGGCCAGCGATCTCATGGATCTGAAAGCGCGCCTCAGCCGCATGATTGTGGCCTATACATATGATCGTAAGCCGGTAACCGTGGCTGACCTGGGAGTTCAGGGCGCCATGACCCTCCTGCTCAAGGACGCCATTAAGCCTAACCTGGTCCAGACTTTGGAGAATGGGCCGGCCTTTGTCCATGGTGGTCCTTTCGCCAACATTGCCCACGGTACCAACTCACTCATCGCTACCAAGATGGGTCTCAAACTGGCTGACATCTTCTTAACGGAAGCCGGTTTCGGCGCTGACCTAGGTGCTGAGAAGTTCTTCAACATCGTTTCTCGTTACGGCAACCTGAAGCCCGATCTTACCGTAATCGTGGCCACCGCCCGGGCTCTGAAGCTACATGGTGGTGCCAGCAAAGAAGATCTGGCCAATGAAGATTTGGGCGCTGTGGAGCGGGGCTTTGCCAACTTGGCTAAACATATTGAAAACGTGGCTAAGTTCAAGGTGCCGGCAGTCGTTGCCATTAACCGTTTCCCCACCGATACCGAAGCCGAATTGGATCTGATCAAAGCCAAGTGCGCCGAGATGGGTGTTCCTTGCGCCCTCTCCGAAGTGTTTGCTAAGGGTGGCGAAGGCGGTATAGAGCTGGCTCAGACTGTTATTAAGGAACTGGAAGAGAAGGTTTCCAACTTCGAACCGCTCTATTCTCTCGATATGAGCATCAAGGATAAGATTGCTGTGATCGCCAAGGAAATCTACGGTGCCGATGGGGTTGAGTATACCAGCGAGGCCAATACGGCCATTCGCAACTACACCCGTCTCGGCTTGGACAAACTACCCATCTGTATGGCCAAGACCCAGTATTCACTCTCCGACAATCCGAAGCTTATCGGACGCCCATCGGGCTTCACTATCACGGTGCGGGAAGTTCGAGCTTCCGTTGGCGCTGGTTTCCTAGTGGCTATTACTGGGGAGATTATGACCATGCCTGGTTTGCCCAAACGGCCAGCAGCAGTGGATATTGACATTGACGCTGATGGTAAAGTGACCGGTTTGTTCTAGAGCAACCCGGTTGAACTAGGATAAAAGAGTTGGCGTGTCGCAAGACGTCTTTGAAAAACGTGGCGCGACACGCCATTCTTTGTTGCTCTTACGCCGGTCACCATATGGGCGATCCCTACTGAGCTGGCCGTTCTCAAAAGGGGCTGTCGCGAAACAGCCCTTTTTTGTTGCAGTTGGGAGGGCCGTGGTCATACTAGAGCGCCTGTGCCCAACCTGTGGCGGAATGAGCTCAGTTCGCCAAGGGCAGCGACGGCACTCGTAGCCAGTTGCCCTGTTGAAACTGTCGGGATGTGGGAAGCTGAGGTCCTATTTCAATACAGCCAAAGACTGCTCGGCCTGTTGTCGCTGCTTTTTTAGCTCCCTCGCTCTACTGAATACTGGCCTCAACGGACTGTGGGTTACCCGCGGCTCTATAGCAGTACCAGCTCGGGTGCAGGGAAAACCTTGGTGCGACCGTCCCCATGTGTTCAGACATGAAGGGGGCTGTGCAGAGGATCTTTCTCTGCGACAGCCCCACTTAGAGAACCCTAGAATAATAGCAACTGGGGTACTATAGCCAGGCATGCGCTAATAGTTGAGAGAACCACCAGATTCTTGGTACGCTGGTAGGTATAGCCTAGCCACAAAGCCTGTAAGGTAACGAAAACCAGTGTATTTAACGGCCCCAAAGTAGAAAAGGGGTTAAGCAACCAGAGGAGAAAGGCTAAGGCTCCTTGGAAGGCAGCCGCTAGAATAAGTCCGCGCATTTCTCCTAGGCGTTGGGTCAACCGCTCTAACAGCAACTGGTGCCATAGCATCTCTTGTGTCAAGGCCATGATTATGCCACCACCTATGAGCAGAATGAGATCTCCCAAGGCCAGGGGAGCCAGTCCCCGTGGTGGTGCCAGTTGCCCTAAGAAGACCGCCAAGCCTCCTAGTAGTAACCCTAATCCCAGATGGGACAGTAGAGAACGGGGCCTGGGAAGGGGGCGAAGCTGTCCCATGCTCCGTGAGTAGCTGAAGAAGAAGAGGAAAAGGCTATCATAGGTGATCTTGACCACGGGACTCAGCTGCAGCCGGGTGAGCAGCCCGGCGCCTAGGGTATAGAAGATAGCCAAGGCCATAGAAGTCCACAGTGTTTTGGCCGAGGTGAAAACAGGCTTCTGCTTGGGATGCTTACCTAGAGTAGCGAAGTAGGTGGCTATATGAAGAATGAGAATACAACAACCATATAAAGCAGTGGCTAACACCCCTTCTAATAAGGAGGGGTGGGAACGATTGGTCATGGCCGGACGCACGCTTTGCTTGCCATCCGGTCCTTGTAGACTGACCTGCATACCGTCTTGGAAAACATGGCGTTCCCCTTCGCTGCTGAAAAACACGGCGCGAGCTACTCCCGCGGGGAAGGGATAGATCCGTTCACTGCCAAAAACCTGCAACAGTGGCAAGTGGCGCTTTTCGCTGGCTAATAGCTGGGCTGCCTGCTGGTAGCCGTCCGGTGAGTCGGTGGCGCGGATGTAAGTACTGCCACGGGCGGCCAGAAGTTCCTTATCCGACATGAAGATGACAGTCAGTTGAACGTTGTCTAATTGGGATACGTCCAACTGCAGGTCAACTGGGTTCAAAACTGCTTTTCCCCAGATCACAAAGGCAGCTAAGCGCTGGTTTTGGTAGGCTTCTACTGCCAGCCCGCCCTCGGGAAAGCTGATAATTCCGTTGCGGGTGCTAATCTCCCATTCATCAAAAGAAAAGGCGCTGTTGATGACATAGTCGGCGTCGTTTATCCCCATACTATTGGGCACCAGTACCAGGAGTGTGATGCCTATGGCCGCTAGGGCGATCGTTCCACCTAGAAGGCAGATCCAGAGGACTAAAGGATGTAACTGCGGATTTTTAGGTGACATATGTTCTTCCCCCTAGTTTGATTCCCTATCTAGTTCCACTCGTTTGGTGGCGATTCCTGCCTGCCAGGAGTCCCCCGCAATTGACAGGTTGGGGGGCGAAGTATAGAATTGTGATGATTAATTAGACAGAGAGAAAAGTTTAAAGGCTAACTAGTTGCCATTAATGAGGAGCATAATTCCGAAGGAGTGTCAAATGGGATGTCAACCGTGGATGCATTAAAGCAGCGACTGCTGGAGCTGAAGAAAGAGCGTCGTGCGATCATTCTTGCCCACTATTACCAACGAGACGAGATTCAAGAAGTGGCTGACTTCATCGGCGACTCTTTTGGTCTAAGCCAGCAGGCAGCTGCTACTGATGCTGAAGTCATTGTCTTTTGCGGCGTCCACTTTATGGCCGAGAGTGCTGCCATACTCTCTCCCGATAAGATTGTTCTGTTGCCAGAGCCGCGAGCTGGTTGTCCCATGGCCGCAATGGTTGATGTGGAAGGCTTACGGGCTTTGAAGGCCCAACATCCTGATGCGGCGGTTGTCAGCTATGTGAATACCACAGCTGCGGTAAAGGCAGAGAGCGACATTTGTTGTACTTCATCCAATGCCATTAAGGTAGTAAACTCTCTAGATGCAAAAAAGGTGATTTTCACTCCTGATCGCAATTTGGGTCGTTATGTGGCCCGTCATACCGAGAAAGAAGTAATAGTCTGGGAAGGTTATTGCCATACCCATGATCACTTAACCTTGGAACAGTTGGAGCAAGTGAAGGCCCAGCATCCGCAGGCTCTCACTGTGGTGCACCCCGAATGCCGTCCCGAGGTAAGTGCAGCGGCGGACCATGTGGCTAGTACGGCTGGTATGCTCAAGTTTGTACGGGAATCGGAAGCCGCCGAGTTTATTGTGGGTACGGAGGCCGGTATTCTGTTCATGATGCGGCGGCAGAACCCGAACAAGAAGTTTTATCTGGCATCGCCCGATTTGATCTGCCCCAATATGAAAGCCAATACCTTGGAAAAAACGGTGCGGGCTCTTGAGCACATGGAACCGCGGATTACGGTGCCCGACGATATTCGCCGGAAAGCGAAACAGGCTTTAGATAGGATGCTGGCTATCAAGTAAAGCAAATGGAGGCTTTTTCATGGCAACTCGCTACCTGATGGGGTTTGATCTAGCTCATCTCAACAAACAGGTAACCGATTTCTTGGTGATAGGTAGTGGGGTAGCCGGTCTCTTTACTGCCATCAAGGCCAGCCAATACGGCCGAGTACTGTTGCTGACAAAAGAGTTGCTGGAGGGAAATACCCGCTATGCCCAAGGTGGTATTGCGGCGGCCATTGGTCCCGACGACAGTTGGCAACAGCACTGGGCCGATACTATTACTGCTGGAGCTGGGCTTTGTGACAAGGAAGCGGTGGCTATCCTAGTGAAAGAGGCTCCTGCCCGGATACAAGACCTCATTGCTCTGGGGGCCCGATTTGATCAACAGCGGCAAGGAATTGCCTTGACTAGAGAAGGTGGTCATAGTCGCAGCCGGGTGCTGCATGCCGGTGGCGATGCCACCGGGTTAGAGATCGAAAGGGCTCTGGTCAGGGCGGCTTTGACCAACGATAATATTCAGGTGGTGGATGCTACTAGCGCCGTCGACTTGCTGACCGAAGAGGGGCAGTGTTACGGCGCTTTAGGTCTAAGTAGGGCTGGGCAGCTCACCGCCTATTTGGCAAAGGCCACTATTCTGGCTACCGGCGGCGCCGGGCAGGTATACAAGTATACCACCAACTCACCCGTTGTTACCGGTGATGGGCTTGCTATGGCTTTCCGGGCCGGTGCCGCCTTGATGGACATGGAGTTCTACCAGTTTCATCCCACAGCCCTGCGCTTGGTCGGAGCTCCTTGCGCCTTAATAACGGAAGCGGTGCGGGGTGAAGGTGCTCATTTGTTAGATGTAAATGGACACCGCTTTATGCCCTCCGTGCATCCCCTCGCCGAGTTGGCACCGCGTAATGTGGTGGCACGGGCTATTGTGGAGGCGATGGAAGCGACGGAAAGTGACCATGTCTGGTTAGATATGCGCCCCATACAGGGAGTTGATTTGACCCAACGTTTCCCCACTGTGTTCAAGACTTGTCAGAAGTACGGATTGGATATCCGGCATGACCTTATCCCGGTGGCTCCCGTAGCCCATTATTTTATGGGCGGTATTCGGGTTGATTACCTAGGTCGTACCAATATCGCTGGCCTCTATGCCTGTGGAGAGGCCGCCTGTTCCGGTCTACACGGAGCCAACCGTCTGGCAAGCAATTCTCTTTTGGAAGGACTGGTTTTTGGTCATCGTGTTGCCGCAGTGGCCCATCATGACCGTTCTGCCATCAGCCAGCAAAGCCTTTGGCAGCTCCGACTTAGTGCTGAAGGCCCAGCAGGTTTAACAATGGCCACAACGGATATTATGGAACTAAGAAGTGCAATACAACGGTTAATGTGGCAGGAAGCGGGACTAAAACGTAACGATATCGGTTTGCAGCGAGCGCAAGTGGAGTTGGAGCAGATTGGACAGCAGCTGCTTAGACCTATTAGCAATGGGAAGCACTTGGAGACCATCAATCTGCACATTGTAGCCCAGTTGATATGTCGGGCGGCTCGTCTGCGGACGGAATCACGTGGTGGGCACTTTCGAGAAGATTACCCGCGGCAGAACGACGATCAGTGGTTAAGGCATATTGTGATACAAGGAGATAATTGGACCTTAGTAGAGTGAGGAAGGGGGGATAAGTATGAATTGGCATAGCCCATTTATCTTAGATCTAATTAAGCGTGCGTTGGAAGAAGATATTTGGACAGGCGATATCACTACGGAAGCCATCATCCCTGCCGACCGTCAGGCCAAAGCGCGGGTTTGGACAAAGGTGGATGGGGTGATTGCTGGGTTGCCTCTATTTAAGCAGGTTTTCTTACAGGTAGACCCCACCCTGCAGGTGGACTTGTTGGTGGATGACGGTTTTGTGGCCACAGCTGGCTCAACCTTGGCCTATGTCAGTGGTTCAGCCCGTTCCATTCTGCAGGCCGAAAGGGTTTCTCTCAACTTTTTGCAGCATCTTTCAGGTATAGCAACGCGTACTTCGCGTCTAGCGGAGGCCATCAAATTCTACCAAGCCCGTATAGTCGACACTCGTAAGACCACCCCGGGTTTGCGTCTGTTGGAAAAGTACGCGGTTCGCATGGGTGGTGGCTACAACCATCGCTTTGGCCTCTATGACGCCATCCTGATTAAGGATAACCACATTGCGGTGGCGGGAGGTATTAAAGAAGCGGTAATTGCTGCCCGCCGACGTATTGGACATACCACTAAGATTGAAGTGGAAGTGGAAACACTGGAGCAGCTTTGTGAGGCACTGGAGAGCCGGGCCGACATCATAATGTTGGACAATATGTCTGTTGAGATCATGAAAGAGGCCGTTAAGTTGGCCCAAGGCAAGGCAATTCTGGAGGCTTCAGGGGGTATTACGGAGGAGAATATTGTGGAAGTGGCCAAGACGGGAGTTGACTATATCTCGGTTGGTGCCATCACCCACAGTGTGCGGGCCCTCGATATTAGCCTTGATATCGAGCTGGAACAACCGCAGGCCGTTGAGCATGAGAATAATTAATGTACCCGCCCCGTAAGGCCAAGGGCCCTAGCGGGGCGTCTTTGAAGTCCGTTCCAGAAAGAGGGAGAGCGATGTTGCTGACAATAAACATGGGGAACACCCGCACCCATGCGGTTGTTTATGAAAAGAGTCACAGGAGCCCCCACTATGCAACGGCTACTGTGCCAAGAGTGGAGCATTATGTTCAGTGGCTGAAGGCGATCTCGCTAGTGGCTCCTACCCGTATTCTTTTGGCATCGGTGGTGCCGCAAGCTGCTTCGGCGCTGGCGGCCGCCACCCGTGAGCTTTGGGGGATGGCGCCCGAGTTGGTTAAGCCGCGGGCTGATCTGGGCATACGTTTTACCACCGTTGATTATGAACACGAACTAGGGGCTGATCTGTTTGTCAATGCGGTTATTAGCCATCATGATTACGGCGGTAACATTCTTAACGTTGATCTGGGAACCGCATCTACATTCTGCGTAATCAAAGACGGCCTCTACTTGGGCACCAGCATTGTGCCCGGGATGGAGTTATCCATCAAGGCCATGATTCAGGGAACGGCTTTGCTCAAAGATTTCACCCTGCAAAAAATGGATAAGGTGATTCAAGATAATACTACCGCCTGTCTGCAGTCAGGCATCTATTTCGGCTATTTCGAGTTGGTGCGGGGTATGATCACCCGTATTCAGGCGGAGGAGGGACCTCTAAAAGTGGTGTTGACCGGTGGGATTGGCACCTTCCTCCATGACGAGTTGGCCCCCTATGTGGATTACTTCCGTCCCGAGCTAACCCTGGAAGGCCTACAGCTGATAGCTCGTCTGTTGCCAAGGCTGGAGTGAGGCGCTATAATTAAATTGCTAGCCAGCGGCGGGTACCTTTCGGACTCGACAGGCTAGTAAGATCAATAAAATACGTCCGGTATTTGTGCCGTGGAAGGCCAAAACTGGAACGGAGGTGGAGCAGAATTGAAAGTGTCCACTAGGCAGATCGTTGTTGTGGGCGTGCTAACCGCATTGACGATCGCCCTCGGGGCATCGGGAGTGGGACTAATCGGAGTACCAACTCCCGCAGGAGCGGCCACTACAATGCACATCCCGGTAATAATCGGCGGGATTCTAGAAGGGCCGCTGGTTGGTAGCTTCCTAGGTTTGTTGTTCGGTTTGTTTACGCTGCATTTGGGTCCGGCTATAGCTGTTATTCCAGCCCGGTTATTTATCGGAGTGGCAGCCTTCTATGTGTATCGGGCCACCTACCTTCTTCTGCAGCGCTGGCTGGGTTCTTCGGCACCGGTGGTAGCTGCCGCTGTGGCCGGCATAGTGGGTTCTGTGGTTAACACAGTGGGCGTTTTGACCATGGCTGTCCTGATCAATTTGTTTACCGTTGAAGCGGCTTTGTCCATTGCCGTGTTGCATGGAGTGCCAGAGGCAATTCTGGCTGCCGTTGTTTCCGCCTTCTTAATTCTTCCGCTTTTAACGGTGACAAAACGCGGTAAGACGCAGGAAAGAGTTGTAAGATAAACAAGAGCAAGGGCTGTTCCGCAACAGCCCTTTTTATTTATGCACCTGTGGGTTGAGGTTGTGTTCGAGAGCTAGTGCCCAGCCTTTATCGGAGCAGGTAAGCTCGGTTCAAGGGCAGCCGGGCCCCTTGTTTTCTTTGACTCCAGAGTACTTCAATAACCAATGCCCCTAGCATTACAAAAGACACTGGGGTTCCCGCAGAACATTTGAAAAGGGTGGCGAAACACGCCCCCTTAATGCTCTTCCCACTCCGGTTCGCCCTCTTTTACTTTGGCGTAGGTAATACTGTTTTCACCAAAGCGGTTCTTGATCTTATCCATGGTCTGTGCCAGCCTTGCTTTCCTTTCCTTTTCGGCTTGGCCCTCCAAGAATGACAGCTGTTGCATGGCAGTGGAGGTTAGATTCTGCAGGCTGATGCCGATGAGACGAACCGGCTGCCCGTTATAAGTCCTCAACAACAACTCTTTTCCCGTTTGATAGATGACCTGATCCAAGTTGGTGGGTTCCGGCAGGCTAGCGTTACGTGTTAGGGTCGTAAAGTCGTGATAACGCAGTTTCAGGGTCACCGTTTTGCCGTATAACCCGGCTCGGCGCAGACGCCGCCCCACTCTTTCCGCTAGATGTAGTAATACGGCTATTACTTGGTCTAAATCTGCCACATCGGTGGGGAAAGTATGTTCATGGCCCATGGATTTGATTTCGCTTTCAGGCTGCACCGGGCGGTCATCTTCGCCTCTAGCCAGCCGCTTCAAATGCTGGGCCTGGGCTTGCCCCACCGCGCCCGCCAATACCTGGGTATCAACGGTGGCAAGATCACCAATTGTACCTATGCCTAGAGTGCTTAACCTCTCGGCCGTCTTGGGGCCAACGCCCCAGAGACGGCTGATGGGGAGTGGGTGTAAAACCTCTGCTATTTGATCTGGTTTGATCCACACCAGACCGTCAGGCTTTTGTAAATCGGAAGCCACTTTGGCCAGGAATTTGTTATGGGCCAGACCAGCAGAAGCAGTAATGCCCACTTCTTGTTTGATTAGCTCTTTAATCCGGCGTGCGATAGCCACAGGGTCACCGAAAAGATGGGTGCAGCCGGTCAAGTCCAAGAAGGCCTCATCGATAGAAACCGGCTCCACCAGCGGAGTGAAACGATAGAAAATGTCAAATACCTGGCGCGAGGCCTGTTTATACTTGGCCATATCGCCCGGCAAGAAGATGCCATGGGGGCAACGGCGATAGGCCTCCGTCAGGGGCATGGCCGAGCGCACCCCGTACTTGCGGGCCGCATAGGAGCAGGTGGAAACAACTCCTCGCTGGTCAGGGCGCCCGCCAATGATGATCGGCTTTCCGCGCAGCTCGGGCCGGTCCCGCTCCTCGATGCTGGCGAAGAAAGCATCCAGGTCTATGTGCAGAATAGGCCTTAGCTGGGCCACCGTTCGCACCTCCTAGCGAACATTTGTTTTATTTATTATATCATATGATGTTCCTAAGGGGGAGGTAGTGGGGGCCGGGGTCATACTAGAGCGCCTGTGGCCAAGCCTCTGTCGGAATGAGCTCACTGCGCCAAGGGGAGCGGCGCACTCGCAGGTGGTAGATTTATTGGCTGTCGGGCATTCCCGTGGCAGTGCGCATTAGCATTTTGTTGGCTAAGCCAGCTCGGCTGTTGCCGCTCCTACCCCTTGGCTTGCTCGCTCTTTTACTTATGGCCCCAACGCGCTGTGCGCATGACGCCCGGCCCCCGGTGTTATGTCCTGCATCTAGGTTGTTTCGTAGGGGCGCGGCGGTGCTGCGCCCGGCCCCTATTGAGAGGCGTGGACGTTAGTGCTTCTAGGGGTAGTCCCGCTCGGCATAAGTTTAAGCGGGAGGTGGAGGATGATGAACGAATCCGCGCTATTTGCCCTTTTTGCTGCCCTGTGCTACGGTATAGCTCCCGTCTTTGAGAAGATCGGCTTGCAGCAGGCGGCACCTTTGGCCGCCGTTTTCGTCCGCGCAGTTATCACGACCGTATTCGCTGGTGTCCTGCTGGTGATGCGAGCGGAGGTATTTCCCTTTGTCGGTTGGAGCGTCAAAACATGGCTAGCCATTGTTGCCAGTGGCGTAGTGGGTGTGCTACTGGCCCAAGTTTTCTATTTTGCCGCCTTGCGGGGTGGTGATGTGGGCAGTGTGGCCCCCATAGCTGGTTCCTATCCTCTCTTTGCCTGTCTTCTGGCGGCCATCTGCTTGGGGGAAAGGCTAACCCCGGGACGGGTTTTCGGGACCGTGTTAATCTTCCTGGGTATTCTACTCTTAAGCTAGCCTCTCGCTTTTATTTGCCTTACCCCAGTGGTACAATAAGGAACAGTGGAAACAGTTGAATTAGGAGTGCAAGACTTTGAATGAGCAGCAAATAGCCCTGGGGGCTAAATACTTAAGAGAAGGACGTTTAGTAGCCTTTCCTACGGAGACGGTTTACGGACTGGGAGCCAATGCCTTCGACGCTACAGCTGTAAACCGTATCTTCTTAGCTAAAGGAAGGCCGGCCGATAACCCTTTGATCGTCCATATTGCCGATTATGCCACTCTGCCGCAGGTGGTAGGGCGCGTCTCCCCAGAAGCGGAGCGCCTGATGCGGGCCTTTTGGCCGGGGCCGCTGTCTATTGTGTTGCCTAGAAATAGACAGATACCCGATATTGTCACTGCCGGGCTGGATACGGTGGCCGTCCGTTGGCCCAACCATCCAGTGGCCACAGCCCTGATCCGTCAAGCCGGGGTACCAGTAGCCGCTCCCAGTGCCAATCGTTCTGGACGTCCCAGCCCTACCTTAGCCCAGCATGTGGCTGAAGATCTGGGGGAACAGGTGGATCTGATACTCGACGCTGGTCAGGCTGCCATCGGTTTGGAATCGACGGTCGTTGACCTGAGCGCTGACAAACCCATTTTGCTGCGGCCAGGGGCTGTTACGGTGGAAGACTTGGAGCAAATTCTAGGAGCTGTGGAGATTGCCAGTACCCGTCCCACTCCGGGCCAGCCGGTACGCTCCCCGGGCATGAAATACACCCACTATGCACCGCGAGCTCCTCTTTATCTCTATCTAGGCGAGCCGGATGCGGTGGTACAAGCCCAAGGGGCTAGGAGAAGGGAGCTGGAAGGAGAAGGGAAGCGAGTGGGGATTTTGACTTACGATGAGTTTCGGCATGCATTCCCCGACAGTGGAACCCTGTCCTTAGGTCGTTACAACCGGCCTTCGGAAGCGGCTCAGAGTTTGTACCAGCTTTTGCGGCGTTTTGATGAGCAGAACGTGGATGTTATTTTAGCCCACGGCTATCCTTCAGCAGCCGGGCTAGGGTTGGCACTGCAGAATCGCCTGCTGAAGGCAGCCGGCTATCGTTTGCTTTGGGTATGAGAAGGGGGTTGCAGTTTGAATATTCTCTTTGTCTGTACAGGCAACACATGTCGCAGCAGCATGGCCCAAGCTCTGTTAGAGCATATGTTGGCAGAGCAGGGAGTCACCGACATAGTAGTGCAGTCGGCGGGTGTCGCTGCCGAGCCGGGTGCTCAAGCTTCTCCCTTTGCAAAACAGGCTTTGCAGGAGCTGGGCATTGACTTGAGCAAACACCGGGCCCAGAATCTGGATTTAGCGCTGGTGGAGTGGGCCGATTTGATCCTGACCATGACTCGGCGTCATAAACAGTTTGTAGTGGATACCTTCCCCAGCGCGGCAGAAAAAACCTTTGTCTTGAAAGAATTCTTGGCTAGCTCCGCCAGCGATGAGCAGCAAGACCAGATTCTCCATAGGTTATACGCGGCTATGGCGGCGAAGAAGGAGGCCTTTGCCTCCGAAGTTAGGCCGAATATTAATGAACTGCGGGCGCGGCGTGCCCAGCTTCTGCAGGAGCTGGCGGAGGTGGAGCAACTTCTGGCAGAACGCCAGAGCCAGTTGTTGGAGCAGCTGCGGCAAGAGCGGGAGGCTATAGAGAGAATTGAGCGGTCCAGAGAGCAGGTAGACGTGGTTGACCCCTTCGGACAACCCCTGTCCGTCTATCGGGCCAGTCGTGATGAGCTCAAGGAGGCCCTCTCCCAGTTGCTCAAGAGGCTACATAAGGCCTAGCTTTCGTAAGCCAACATAAAGTTGGTGCGCTTGTGCACCAAAGAAGTGGTATTATATAATTAGTAGGGTTTACGCTGGAGACAATTAGGCAGGAGATGAGGGCATGAGAGTTGCGCTGGCCAGCGATCATGGCGGATATCTTTTGAAGGAAGAGCTGAAAAGAACTTTAACGGAGTGGGGTTATTCCGTCGTTGATGTGGGATGTGACTCCTTAGAGTCCGTTGATTATGTGGATTATGCAGAGAAAGCAGTGGAGGCAGTACGGACAGGGGATTGTGAGCGAGCTATCTTAGTTTGTGGGACAGGCATTGGCATGTCCATAGCCGCCAATAAGTTCCCCGGCATTCGTGCTGCCCTTTGTCATGATGTATTTTCTGCTCAGGCTACGCGTGAGCATAATGATAGCAATGTGTTGTGTCTCGGGGCGCGGGTGATCGGTGTAGGCTTGGCCCAAGCGATTGTGAAGATGTGGCTAGATACGGAGTTTACTGGGGGCCGTCACCAACGGCGTATCGACAAGATTACTGCAATAGAAAAAAGGTTTGTGCAGCCATGAACATGCAACAGTTGACGCAAGAGATGTCTAATATACTGGCCGAGTTCATACCCCGAGCCCAGTTGCGGCCCGGTCAGATTCTAGTAGTTGGTTGTAGTACCAGTGAGGTATTAGGTCATCACATTGGTAAAGCTTCCAGCGTAGATGTGGCCAAAGCCATATTTACTCCTTTGGAGCAAGTTGCTAAAGAAGAAGGCATCTTTCTGGCTATCCAGTGTTGTGAGCACCTGAATCGTGCTTTGGTTATAACGCGGGAGTGCTTGGAACGGTATAATTTAGAGGAGGTTAGTGCTGTTCCCCAACCGAACGCGGGGGGATCTTTGGCGACGGTAGCCTACGCGCGCCTTTCCGACCCCGTTTTGGCCGAAAGGATACAGGGTCATGCGGCCCTGGACATTGGTGACACTTTTGTGGGAATGCATCTAAGACCCGTGGCCGTTCCCTTGCGCCTCAGTGTTAAAACGCTTGGTCAGGCTCACCTGACAGCGGCCCGCACCCGTCCCAAGCTCATTGGCGGTGAACGGGCAGTCTATAAACAAAATGAAGGAGTGTTGAAAACATGTCTCTGAAACTGGTCGACCCAGAAATCCATGCGGTTCTGGAAAAAGAGCTGGCACGCCAACAAGGTAACCTGGAGTTGATTGCTTCTGAGAACTTTGTCAGTAAAGCCGTCTTAGAAGCAATGGGTTCTGTGCTCACCAACAAGTATGCGGAAGGTTATCCGGGCCGCCGCTATTATGGTGGTTGCGAAGAAGTCGACGTGGCCGAGAATTTGGCCCGGGAGCGGGCTTGCGCTATCTTCGGTGCAGATCACGCCAATGTGCAGCCCCACGCTGGTGCCATGGCCAACATGGCAGTCTACTTCACAGCTATTAAACCTGGCGATACCGTACTCGGTATGAACCTTTCCATGGGCGGCCATCTAACCCATGGTAGCCCGGTCAACTTCTCTGGTATTCTCTATAACATCGTTCCTTACGGCGTTGATAAAGACACGGGTCGTATTAACTACGACGAAGTCCGTGAGCTAGCTGAAAAACATAGACCGAAACTGATCGTGGCCGGTGCCAGTGCCTACCCACGGGCCATCGATTTTGCCAAATTCCAAGAAATCGCCCAGTCGGTCGGCGCTCTGCTGATGGTCGACATGGCCCACATCGCCGGTTTGGTGGCAGCTGGATTACACCAGAACCCGGTACCTTATGCCGACTTTGTGACCACCACCACCCACAAGACTCTACGTGGTCCCCGCGGTGGCATGATCCTTTGCAAGTCCAAGTGGGCTAAAGCTATCGATAAGGCCGTTTTCCCTGGTATGCAAGGCGGTCCGCTTATGCATATCATTGCGGCTAAGGCTGTAGCTTTCAAAGAGGCTATGACCGACGAATTCAAGGCCTACCAGCAGCAAGTAGTGAAGAACGCTAAGGCTTTGGGTGAGGCCCTAATGGCTCGCGGCTTCGATCTGGTATCTGGTGGTACCGACAATCACCTGTTGCTGGTCGACCTGCGCAGTAAGAACCTGACTGGTAAGAAGGCCGAGGCCGTACTTGATCAAGTACGGATTACTGTTAACAAGAATACTATTCCTTACGATCCAGAAAGCCCGTTTGTAACTAGCGGTATCCGTATTGGTACGCCGGCCATGACTTCCCGTGGGTTGAAGGAAGACGATATGCGGGTAGTCGCCAACCTCATTGCCGATGCACTCGAGAATCCTGACAACGAGGTTGTTCTGGCCAAAGTCCGCAAAGGCGTTGCCGAGATTTGCGCGACCTATCCTTTATATAAGTAGTCTTAGTTTGCGAGCGCATGCCGTCTAGGCGGCATGCGCTCCATGTTAAATACATGCCTTTAGCGCCAAAATATCTTCAAGGTGTATTGGCGCCATTTTTGTGAAGGGGGTACCACTATGTCCAAAGTTCATATTCTAGACCACCCGCTAATTCAGCATAAGTTGACTTTCATTCGTGACAAGAATACTGGTTCTAAGGAGTTCAGAGAATTAGTAGAAGAACTATCAATGTTGATGGCCTATGAGGTTACCCGCTCTCTGCCGCTGGAAGATTACGTAGTAGAAACACCCGTTGCCACTGCCAAGACCCGCGTGATAGCCGGCAAGAAGTTAGGTATCATACCCATTCTGCGGGCCGGCCTAGGCATGGTCAATGGCATGTTGCGCCTAGTGCCAGCAGCTAAGGTGGGACATATTGGGCTGTACCGAGATCCGGAAACGCTGCAACCAGTGGAGTACTACGCCAAACTACCTTCTGATATCGCCGAGCGGGACCTAATAGTGGTTGACCCTATGTTGGCCACCGGTGGTAGTGCAGTGGCGGCCATTGATTATTTGAAGCGCATGGGAGCCACCAGTATTCGTTTTGTCTGCCTTATCGCTGCTCCTGAAGGTGTAGCCAAACTCCATGGGGCCCACCCGGAAGTGGAGATTTACGCGGCCGCTTTAGATGAGTGTCTGAACGACCATGCCTATATTGTTCCCGGTTTAGGTGATGCCGGGGACCGGCTATTTGGCACCAAATAGGTGGAAGAATGCGCGTAAGTTGGGACGATTATTTCATGGAGATCACCCGGGTGGTGGCCACCCGTTCCACCTGCTTACGTCGCCAGGTAGGGGCGATTCTAGTGAAAGATCGTCACATTATCGCCACCGGTTACAATGGGGCTCCCCGTGGCTTGGCCCATTGTGATGAAGTAGGGTGTCTGCGTACGCAACAGGGAGTGGCATCCGGTGAACGCCATGAATTGTGCCGGGCATTACATGCGGAGCAGAATGCTATAATTCAGGCTGCCGTTTCCGGCGTTTCCATCGAGGGATCTACCCTCTATGTGAACGTATTCCCCTGCTCCCTGTGCGCTAAGATGCTGATCAACAGCCGGATAGAGCGTATCGTCTATCAGGCTGACTACCCGGATCAGCTGTCCCATTCCCTGCTGCAAGAGGCAGGCATAGAGCTGATACAACACACTTCGGTTCAATCGGAGATCTAGAGTATTCAATAATCAGAGAAGCGAGGGAGCCAAGGATAAACAGCGACAATGGGCCCAGACTGCCTAGTAGCTCGAGATAGGTTTATTCGCAGGCTTTACGAGATTCCTGAAATGTAGGCTGTAGCTGACCTAGTGAACTGAGCACACTCGGACATAACCTGGGCACTAGCACTCCAGTTTGGCTCTAGTGTTATGAAGAACAAGGGGCTGTTTTGCGACAGTCCCTTATTTGACTTGTACTTTGTCCTTTCTGTAGAATGAAGGGCAAGATACGGTTCAGATCGGAGGAAGTATGATGCTCCCTAAAGTGATGACCATATTCGGTACCCGACCCGAGGCTATAAAAATGGCTCCCTTAGTTAAGGCGCTGCAGGCCAGCCCCCACTTGGAGACAATAACTTGTGTGACAGCTCAACATCGAGAGATGTTGGATCAGGTGTTAGAATTGTTTGCTATTACGCCCGAGTACGATCTTGACATTATGCAGGCGCGACAAACTCTTAGAGATACTCTGTGCCGCGCCCTAGCCGGCCTGGAGAAGGTGCTTGTGCAGGAGCGACCCGATATGGTACTAGTTCATGGTGACACCTTGACTACCTTCGCTGGCTCTCTGGCCGCCTTCTATCAGAAGATTGCTGTTGGCCATGTGGAAGCGGGCTTACGTACCTTTGATAAATACCTGCCCTTTCCGGAAGAGATCAACCGCCGACTCACTGGGGTGCTGGCCGATTTGCATTTTGCCCCTACCAACGTGGCCCGGGATCACTTACTGGCGGAGGGGGTTGCCCCTGAGATTATCTATGTAACGGGTAATACAGTCATCGATGCTTTGCGCACGACCGTTAGCGCTGATTACAAGTTTGTATGCTCAGAACTAAACCAGCTTGATCCGTCTCTGCGCACCATTGTGGTAACCCTGCATCGACGGGAAAACTGGGGAGAACCTATTGCCGCAGCTTGCCGAGCAATTAAGCGTTTGCTGACTGCATTACCCGATGTCCAGGTGGTCTTCTCTGTGCATCTCAATCCGGTGGTGCGGGAAACGGTCTTTGGAGTGCTGGCAGAGCAGGAGCGGGTGCTTCTCGTTGACCCGCTAATAGCTACCGATTATCATAATCTATTGGCTCGATCCTATCTGGTCCTCTCCGATTCCGGTGGGGTGCAGGAAGAGGCTCCTGCTTTAGGCAAGCCAGTGTTGGTAGTGCGTACCGTCACAGAAAGGCCAGAGGCAGTGGCCGCCGGGACCGTACGCTTGGTTGGCATAAGGGAAGACGATATCTACAATGCCACCTGGAATCTGCTAACGGATCAGGAAGCCTATCAGGCCATGGCACAAGCCAAGAATCCATATGGTGACGGGTTTGCTTCGCAAAGAATAGTGCAGGCCATTGAGTTCTATTTTGGAAAGCGGGAGCAACGGCCAGAGGAATACATGTAGTAGGTTAACTTTTTCACAATGCAGGAAGTTAGTAAATGAGGTGGAATTACATAGGGGTGTGGCTGAGCATGTATACAATATACGAAGGGTGTGCAACACCCTATTGCTATTTTCCGGTTAGATGGTAATAATAAGCAGGGTGATAGCATGTGGCGCCAATTGCTCTATGCTTTGAGTTTGGTTACCCAATTGGGTCTGGTCATTGTGGTCAACGCCCTCTTGGGTTGGCAGGCCGGCCTTTGGCTAGATACCCGTTTGGATAGAACTGCCCTTTTCTCAGTGATAGGGTTGGTGCTCGGTCTTATCACCGGTTTTGGCATGGCCTACCAGATGCTCCGGCGGTTGTTGGCAAATGGAGGTTTTGGCAATGGATAACTGGAATAGTGTGCCGGAGATGGAGAAGGCTGTGCGCTCTATGGTTTTGAAGCTTGCCTGTGCTTTGATAGGGTTGGCACTGGTAGCTAAGCAACTGGCCATTGCCTTCGGTTTGGCTATAGGGACAAGTCTTTCACTTTGGCAATTTCATCAGATTATTAATTCTGTGGCTAGAATTGTGCAGCTGCCAAAAGCTCAAGCTCAGGTTCATGCCACATCTAGTTATGTAGTGCGGTATTTGATAATCGCACTTATGTTGGCGATAGTCTACTTTACGGAAGAAGTGAACTTCTTCGCCACTTTTTTCGGACTACTGCTGGTAAAGATAGTTATCATCGGTGTGGCTGTACGACAAGCCTTGCGAGAGGGAGGCGCGGCTTATCTACGTAATCTCATAAGCACACGGAGTCGAAAGGGGGGAATCTGATATATGGATGATATACTGCGAGCGCAAACGGTCTTTTTTAGACTGGGTCCCTTTGAAGTCAACGAGACTATTGTTGCTCTCTGGGTGGTTTCCGCGATCATGATTGTGGCAGGAATTCTGTTGACCAGAAACTTCTCTTGGTTACCTAGGGGCAAGCAAAATGCCGTGGAAATGCTGGTGGAGACCATCGATTCCTTCGTAGGGTTTGTGATGGGGAACGAGCGTCGCTTCTTTACCCCATTTATTGGTACCCTTATGATACTGCTCTTCTTATGTAACACAGTGGGTGTGTGGTCCTTTGGTCTATTACGCCCACCTACGGCAGATATCAACATGACCCTCGGGTTAGGGCTCATATCTTTCTTCTTGATAAATGGTTATAACATCAAATCCCATGGGTTGGTGGGATATCTAAAAGGGTTTGTCAGTCCCTTCTTTCTACTCTTGCCTATAAATGTGTTTGGTGAATTGGCCAAGCCCGTTTCTTTGGGGGTCCGTCTTTTTGGGAACATCTTTAGTGGACTAGTAATAGGGGGACTGATCTACTCAGCTTTCCCGTTTCTCATACCAGTTCCGATACATGTCTATTTTGACCTATTCTCAGGTGTGCTGCAGACAGCTGTGTTTTCAATCCTAACCATGGTCTTTATTGCTATGGCAATGGATTAATATAATTTGTTGCTACAAGAGAAAGGAGGGCAAGAAAATGGAGTGGAACTCATTTGCAGTTGCAGCTTTCGGACTTCTTGGTGCAGGCATTGCCATGATTGCAGGTATTGGTCCTGCTATCGGTCAAGGATATGCTGCTGGAAAAGGTGTTGAAGCAGTAGGTCGGCAACCGGAAGCTCAGGGCAAAATCATGCTAACCATGGTCCTAGGCCAGGCCATCGCTGAAACGACAGGTATTTACTCTTTAGTTATCGCTTTCTTGCTGGTTGGCCTAGCACGCGCCGTTATTGGTTAGAGCTCTTGCAAGTAGGGCTGCTCCAGCCTGGAGCAGCCCTAATGCTGACGAGTATAACCCTAGCCTTTAAGTCAAGGAGGCCATGGATTATGGACATAAAGATTCCTCAGATCGTCTTTGTTATTGTGAATGTGTTGGTGCTGTATGCTCTCATGGCCCGGTTTTTCTTCCGTCCGGTGAAGGAATTTTTGGACAAAAGGGCACAGCACGTGCAAAAGGAAATTGAAGCTGCCGAAAGCAGCCGGGCGCAGGCTGCCGAGTTAGTGGCTACCTATGAATCCAAACTAAGCGAGGCCAGGGAAGAGGCACGGCGTATTATAGAAGATGCCACCAAACAGGCAGCCACAGTGCGGGCCGAGATTGAAGCAGAGGCCCGTGAGCAGGCAGAGCTAATGTTGAAGCGAGCAGAAAAGCAGATAGCCTTAGAACGCGACAAGGCGCTGGCTTCTCTACGGGATGAAATTGGTGAGCTGACGCTTCTGGCGGCAGGCCATCTGCTGGGCAGGAAGTTGGACCCTGAGACTGATCAACGGCTGGTGCAAGAGTTTATAGCGGGGATGGATAAGGCCCATGTCCAGTAGAGTGATTGCTGAACGTTATGCTCGTGCCCTTTTTGACGCTGCTCAGGACCAAGGGCTAGTTGATGCTGTTGCCGATGATCTGGCCGCATTAATGCATGTGTTGTCCCAGAGTCCCGAGGTAGAGCGTTTCTTTTATCATAAGCAGTTGCCGCCGACCAAGAAACGCGCCATGCTCATGCCGGTTTTGGAGAAGGTTTTGGTGGAGAAGATCACCCATAATTTCGTCCAACTGCTGTGGCAGAAGAAGAGAGAGGCAGAACTGGCAAGCATCGTTGCCGCTTACCAGGCCGCATTAAGGCGGTTTAGAGGTGAGTTGGTTGCGGAAGTGACCGCTACTCGCCAACTCAATAACAGCGAACTGGAGCAGTTAGGTCAACAGGTAAGAGCGTTGACTGGCTGTGAGAAGGTGGAGCTGAATGCGAGAATTGATAAGTCCTTATTAGGTGGTGTGGTGCTTAGGATCGGCGACAAGGTTTATGACGGCAGTCTAGCCCGTCGCTTGCAGCAACTGCGCCAGAGAATAATGCAGGCACAAGTTCATCAGTCAGGGGTGAGTAGTTGATGCGACTAGGACCTGAAGAGATCAGTTCCATATTAAGAAAGCAGATAGAAGAGTTTGAGGCCGCCATCGCGCTCGATGAAGTCGGTACTGTACTGCAAGTAGGTGACGGCATTGCCCGGCTCTATGGTCTTACAGAGGCTATGGCCGGCGAACTCCTGGAGTTCCCCGGTGGCGTTTATGGTATGGTGCTCAACTTAGAAGAAGATAACGTTGCCTGTGCAATCTTAGGCGATGATAGACATATCAAGGAAGGCGATGTGGTCCGCCGCACCAGGCGCATCGTGGAAGTGCCAGTAGGCGAGGCCATGATCGGCCGTGTAGTTAACCCCTTAGGGCAGCCCCTCGATGGCAAAGGTCCCATTCAGACGGACAAAGCTCGCCCCGTCGAGGTCATCGCCCCTGGCGTTGTCACCCGCGAACCGGTGAAAACGCCGCTCCAGACTGGTATTAAAGCTATTGACTCCATGATACCCATCGGTCGTGGGCAGCGCGAGTTGATCATTGGTGACCGGGGTACCGGTAAGACGGCCATTGCGGTCGATACCATCATCAACCAAAAGGGACAAAATGTCATCTGCATCTATGTGGCGATTGGACAGAAGGCTTCCACGGTGGCTCGCATTTTGCGTACCCTGGAAGAGAGGGGTGCCATGGATTATACAATTATTGTGTCCGCCACCGCCTCCGAGTCAGCCACTTTGCAGTTCTTAGCTCCCTATGCCGGCTGTGCCATGGGCGAGGATTTCATGTGGCAGGGTAAAGACGTGCTAATCGTCTATGATGATTTGTCTAAGCATGCGGTGGCTTACCGGGCCATGAGTTTGCTTACTCGCCGTCCACCTGGGCGGGAGGCCTATCCAGGCGACGTTTTCTACTTGCACTCTCGTCTTTTGGAACGGGCTGCCAAGTTGTCCAGCCAGTATGGTGGCGGTTCATTAACAGCACTGCCCATCATCGAAACTCAAGCCGGCGACGTTTCAGCCTATATACCGACCAACGTTATCTCCATAACCGACGGGCAGATCTACTTAGAAAGCGACCTCTTCTACGCCGGTCTGCGACCAGCGGTGAATGCAGGCCTCTCCGTGTCCCGTGTTGGTAGTAGCGCCCAGATCAAAGCCATGCGCCAAGTGGCCGGGCGTCTGCGCCTCGATTTGGCCCAGTATCGCGAGCTGGCGGCTTTTGCCCAGTTTGGTTCTGAGCTGGATCGAGCTACCCAAGCCCGTCTTAATCGCGGTGAGCGCCTGCAAGAGTTGCTGAAGCAGCCGGAAGGGGCTCCCATGCCAGTAGAAGAGCAGGTGGTCCAGCTCTATTTGGGAGTCAACGGCCATCTGGATGGTGTTGAGCTGGCGCGAGTAACCACCTTTGCTGATAGCTTCGTCAGCTATTTGCGGGATTCACGGCCAGAAATCCTAAAGAAGATTCGCACCGAAGCCGAGCTTAAACCCGAAACTGTACAAGCACTGGAAGATGCAATAGCCGACTTTAAGCGGATTTTCTCCTAGTGCCGACAGTTTATTGAGGAAGGTGAGGTGACGAATAGTGGCAACTATGCAGGATATCCGACGGCGTATCCGATCAGTTCGCAATATCCAGCAGATCACCCGGGCTATGAAGATGGTGGCTGGAGCTAAGCTACGCCGGGCTCAACGGGCCTTATTCGCTGGACGGCCCTACTCCGATAAAATGGAAGAAGTGTTGGTCCGCTTAGGTACGCGTGTGGATACTTCTCTCCATCCCCTCTTAGCTCAGCGGGAAGTTAAGAACACAGGCTTCGTAGTCATCACAGCCGATCGCGGTTTGGCTGGTGGTTTTGCTGCCAGTATAATACGCAACGCCTTGCGGGAGCTGGAGAAGCGCGACCCGCGTAGTGTGCACCTGATTACTGTAGGCAGTAAAGGTCGCGACTACTTTAAACGCCGCGGTTATAACCTCATGGGAGAGTACGTGGGCCTGGGCGATGAGATTACCTTTGCCAAGGCTAATCTGATCGCCAATGCACTCACCGAGTTCTATCTCAGTGAGTTGCTAGATGAGATCTATTTAGTCTACCCGAGCTTTGTTAATGCCCTTACGCAACGGCAAACTGTAACACGCCTCCTGCCGCTGTCGGCGCCGACTGCCAAAACGGAAGGTTTGGCTGCCGAGTATTTATTTGAACCGTCTCCAGAGGCGGTGCTTAATGCTTTGCTTCCTCGCTATGTGTCAACCATTGTCTATCGGGCACTATTAGAGGCCAAGGCCAGTGAAGAGGCGGCACGTATGACAGCTATGGAGGCAGCCACTAAGAACGCCGATGAAATGATAGAGAAACTTACAATCAGCTTTAACCGTGCCCGTCAGGCCAGCATCACGAGCGAGATTTCCGAAATCGTGGCTGGTGCCGAGGCACTGAAGTAAGGAGGTCAAGCCATGAAAAACGGGGTGATCAGCCAGGTAATCGGGCCGGTTGTCGACGTCAGATTCCCCGAGGGCGAGCTTCCCAAGATTCTAGATGCCCTGCGTATTGAAGGGACTACGCCCAATGGCACCCAGATTGACTTAACTGTAGAGGTTATGCACCATCTGGGCGACAATACGGTTCGTTGTGTCGCCATGTCATCCACCGATGGCTTGGTGCGTGGCATGCAGGTAAAACCTTTGGGTGGTCCTATTAGCGTGCCCGTAGGGAGAGGAACCTTGGGACGCATTATGAATGTGTTAGGAGAACCCATTGACGAAAAGGGGCCCATTGAAAGCGACTTGCGCTTCCCCATCCATCGTCCTGCTCCCTCCCTGGAGGAAATGGAGCCAACCACTGAAATGCTTGAGACCGGTATAAAGGTCATTGACCTGCTCTGTCCTTATGCCCGTGGTGGTAAAATAGGTTTATTCGGTGGTGCCGGTGTGGGCAAGACGGTGCTTATTATGGAGTTCATTCGCAACATCGCTACCGAGCACGGTGGTTTCTCGGTTTTTGCTGGTGTAGGTGAAAGAACTCGTGAAGGTAACGACCTATACCTGGAGATGACGGAATCAGGCGTTATCGACAAGACGGCCATGGTCTTTGGTCAGATGAACGAGCCGCCGGGGGCCCGTATGCGGGTGGGTCTAACGGGACTCACGTTAGCCGAGTACTTCCGTGATCAAGAGGGGCAAGACGTATTGCTCTTCATTGACAATATTTTCCGTTTTGTACAGGCCGGTTCAGAGGTTTCCACCTTGTTGGGTCGTATGCCCTCCGCCGTTGGTTACCAGCCAACACTAGCCACCGACTTGGGCGCTTTGCAGGAGCGAATTACTACCACGAAGAAGGGGTCTATTACGTCGGTGCAGGCAATATATGTGCCGGCCGATGACTTGACCGACCCGGCTCCGGCCACAACCTTTGCTCACTTAGACGCAACCACCGTCTTGTCGCGGCAAATCGCTGAGCTCGGTCTCTATCCGGCCGTTGACCCGTTGGATTCTTCGTCCCGGATACTTGATCCTCGCTACGTAGGGCAAGAGCACTACGATGTGGCCCGTGGCGTGCAGCAGGTATTGCAACGTTACCGGGAGCTGCAAGACATTATTGCTATTCTAGGTATGGACGAGCTATCGGAAGAGGATAAGCTGATCGTAGCCCGAGCCCGCAAGATTCAGCGTTTCTTGACCCAGCCCATGTTTGTGGCTGAAGTCTTTACCGGCCGACCAGGGCAATATGTGCCTGTGAAGGAGACGGTGAGGGGCTTCCGCGAGATCCTTGAAGGCAAACACGATGATATTCCGGAAGAGGCCTTCTTGATGGCCGGCACCATTGACGACGTGGTCAAGAGGGCGGAAGCCATGAAGGCAGAAGGCAGGGGGCAGTAAATGAGCTCGCTGCGGGTAGAGGTTGTAACCCCAGAACGCACTGTCCTCAGCCAGGAAGCAACCTTGGTTGTGGCGCAAACGGCGGACGGACAAATCGGTGTTTTGCCAAACCATATCCCAATAGTTACCGTGCTGGATACGGGTGTGATGCGTGTACAGGCAGAGGGAGCTGACCAGGAGAGGCGCTTGGCAGTAAGCGGTGGCTTCTTAGAAGTCAGCCCTGACAATAAGGTAACCGTTCTAGCCCAAACGGCTGAACTGGCAGAGGAGATCGATGTGGATCGGGCCCGCCGAGCTCTGGCGCGTGCGCGAGAGCGTCTGGCCAACCAACAACAGGAGGAGATCGATGTGGTGCGGGCTGAGATTGCTCTGCGCAAAGCCTTAACGCGCTTGCGAGCGACCGGGGTTGAGGAGTAACAAGATGGCCGGCGGTGCAAAGATTATACAACGGATAGAGGCTGAGGCTACTCAAGCCTTCTTGGAAAAGGATAGGTTAGAGCAGGCCGCTGCCATCGGCCTCAGTGGGCCGCCCCAATTGCGACGCTGGGAGCGGAGCCAGTTCTTGGGTCAGTTCCCAGAACAGGTCCTATGGGCCATTACTTCCGAGGTCCTGCGCCTGCGCCCTGTACCCCAGGAGTTGGTAAACGCCTTGGCTGATTCCCGTTGTTGTCATATCTTTGTGAAAGCTTCGGAAGTGCAGCATGCCCGCCCCATTTTGCAGACGGCCAAGAAACGGCAGCTTCCAATCACCGTCGTTCATTCTCCCGAGTATCGTAATGAGGTGGCGGTAGTTGTCACCACTACCGAAGCCCATAGTGAAGAAGAGGTATTCATCCAACCGAGGAGGTAACTCCTCGGTTTTTTGCTTCCCATGTTTATTCCAGTGTTAAATGGCCATACTGATAGCTGGAATTATTGTTTTGGGGGGAAGCAAATGCGTAAGATCGCCGCCATAGTTTTTGTTAGTATGATGCTTTACGGTAGCAGTGTCGCCATCCAAGCCTTTAAGGCCACGCCTCCCATCGATTTGGCTAAGGTTATGGCCGACACGGGGGCTGTGCTGCTGGAAGCTACCGTTGATGCCTGGTGTGAAGTGAAGGAGCCGGTCCATAAGCCGGAAGATGCGGGACAGATCCTTAGCCGAGTCTTGACCGCCATGGGGCTGTCGGATGCGGGTCCCATTCAGCTAGAGAGTATGAGTGCCGATGAAGAGTTTGGTCAGATCACCATGAGAGAAGCGAAGATCCAGACCCAGCTGAACAGCGGAGTTACTCTTTTGGCCGCTGTCCAGTCTACCGAGTGCGACGGAGAACAAGATACCTATTTATTGCTCAGCCTCTATGATAAATCGGCTAAGCCGAACCTAGCGGCCATGTATGCTCTGCTTACCCAAGGCACTGCTGCCCTAGGTGCCAAACCGGAGCATGCCACCCAATTGGTAGGTGTTCTGGAAGGGCGCCTCTCCCCTGATCGGGTAGCCGAGTTGGTTAACCAAGTTATGCGCGATACGGAGGCAGAGATGAAAAACATGTATCAAAATGGGCCTCTGGTATCGGTCAGTGGTTACTCGGCCCGCCTGGATACCCACACCTATGGTAAAGGCATAGCTAACATTAACCTGGCCATGCGTTACATCGAGGAGGAAAACAACACATGGATCTACTTGGGCTGCCCCAGTGTTTGGGAGTCCATCTAGGTGACCGATGGCCAGAATCCTAATTCGGGGTGAGCGGCAGCTTTCAGGCCAGGTTGCTATTAGTGGCGCCAAGAACGCGGCTTTGCCGATCTTGGCCGCCTCCATATTGGCAGGGGAGGGAGAAAACTGCCTTGCTCCCATTCCTTGGCTAAACGACGTTATAGTAATGTTGGATCTACTGCAATCGCTGGGATTGGAGATTGAAACCGACGGTGTAGGAACCGTTTATGTGCGGGCAGCAAATCTAATCGGTTGGGAGGCTCCCTACGAGCTGGTGAACCGCATGCGGGCTTCGGTTCTCATCATGGGGCCTTTGCTGGCGCGGCTGGGTAGGGCTCGCATTTCCCTACCTGGAGGTTGTGCCATTGGCAGCCGCCCTATTGATCTGCATCTGCGGGGCTTTCATGCCCTAGGAGCCGAAGTGCAAGCCAACCACGGTTATGTGGAGGTGCAAGCCCAGAAGTTGCAGGGGGCCTATATTTATCTGGACTACCCCAGTGTGGGCGCCACAGAGAATATCATGATGGCCGCCACCCTGGCGGAGGGCACAACCGTGATTGAAAATGCGGCGGCGGAGCCAGAGATTATCAATCTAGCAGAGTTCCTAAACAACATGGGTGCCCGCATTTCTGGCTATGGCACCGACCGTATTGAAATCGAGGGAGTAGAACACCTAAGGGGTACCAAGCAAGTAGTTATTCCCGACCGCATCGAGGCCGCAACTTACCTCATCGCTGGGGCTTTAGCCGGGGGTAAAGTGACTATCGGTCCCGTAGATACGGGGGCTATGCGCGCAGTTCTAGCCAAGTTGCAGGAGGCCGGATGCAACATAGTGAGCGAAAGGGACAATGAACTAACCGTTTTGCCTAGCGCTTGTCTGCAGGGTATTGACGCGCGAACACTACCCTATCCGGGCTTCCCTACCGATGTTCAACCCCAGTTAATAGCCATATTGACTCAAGCCCATGGGGCCAGCCTAGTTACTGAAACAGTCTTTGAAAATCGCTTCCAGCACGTACCCGAGCTATGCCGTATGGGGGCGCAAATAAAAGTGAGTGGTCGGCAAGCTCTAGTGCGTGGACCCAGCCGTCTGACCGGTACTACCGTGACCGCCACCGACTTACGGGCCGGTGCCGCCCTCATCCTAGCTGGCTTGGTAGCCCAGGGAGAGACAATAGTGACTAATGCCTATCATATCGACCGCGGCTATGTACAGATAGTGGAGAAGCTACGAGCTCTAGGGGCTGACATTGAACGTTTGCCCGACATTTAGGGCAGTGTGCATGTTTGAATCTCAGATGCTGCTTTGCAGGGGCGTCGCGTGCGACGTCCCTTTTATATCATGGGGCCGTTCGCAAGATGCACCTTTGTGAACAGCCCTCCTTTGAGGCATATTTCCTAGGCCCGTCCAATAGTTATAGGTGTAGCCAAACTGAAATTGGAAGGGGGCCCGGACCCAGTGCGGCCAGTCCTTACTCTATTTATAGCCGTCACCATCGTGATCCTCGTTTTGCCCACTATGATTGTAGGTAGCTGGGAAAAGGTGGCACCCACTCCCAGTCTAGAGCAGCCCGGCGTCAAAATCCAAGTTTATATCACCGATAGTCAACAGCTAATGCCCTTGGCGCTAGAGGATTATGTGAAAGGCGTGGTGGCAGCCGAAATGCCCGCTTCTTTCCATCTGGAAGCCCTAAAGGCCCAGGCCGTGGCTGCGCGTACCTATGCGGTAAAACGAGCCCGGGTTTTTGGGGGACGCGGGTGTGATGCCCATCCCGGAGCCGATCTCTGCACCGATCCGGGCCATTGTCAAGCCTGGCTGCCAGCTGCCGAGTTACAAAAAAAATGGGGAATGATCGAGTACTCCAGTAACTGGACGAAAATATCTCAGGCGGTAGAAGAAACGGCAGGACAGATAATCACTTACCAAGGGGTTGTTATTGACCCGCTTTTTCATTCCACCTGTGGAGGGCAGACGGAAGATGCGGGTGCCGTTTGGCAGCAATCCTTTCCCTACTTGGTGCCAGTGACCTGCACCTATTGCCAGCACTCCCCCAAGTTGAAAGCGGAGCAGAAGTTTAGTTTGAGCGCATTTGCTGCTGCCTTGCGGGAACTAGACGGTACCATCGCCGTCACAGCTCAGGGACTCAAGTCGCAGGCACCGGCCCTTACCGTGGCGGAAAAGACCGCCACTGGCCGGGTTGCTACCGTCAAGCTGGGTAGCTCCAGTCTTAAAGCCACCGCCCTACGCCATGCCCTCGGACTTAACTCCACCCGTTTTACCTACAAGATTGAAGGAGAGCAGATAGTGTTTCAAGTGCAGGGCTATGGTCACGGGGTAGGCATGTGTCAATATGGAGCCGATGGTATGGGAAAAGCGGGTAAAGACTATGGGGCCATTCTCAAGCATTATTATCAAGGGACCGAGGTCACAAAACTGCGTTAATGACTTAGTCTTTGTCGAAGTTGGTATTTCCATGTCGAAATCATATATAATATTCATCGGTGGGTATTGCAGAGAGGGGTGATCACTGGTGCAATCAGTCCTTAACAGTCATCTGTATGCGCAGAAGCCGTCGCCCGATGTACAAGCACAGATAACTTGGGTTTTGGAGAACATTCCCGGCGGCTTAATCATTATCGACAGGAACGAAATCATCACCTTCTTCAATTGCCCTGCCTTTAAGGAATTGGGTTGTACAGAGGACAACATGCTGGGGAATCATATCAGCGCTTTTCATCAACGGTTCGGACTGTCTAGTGAGAGTTCGCCGCTTTTAGAGGCTTTACATAAGGGCATCAAGGCTAGACGGATTAGTCACCGCCTATCCCGCTATTTTGAGGCGGTGAACCAGCCCCTTTATAGCGAGCAAGGAGAAATACAAGGAGCCGCCTGTCTCTTCATCGATGTTACGGAGCGGGTCTTGCAGCAGCGGGAGCTGGAACGCTTAGAAAAGGTGCAAATGGTTGGCCAACTGGCTGCCAGCCTGACCCATGAGATCCGCAACCCCTTGACGGTAGTGCGAGGACATCTGCAGTTCCTGAGCGCCACTGAACAACGGTCCGATCTCTGCCAACAATATGAACTGTTGATTGAACAACTAGATCGGGTCAACTCTATGCTGCAAGACTTTCTTGACTTGGCCAAAGAACGATTGAGGCAGCCAACGCTTGACTCTCTGACAGCCATAGTCAATAGAATCAGGCCCATGCTAGAAAGTGAGGCCCATCTGGCTGGGCTGAATCTGCAAGTGGAACTGGAGGATACCCCCGAGTTCCTCATGTGCCCTGATGATATCCAGCAGTTGTTGCTGAATCTTTATCGCAACGCGGTGGAAGCCACCGCCGCTGGTGGTACCGTTCGGGTTCAGGTGGGTCTAACGGAGGAGAACGAACCATACCTGGTCGTGAGTGATACAGGCTGTGGTATGACTCCTGAAATGGTGGCTAAGGTGGGTACCCCCTTTATTAGCACAAAACCAAGTGGTACTGGTTTGGGGCTGGTTCAATGCAAGCACATCGCCAACTCCTATGGAGCTAAGTTCTCCATCAAATCCCAGCCACGACAAGGCACACAGGTATCAATTAAGTTTCCCGCTGATTAGGGGTGGCGCAGGCCGCCCCTTGACTCCTTTTAAGGGATAGGCTACTGTCAAAACAGCCTAAGAGATGGGGAGGTTATTCTTGGTGAACTTCGCTGATCGTCTAATTGCAGCAGTTAGGGGAAAAAAGAGTCATGTGGTGGTAGGTCTTGACCCGCGCTGGCAGTCTCTGCCGCCCCAACTGCAGAACTTAGCCACTAAGTACAACGGTTTAGAACCGCAAGCGGCAGCCCTTGCCTTCTATCAATTCGGACGGGCCATTATCGATGCAGTTCATGACATCGCCGTTGCCGTTAAGCCCCAGCTGGCCTTCTATGAACAGTACGGTCCTTGGGGTATGCATGCTCTGGTGCAGACGGTGGACTATGCACGGCAACAAGGACTCTTGGTTATTGCTGATGCTAAGCGGGGCGACATTGGGAGTACAGCGGTAGCCTATGCCCAAGCCTACTTAGGGGGTATAACTGACGGTAACGACGAGCCCAGCTGGACCATGCAGGCTGATGCGGTTACGGTCAATGCTTACTTGGGCAGTGATGGGATAGAGCCCTTTGTCAAGGCCTGTGCGGCCTCCGGAGGGGGGATATTCGTTTTAGTCAAGACCTCCAACAAATCGTCGGGAGAGCTGCAGGATCAGCTGATTGCGGGTGAACCGGTCTATGCCCGTATGGCCCGTATGGTTAACCGGTGGGGAGAAGATCTAGTCGGTAAGGAAGGCTATTCCAGCGTCGGAGCCGTTGTGGGCGCCACCTATCCCCAGGAAGCAGCCCAGCTACGTCAGTTGATGCCCCAGGCACTGTTCCTTGTGCCTGGTTATGGGGCCCAAGGGGCCAGTGCCCAAGATGTGTTGCCCGCTTTCAATCCCGACGGACTGGGTGCGGTGGTCAATTCGTCCCGCGGCATAATCTTCGCCTACCAGCAAGACACCCAGTTCGGTGCCGAGAAGTACGCGGACGCCGCCCGCGCTGCCGCCATCCGCATGCGTGACGATATCAACCAAGCCCTTGTAGCTAAGGGGCAGACGTCATACTAGAGCGCCATTGGCCCTAGCCAACCTTCAGGTATAGCAAGTCGTATTTTGGCTAGACTCATACCTGGAGGTGAAACATGTGCTTAAAACTAGGTATCATAAAATACGTCTAAGACTCTCCCTCTGGCGTTGTCGTTTATGGAATTGGCTTAGAACGAAATTTGCATCCTTCCGCTTAACTAAACGCGGTCAACTTGGAGTATATTTGCTAGTAGTTTTAACAATAGGAGCCTTCTTTGTTTCCCGTTTTGAAAACCAACCACTGCCGGGGCATACTCCCGAGCAAGAGGAGGAAGTGGTAACCACCGTACCCAACGAGGCTAGCCAACAGCCAGAGGAACGAGAATATCGCCAGGAGCCGCCGGCCCCACCTGGCGGCGAATCCCAGGCTGAGCTAGACGAGGAGACCGCAGAACCCACTGAACCGGTGATTTCCACAGTTGTGCCGTTGGAGAAGTTGCAGTGGCCCTTGGCTAACGCTTCCATACAGTGCGGATATACGCTAAGTGCCAAGTCTGCCACGCTGGGCGATTGGCGACCCCATTTGGCCGTTGACTTTGCCGCCGAGAGAGGGGCAGAGGTGCGCGCGGTTGCTGCTGGTACTGTGACAAAGTTGATAAGTAACGATCCCTACTGGGGAACCTACATCCACATTGATCATGGAGGCGGATGGATAAGTAGCTATAGCAATATCCATGAGCCGAGAGTGCAAGTGGGCGAGCGGGTGGCAGCCGGCCAAGTGATTGGTCTAGTCGAGGAGAATCCACCCATTGAAATGGTTGATGAGCTCCATATGCATTTTACTCTGTTGCATAACGGGCAACCAATAGACCCTAGCAACAGATGGCAACCCTAGAGTTGGAGAGCTGGCTTTTGCGGCAAAATGCTCGCAAGGGCCAGCTTTCTGGTTTTTCGGCATATCCCTTCTGCTAGCTCATATATATTTACTGAAGTTAGTAGCTACGGGGGGAGGCGGCCAGTGTGAACGACCACATTTATCAGCGGGTACTTGACATTGCTCGCTATATAGCTAGCACTAGAGCCACAGTGCGGCAGGCAGCCGAGAAGTTTGGCGTCAGCAAGAGTACCGTTCACAAGGATATGACTGAACGCCTGGGGTCAGTGCATGCCGGCCTCTACGCCGAAGTACAGGAGGTCCTGCAATACAACAAAGATGTCAGGCACCTCCGCGGAGGCGATGCCACAAGAAGAAAGTATAAAGGCTAATATTTTCGTTCAAATAAGACAGGAGATGCCAAAGCCAATGTCGAATAATGATACTGCCAGGGCTTTTTTGCCAGAAGCACTGAGCGTATTATTACCAACATACTACGATTACGGTTACGGATGCTTTGGATGGTCCTTTACATACGCATCAGAAAGAAGGCAGCTACCACAACTGCCTTCTCTTTGGACCGCTTAGTGGACAAGCATTGGCGAATGGGGTGGGTTTGATGCTTAGAGGCACGGATATCGGGGTTGACCTAGGAACAGCCACTGTGTTGGTTTACGTCAAGGGCAAGGGCGTGGTTCTCAATGAGCCGGCGGTAGTTGCCATGGATACCAATAGCGGCAAGGTGCTGGCTATTGGAGAAGAAGCGCGGCGCATGATTGGGCGTACACCCGGTAACATTGTGGCTATTCGCCCTTTGCGGGAAGGCGTAATAGCCGATTTTGACATCACCCAAAAGATGTTGGAGTATTTTATTAGCCGGGCTTTAGGTAAACGGCTTTTGGTTAAACCCCGTATAATGGTCTGCGTACCCTCTAGTGTGACGGCTGTAGAGTGGCGAGCCGTACGAGATGCGGCCGAGCGTGCCGGCGGTGCCAATGTGGCGGTAATCGAGGAACCGGTAGCGGCCGCTTTAGGGGCAGGAATCGATATTTCTAAGCCCGAAGGTAGCCTGGTGATAGATATTGGCGGTGGCACCACCGACGTGGCCATTCTGTCTATGGGCGGTATTGTTCTGGCCGATAGTGTGCGTGTCGGCGGTGACCGCTTTGATGAAGCCCTTATCCGCTACATGAAGCAGCAGTATAATCTGCTCATCGGTGAGCGCACCGCTGAAGAGATGAAGTTACGCATCGGAACGGCCTACCCAGGAGCCCGTAATGGGACCATGGAAGTGCGGGGCCGCGATTTGCTAACTGGTCTACCGAAGACCATTGCAGTGAGCTCCGTGGAAACCCTAGAGGCCTTTTCCGAACCCTTGAATGCCATTGTGGCTTTGCTACGCAGTGTGCTCGAACATTGCCCCCCTGAACTGGCCGCCGATATCATGGACAAGGGTATAATTCTGACTGGTGGCGGTTCCCTACTTTGCGGTTTGGACAAGCTCTTGTCGGAGGTCACCCATGTCCCGGCCGTATTAGCCGATGATCCCATTACTTGCGTGGCTCGCGGTACCGGTCGAGCCCTTGAGGTGTTAGACCAGTTAAAGGGAATGACCCTTTTTGAAGAACCGAGAAGGAGAGCTTAGTTTCTAGCAAAGAGGAGGTGAAGCGCATTGATTCGCGGACTCTACACGGCCGCAACGGGTCTTGATGCAGGTATGCGGCATATGGATGCGATTAGTAACAACTTGGCCAATGTTAGTACCTCAGGTTTTAAGCGGGAGCAGGTGCTATTTCAAAGCCTACTGGAGCGAGAGATCTACCGCTATACCAACAATGAGCCCCCTGTCTATTTGGGGCAACTGGGTTCTGGTGTGAACTTCCGTTTAGGAACTCCCGACTGGGGAGCCGGATTGCCTTTAGCAACCAATAACCCTCTTGATATAGCTTTGATTGATGGAGGGGCTTCGACGGCGGATCAACTGACTTTCTTGGCTGTGGAAACCCTGCAAGGTGGACGAGCCTATACCCGTAATGGTCAACTGATGGTAGATGGGGAAGGTTTTTTGCGTACTATGGCGGGAGCCTACGTGTTGGGTCACAATCCTATGGGGGCGCCGCAACGTCTTCGTATTTCCGATGCCAATGAACTAAGGATAGCCACCGACGGAACCTTGATTGCTGCCAATGGTATGCAGTTAGGTCGACTCTATCTAGTCAACCCGGCCACTGACGCCCAATTGACCCGTCTGGGCAATAGTCTTTGGAACATCGAAGGTGAAGTGATGCCAGCAGCCAACCCTCAGGTTATGCAGGGCTATCTGGAGCAGGCTAATGTACAAGCCGTAAGAGAGATGGTTAACTTGATCACCGCTATGCGCCTCTACGAGACCAACGCTAAGATTATTCAGATTCAGGATGAGACTTTGAACAAGGCTGTCAATGAGGTAGGTCGCTTCTAGTTGCTAAAACGGGCTGGACTGCTGTGCAGGGGCCCGAATCCACTGCCAACCGACAGCGGCAGTGGCATACCTTTTATAAGAGGAGGGCTGGAACGTGATACGTTCGCTTTATACCGCTAGTACCGGTATGTTTGCTCAGCAAATCAACATGGACAATATCGCTAATAATATCAGTAATGTTAATACCACCGGTTTCAAAAAGAGCCGAGTGGCCTTCGAAGACCTGCTCTATTCTCGTTTGCCTGCTCCTCGAGTTGGGGCTCAGGAGACTACCCTCCAGCTGGGTAGTGGTGTGCGTGTAGCGGCGACCATACGAGACTTCTCTGACGGTGGGGTGCTACATACCAGTCAACTTCTGGACGTGGCCTTAAATGGAGATGGCTTCTTGGCTGTATCGTTGGATGGCCGTATTGCTTATACCCGTTCCGGATCGCTACAAGTATCTGGTGGCCGTTTGGTGACCTCCAGTGGCTATCCGGTACTGGATATCAGAGGGCGCGAGATAGTCATAGGTAATGAGTACAGCCAAGTAGAAATAGATGAGAACGGTAATGTCACAGGGTTTAGCGGCAACTCGGACGTTCCCAGAAATCTAGGACAGATTGGCGTGGCCAGGGTGCCAAATCGCCATGCCATGCGGGCCATTGGTGGTAACCTGTTTGTCAGCGACGCGCCACTAGATATTGGGGAACCAGGACGTAACCAGCGGGCTCGTCTGATGCCCGGCTTCTTGGAAATGTCCAATGTGCAAGTAGTGGAAGAAATGGTGAACCTGATCACCGCCCAACGGGCCTATGAGGTGGGCTCCAAGGCTATCCAGGCCTCCGACGAAATGTTACAACAGGCCAATAATCTGCGCCGTTAAGGGCCAGAGATTAATTCACCGGGGCTTTAACCCCAAAGGAAGTGGGAGTAATGCCGAATAAAAAGCCGATCAGCTGGATCACCCGCACGGCCTTACTCTTGGCTGTAGCTTTGGTGGTGCAAAACTTGCGTTTAGGGCCTCCCTATGGCCAGCTGATAACAGGCAGCATTATTAACGCGGTGCTAGTGCTGGCGGTTACAATGGTGGATATCTGGGCTGGCGTCCTTATCGGGTTGCTGACCCCATGGGTGGCATTGATTACCGGTATCATGGGGTTGCCCTTCATGGTCCCCTTTATCATGGCTGCCAACAGCACCTTAGCGATCGTCTTCGGTCTGTTCCAACGTCGCCAGCGTCTGGTGGCTGCTGCTTTGGGAGCTCTGGCTAAGTATGGATTCTTCCTGTTAACCACCAACTATCTTCTGAGTATTTTTGGCAAGCAATTGCCACCGGCGGCAGTTGCCACTTTCGGAGTTACTCAGTTGGCAACCGCCCTTATCGGGGCCTTGTTGGCGCTCGTTATTACTGATACCATCGCTCCCAGGCAGCCAGGAGGTGGCTCTTAAAGTGCAAGTAATGACCAATCATCTACGTCCCGATGTTACTAAGATGACACCTGACCAGAAGAAACTCTGGGAGAGTTGCCAGGGCATGGAACAGGCTTTTCTAGAGATTCTGCTGCGACAGATGTTATCCACAGTAAAGGGGGGCCTTTTCCCCGACAGCATGCAACGGGATATCTATGAAGACATGTATCGGCAGGCTTTAGCCGAGCAGATGGCCAAATCGGGCGACGTAGGCTTAGCTGCTGTGCTCTATCGCCAATTGCAGCAGCTTTCGGAGGGGCAGTCGCAATAGGATCTTAGGTTAATACAGGGAAAGAGGGGGCTGTCGCAAAACAGCCCCTTGTTGTTTGTATTACCGATGGGCCGTGGTCATACTAGGGTGCCTGTGCCCAACCTAACAACTTCTCTTATTCTTCCCTTGCCAGCTTGCTTACGGCTAAGGGTGTCGATATACTAACAAGTAGGAGCTGACTGACCAGTCAGTCAGATGGGGAGGCGGAAGTATGGAACCACAGGATAAGCGCCAGTTGATCTTGGCAGCGGCAGCCGAAGTCTTTTCTGCCCATGGCTTTCATCAAGCCACCATTGAGCAGATAGCCGAGGCAGCTGGGGTTGGCAAAGGAACGGTATACCTATATTTCCAGAGCAAGAGAAAGCTCTTTGACTCTCTGCTTTTAGAGAGCCTACAGCGGTTAATCGAGCGGACACAAGAGGCGATTGCCAGTGAAAGCCATCCGTTGTCCCGGTTGCGCCGACTTACAAGGATTCACTTGCAGATTCTGGAGAAGAATCATCCGCTGCTGCAGATGATCCTGAGGGAGTCTACATCAGAGAAGATTCAGAGCCTGCGTCCCGAGTTGGAGCAGTGTGTGCAGGAACTGATGGGCTTGTATGTTCGCATCTTGCAGGAGGGAGTAGCTGCTGGCGTTCTGCGTCCCCACGATCCGCAGGTGGCTGCCTTAGCCTTCTTAGGGGCCGTGAATCAAGTGGGGATGGCCCGTAATCGGGGGCATCTATCATTAAGTTTGGCGGAACGGGAAGAAGAACTGTACCAGCTTTTCGTTGCAGGTTTACAGAGAGTATAACTATGATGCGATGGACGGGTTTATAGACAAGACCGCCATCTAAGCTTAAACTGTAGGGGAGAGGTTGCCAAAAGCGGCCTTTCCCCGATCCCGTTTTCAGGAGGCAATGATGGATCTGTTTGATCATGAAATAATCTTGGAAGAATTGGCGGAGGGAGGTATGCTCCGCAACATGCTGGCCGACAATAGTTTGGCCTATCAATTAAAGCGCCTTTCCAAGGCTGAGCTATCGGAGATTAGGCAGCAGTTACGACTGAAGGGTCTAAGCAGGGCATCCAAGGAGCAGTTGGTTTTAGCTTTGGAGGCGGCCATTATTGAGGCTTTGCCGACCCAATTGAGACTACTGGACGAGTTGGTCTACGAAGATCTGCAAACTCTGGTAAGAAGAAAAGGTCTACTAAAAGACCTGAGCGGCGTTTCCCCTGCAACCCTCTTTTTGCTGCGCCGAATGGGGCTGGCCTTTACCGGGATTCTGGAGAATCAAGGGCCGGTGTTGATAATGCCGCGTGAAGTCCTCCTGCTCTGTCGCCAACACCTGGGTGATGACGAGTTGCGCAAAACCATTTTTCAGAATCAGAAGGTGTTGCTGATTTGTCGAGGGTTGCTTTCCTACTATGGGGCAGTACCAATGGAACGGCTGCGGCTAATGGTGGAGGGGTTGGGTATAGCAGTAGCTGAACCCCATTTTTCTAGCCTCCTGCAAACGGTCGGTACCAGTAACGGTTATATCGATTATGTTGACGGTGTGGTCTGTGATAAACGGGTCATCAATGTGGAGGAGGTTCTGGAAGCTCAGCTTAAGCACAAGGGACACGGTTTCTATCCTGTCAGTTTAGAGCAGGCCCTTATCGCTGCTCAGCAGATGTATATCGATTGGACCGATGCCCATAGGGAACTGTTTGAGTACCTGCTGGATGAGCATCAACTAGATGAAGAAGAGGCTGCTGAAGAGCTGATGTTTCTTATCTTTGCCCTCAACAACCGGGTTCCCATTCCCACTCTGCTGTTGCGCCTAAATGAGCGTCGGGTTAAGCTGAACAGTTTTGGCGAAACCATTGAGTTTCTAACTTTGCTGGAGCAAGCCTATGAAGAAACACGTCTTTGGCATTGTCTAGGATACACTCCGGCGGAAATGCGGGAACTGGCTAACCGCCCCCGACTTCGGGTATTAACCTCCTCGACTGATTCTAGTACCAAGGAAGAGTAGCCAACCACCGCTGCTACAAAGAGGTGAGGTCGTGGACAGGAGAATAACTGAGAATTTGGCTGCGGAAGAGCGGCTGTTGCTGGCGCTGGCCGATGACAAGGCGGCGTTGGCGCTGCAACGTCAGCAGCCTTGCTATACCAACTTTTTGGATCCGGGGCAACGGGTCCTGCTACAGCGGTATGCCTACCGCTGGGAGGCCACTCTGGCCAGCTGGGGCGGTTATGAGGGAGCAGAGCGGCAGATAGTGGCCTTTTTGCCTCCGTTCTTGGATTATGAGCCAGAGTACCCCTTGGTCGCCTTGGAAGCCAGGGGTAACTTTAGTTTTGCCACCGTAACTCACCGTGACTTTTTGGGGTCCTTGCTGGCTTTAGGTATCAAGCGGGAAATGGTGGGTGACATCCTGGTGGGGGCCAGTGGCTGTCAACTGTTGGTAACACCCACTATCGCCAGCTGTGTGCTGACCAACTGGCAGGTGGTGGGGCGGGTAGGCATTACTGTAGCCCCTATTCCCCTGTCGGAAATCATTCCCCCAACACCGCAGGAGGTTTGTCATTCGGCCACTGTCGCCAGTCTGCGCCTAGATGCGGTAGTGGCAGCGGCCTACTCCATTTCTCGCACGCAAGCGGCCGAACTAATCCGCGCTGGCAGATTGAAGCACAACTTCTTGCTGGAGACTCGTTGTGACAAGATGGTGGCTGCCGGCGATGTGTTGTCTCTGGCTGGCAAAGGCCGGGCCTACCTGCGCCAAGTTGGAGGTCAAACAAAAAGAGGTCGTTGGCATGTTCTGATTGCTCGCCCCCTATAAATTGAGCAGGATTAAGCCCCTCTGTAGAGTAATATTTAGTTAGGCGAAGATATTCGCTAGAACCACACGGGGAGGCGTTGCGAATGACTAAACAAGAGATGAAGGAAAAGCTTTGCGCTGCCATTGATGCTAGGCGGGATGAGATTATTGCCATCGGGACCAAGATTTATGAGAAACCAGAGCTGGGTTACAAGGAAGAGTTCGCGTCCAGCGTGGTGCAGGATACTTTTAAGGCCCTGGGCCTCGAGTATCGTTCTGGACTGGCCCTTACCGGTGTACGCGCTGAAATGCAGGGGCGCAGCAACAAGGTAAAGGTGGCCGTTCTGGGCGAACTTGATGCGGTGGTCTGCCCGGAGCATCCCCACGCCGATCCACTCACCGGTGCAGCCCATAGCTGTGGCCATAACGCTCAGGTGGCAGGTATGTTGGGCGTGGCCATGGCCCTCAAGGATACGGGGCTTATGAGCGAGTTGGATGGCGATGTGGCTTTCATGGCTGTGCCAGCGGAAGAGTTCGTGGAATTGGAGTATCGCAACAAGCTGCGTAATGAGGGCAAGATCAAGTTCTTGGGTGGTAAGCAGGAACTGATCGCCCTAGGCGAGTTTGATGATGTGGACGTGACTATGATGTTCCACTCCGCCAATGGTGAACGCAAGATCAATGTGGGTGGTTCCAGCAACGGTTTCATCGGCAAGTTGATTCGCTACGTCGGTAGAGAAGCCCATGCGGGTGGAGCTCCCCATCAAGGTATCAACGCTCTCAATGCCGCCATGCTTGGCTTGATGGCTATTCATGCCCAACGGGAAACTTTCCAAGATAATGATCATATTCGTGTGCATCCGATTATTACCAAGGGTGGCGATCTGGTTAACATCGTACCGGCTGACGTACGCATGGAAACCTATGTGCGTGGTGCGGAGATGAATGCCATCATTGATGCCAGCCACAAGGTGGATCGGGCCTTGAGGGCGGGAGCCCATGCGGTAGGAGCTGAGGTAGAAATTGTGCAGCTTCCGGGCTATTTGCCTCGCTACCAGTCGGAGGCACTGAACAAGATCTTCTATGAGAATGCGGTAGCCCTAGTTGGGGAAGATGAGGTTTCCTGTGGTGGTCATGGCAGTGGTTCCAGCGATATTGGCGATGTCAGCGCCCTTATGCCCACTATTCACCCCTATGTGGGCGGTGTAACTGGTCGCGGGCATGCCAGCGACTTTGCCATCGCTGATCCGGAATTGGCCTATATCGTTCCGGCCAAGTTGATGGCCATGAGTCTGGTTGACTTGTTGGCTGATGGTGCTGCCGGTGCCCTCAAGTGTAAGGAAGAGTTTAAACCGCTCTACAGCAAAGAGAGCTACCTCAAGATGTGGGAAGATCTGCTAGGTAAGTAAGAAGATTCGAGGGGGCTGTCGCAAAACAGCCCCCTTTTTCTTTGGTACTGCTGGGTCGAGGTCATACTAGAGCGCTGGTGTCCAGCCGCTGTCGGAGTAAACGCTGATTGCCAAGGGCAGCTGGGCCTGTTGTTGCCGCTCCTCCTTGGCTCCCTCGCTCCGTTGATTCTTGGGCCCAACGTGCTTTGTGTAGCATTGTCCGCTGGCACGATAGCCCTTTTTGTGCTTCAGTCAGCCTAAAGCTAAGCACCAAAGATCTCCTGTTCACTGCCGAAGGGTTCGAGTCGACTTGCGACGGAACGGGTTTCATAAGCTCAGCACGTTGTCCCCAGGGAGTAGAGAATCAGCTCCGAAAGTGTCGTCAGGTGTCGCTTTAACCATTTCGGGAAAAGGAAAAATCCTTCTCTTTGGCGAATAAAGGCAGCAAAGCAATCGGGGGTGGAACAGATGCAGAAACACAGAATAGCCATTGTTGGTGGCGGAGCCGGTGGGCGAGCCATTTTGGCAGCCTTGGCAACTCTTAAGGCGGTGCAGGTAGTTAATGTGGTTGACCTGCGCACGGATGCTCCGGGTATGGTTTTAGCCCGTAGCTTAGGGATACCGACCTTAACCAGTATAGATCCGCTGGCCAACAGAGCCGATATCGATGTTATCATCGAGGCCACCGGTCGTGCCGATGTTCTGGCCCGATTGGAGGCAATGAAACATCCTGCGACCCAGTTGGTGGGCGCCCAAGCCGCCCACGTAATGATGGAACTTGTCAACGCCCGTGAGCAAGTGAATGTTGCCCTCACGACCCGCGCCAGCGATGTCGAGAACCTGGCCAAACAGGCCACCCAAGTGAGCGAGCGAATCACTAGTGCCATGGAAACCTTGCAGCGCACATCGGCCGACTTAGCCGCCTCCGGCCAACAGCTGGCGGCAGCGGCCACCCAAACTGAGCAATCTTTGGGTGAAGTGGAAGAGGTCCTTGGTTTCTTGCGGCAAGTGGCCAACAAGACCCGTATGATCGGACTTAACGCCGCCATTGAAGCGGCGCGTGTGGGTGAGCAGGGGCAAGGGTTCGCAGTAGTGGCCAGCGAAGTACGTAAACTGGCTCAAACCAGCAATGAATCGGCAGAGAACATAAGCAAATCGCTCCAGCAGACTCTGGACTCGGTGAAGTCTATTCTCGACGGTGTGGTTGCTTCCTCGGAAGTGGCCGAATCCCAGGCTACTGCTACCGCCGAGATTTATGGGGCCTTGCAACAGTTGGCAGATCTCATCCAACAGCTAGGTGCGGTGGCAGAGCAATTACGATAGCTCTCTTGACTACTAGAGCTCCAGTGGCGATAGCTGCTGGGGCTTTTTTTCTTTTCGGCAAATACTAGGATTAGGGGCAACACTTCCGGAGCAGTACCCCGTCTATATAGATAGTAAAGGCTCCTCTTGGACCAGTGAAAAGGAGGAAAGAAAATGAGCGATTTGCATATAGTGACCGACTCGGCAGCTAGCTTGCCTTCTGACGTAGTCGGAGATCTGCCCCTAACCATATTACCCCTATGGGTTCAACTGCCCGATCGCAGCTTACGGGAGGGCATCGATATCGATAGTGCCGACTTGTATCAGTTGCAGCGGCAGGGGGTGCTGCTTACTACGTCCCAACCTTCCCCCGGCGACTTTCTTGAGGTTTTTGAACCCTTGGTCAGACAAGGGAAGCAAATCATTGCCGTGCTAGTCACATCCAAAGCCAGTGGAACCTGTGCCAGTGCCCAGATGGCCGCTGAAATGCTGCCAGAGGGGGCGGTAACTGTTTTTGACAGCGCTACCACCGCAATGGGCACGGGATTTCAGGCACTGGCTGCAGCCGAGGCCGTAAAGGCCGGCAAAACCCGAGAAGAGGTGCTGTGTTTACTGGAGCAGATCCGCACTAACAATCGCGTCTACCTTGCTCTACCTACCTTGCAGCACCTGCGTCGTAGTGGTCGAGTAAGCTTGGCCCAGGCATTGTTAGGCGGTCTCTTGAATATTAAAGTAGTGCTGACTGCTGAAGACGGTCTGGTGGTTGTTAGCGATAAGGCGCGCAGCTGGCAGGGGGCTATCAGCAAAATGGAGTCGCTGGTACTAGAGGCGGCCAGTGCCGGCCCACTAGTCTTGGCGGTTCAGCACACCGATGCCCCCGAACAGGCCCAGGAACTATACGAGCGGTTACAGAAGAAGGTTAGCATTGGCAGAGGGTTCGTTGTGGAACTAAGTGCGGCCTTGGCGGTACATGGTGGTCCTGGTATGTTGGGAGTAGCCTTTTATCCTGCCCAGATTCTGGAGTCGCGCTAGACCCATTGGTTGTGATGGACTTAACAAGAATGCTAAACTGAGTTTAAGCAAGGCCTATTGCCGCGCGCTGGCGCACCCACGGTAATGGAGGATTAGGGGGGAGGGCCATGGGGAGCCTGCTTGGTTTTATCTCGCGCGAACTCACTGTCTTGATGATAGCCATGATGCCGGCCGTAGAGTTAAGGGGGGCGGTGCCGGTGGGTGTGGCGTTAGGCATGTCCCTAACGGAAGCGTTTGTGATCAGTTATCTGGGTAGTCTAGTGCCAGTATTACCGCTTGTTTACCTGATTAGGCCTTTAGTGAAAGGGGCCAAACGTTCAAGGCGCTGGTCTCGCTTTGGACGCTGGCTGGAACAGCGGTCTCTGCGCAAGGCCCAAGGGTTACACAAATATAAGACTCTAGGCCTGTTTCTGTTCGTAGCTGTTCCTCTACCTGGCACCGGGGTTTGGACTGGCTCAATGATCGCTGGTTTGCTGGGTTTTCCAATCCGTACGGCCCTCACGGCCATAGCTGCGGGCAACTTGGTGGCGGGTCTCATAGTAACTTTCTTGACGCAACAGCTGGGATAGAATCAGCTGTTGTTTTCGTTTGACATGTAGTGAAATTGCCTTTATTATATAGTGGACAAGTTCTGAGACCAAGTTAGGGGGGTTGCAAGTGAAAAAAGGCCGTTATTTTTTCACGTCTGAATCCGTCACTGCCGGACATCCCGACAAGGTGGCCGATCAGATTTCTGATACGGTGCTGGATGCCATTCTAGCGCTGGATCCGATGGCCCGTGTGGCCTGCGAGACAACGGTCACTACCGGTATGGTGCTGGTGGTTGGCGAGATTAGTACCAATTGCTATGTAGATATTCCTCGCCTGGTGCGCGAAACAATAAAGGACATCGGTTACACACGAGCCAAGTACGGTTTTGATGGCGATACTTGCGCCGTGCTTACTTCGATCGACGAGCAATCCCCTGATATCGCTATGGGAGTAGACGATGCATGGGAATCCCGCGTCGAAGGGGAGCAGGATGCCGCCTCTACCATAGGGGCTGGCGACCAGGGAATGATGTTCGGTTTCGCCTGTAATGAGACAGAGGAATATATGCCACTAACCACTTCCTTAGCTCACAAACTGGCTAAGCGGTTAGACGACGTGCGGCGTTCCCGTGTTATTCCCTACCTGCGCCCCGATGGCAAGACGCAGGTGACCGTTGAATATGATGGTTATAAACCGCTAAGGGTGGATACGGTCATCGTATCGGCCCAGCACAAGCCTTCTATCGAACTGGAAACCATCCGTGCCGACATTATTGAGCATGTGATCAAGCCGGTTATTCCTGCTCATCTGCTGGACGAGCGTACCCGCTTTCTGGTTAACCCGACGGGTCGCTTCGTGATAGGCGGGCCCCAAGGTGATGCCGGGCTCACCGGCCGCAAGATAATTGTGGACACCTACGGTGGTGTTGCTCGCCATGGTGGTGGTGCCTTCTCTGGTAAAGATCCCACCAAGGTGGATCGATCTGCTGCCTATGCGGCCCGTTATGTGGCCAAGAATGTGGTGGCTGCTGGCCTAGCTGATCGCTGTGAGTTGCAGCTGGCCTATGCCATTGGTGTGGCCCAGCCAATCAGCATTATGGTAGACACCTTTGGCACCGGTAAGGTAAGCGATGAGCGTATCATTGAGTTAATCAAAGCCAATTTTGATTTGCGTCCAGCTGCTATCATCAAGAATCTGGACTTACGCCGCCCCATTTACCGTCAAGTAGCGGCCTATGGACATTTTGGTCGTAATGACCTGGATCTGCCTTGGGAGCGCCTTGACATGGTGGAAAAGCTTAAGGCCCAGCTGTAAGTTAATTACTTACATTTGTCGACAAAAGGTGGGAACTTCCCACCTTTTTCTTGTTCCTGCAGGCAGGATAGCAGAGGTAGGAAGAAGAAGATATTAGGAGGATTTTGGCTGGGGGTGCTTGACCATTTTCGACAAGCTGGACGAGATCATCAACAAGATAGTAGATGTCATTGACGAGAGTAAGAGTGAGATTTTTGAAATCGCGGAAATGGCTAGAACCGAATATGTGCGAGTTGAAGCCCAGCTGTTGGAAGTGAAACAGGCCACTGAGCAGGTTATTCGGCAAGTGGATGAAAAGGAGCGGCAGTTTCGGCAGGCCAGAATAAGGCTTATGGAAGTGAGCCGCACTTTTCGCAGCCACTCCGAAGCAGCTATTAGGAATGCCTACGAAGATGCCCAAGTGGTTCAGCTGGAATTGTTCGTGCTGAAAGAGCGGGAAGCCCAGTTGCGGGCTCAACGGGACGAGCTGGAGTGCTCATTGCGGAACTTACAGGCCACTGTGGAACGGGCCGATAAACTAGCTACCCATGTGGGAGTAGCACTGCAATATCTGCGCAACAGTCTGCACGATCTGGGAGGCCATTTGGATGGTATCCAGCAGCGGCAGCAGTTAGGCGTGCGAGTTATCAAAGCCCAAGAAGAAGAGCGGCGCCGGGTGGCCCGCGATATCCATGATGGTCCGGCCCAAACCCTAGCCAGCGTCGTTATCAGGGCTGAGATTTGTGAAAAGCTGCTGGATAACGATACGGATCAGGTACGACAGGAACTGCGCAATCTGAAGGATCTGGTGCGGGCCAGTCTGCAAGATATACGCAAGATAATCTACGATTTGCGTCCCATGACCTTAGATGATCTGGGGCTAGTTCCGACTCTGCGCCGTTTTATCGAGGAGTTCAACAAGCACTCGTCCACAACCGTAGAGTTTGCCGTCTTTGGTTATGAAAAGCGCTTGCCTGCCCACATGGAAGTAGGCGTTTTCCGCATCGTCCAAGAAGCCTTGAACAATGTCAGTCAACATGCCAAGGCTCAACATGCTATAGTTAAACTGGAGTTTGAAACGGCAGCCCTTACAATCGTGATTAAAGATGATGGTTGCGGTTTCGATGTAAGTGAAACCCTCCACCGAGAAGGCGACCATTTTGGCTTGCTGAGCATGCGGGAGCGGGCTGAGCTGTTGCAGGGAACTTGGCAAATCTGTTCGCTGCATGGCCATGGAACCAGAATAACGGTAAGGGTCCCCATTAAGGAGGCGGATTAGTATGTGCATTAACATTCTCATAGTAGATGACCACAAACTATTTCGTAAAGGATTGCGCCGTATCTTGGAACTGGAGCCCGATTTCCGGATAGTAGGTGAAGCCGGCAATTCAGTGGAAGCCATGTTAGCTCTGGGAGAGGTAAGCCCCGATGTGATTCTGATGGATATTAATATGCCCGGAGGCAATGGTATCGAGGCTACTCGGCGCATCAAGGCCCGCTATCCGGAGGTTAATATTCTGGTATTGACTATTCACGATGATACGGAGTACCTGTTCGAAGTGGTGCGGGCAGGTGCGGCCGGCTATTTGCTGAAGGATGTGGAACCCCTCCGGCTATGTGAGGCCATTCGCACGGTGGCTGTGGGCGGTTCGGTAGTCAATCCCGGCTTGGGAGATAAACTGATGAAGGAGTTTGCTCGCCTCTCTGAGGAGCCGGCGGCCACAAGCGCGCCAGCGGTGGCAGCTCAGCAGTTGCTGAGTCCCCGGGAGCTGGAAGTACTAAACCTAATGGCCCAGGGTTATTCCAATCTGAGGATAGCCACCGAGTTGTTCATCAGTGAGAAGACTGTTAAGAATCATGTTAGCAGTATCCTGCGGAAGCTAGATGTCAAAGATCGTACGCAAGCCGTTGTACAGGGAGTAAAGCTTAAACTTGTCAGCATCAAATAACTAGCACTTTGCCTGCCAGCTACATACTATATAGCACCTCCCAATTTGCGGTCAGAAAGAGGTGGTGCTATGTTCTGGGTTACTCTTATCGGCGTTCTGTTGCTGGTGGCATGGGTGGTATGGGTTTTATACATAGTAAATCCGGAGCAGCAGGTAACAGTCAGTATAATGCTCAGAGTGGAACAGGCAGAGTCGTGGTTAGATCCCTTTCTACGTACGGTCTGCCGTTTATTTTCGCAGGTAAGCCATCTTCGTCTAGTGGAAATCTGGATTCTGGCTAGTGATGAAGCACAAGCCGAACAACGCATAGTGCAGCGTTGGCAGCACAGTCACCCGGAGTTATACTTCCAATCCCAGGTGACCGACATAGGCAAGAGTATGAATCGGGTCCGTGGTCAAGTGCTTTGGTTCTTCGACATGGTGCAACACAACACACCTCTTACTGCGCTTCAAGCTCTGGAGCAAATGTTGCTGCCCACTGGCACTGTGCCGCCTGGGACTATAGTCCTAGAAGAAAGTCCCACATAGGTTCTGGAATGGTTCGATTTTTGAGACCCTTGAATTATTCGCCTCTGTCGAATCTTGTGCTATTATGTAGCCAAAGTAAACACCAGATGAACAACCCCAAATACCCCAATTTACCCAAGGTTAGGAGCAGCGTGCGGAGCTAACACTAGCCCCGAGTTGTGGCGAAGCCCCCCAAGCTGTTAACGCAACAACTGATAGCGGCTCCTAAAATCCTCACCAGCCCTACTTCAGGCCCACAAGTAGGGCTCTTTTTTTTGCTCCCCTCACGGGGCCGGCGCTGCCAGAAGCAGGAGTTTACCCGGTGGGCGTTTAACAAAAGACTTGTAGAATGTTGGCGCCCAGGAACAGGAGGTGGTAGCGGTGGAGCAATTAGTCGGCAGCGTGGAGCGCATCACCTTTCGCAATGAGGAAAACTTCTACTCGGTTATCCGTCTGCGTTGTCAAGGGCAGCGGGATTTGGTAACCGCCGTGGGAACCTTTCCCCAATTGACGGTGGGGGAAACTCTACAGATGCAAGGCGAGTGGATTTTGCACCCCGAGTACGGACGGCAATTTAAAGTAGACAGTTACCTGGCAGTGGCGCCAGCAACCCTAGCTGGACTGGAGAAGTATCTGGGTTCCGGGTTAGTGAAAGGGGTGGGTCCAGTCACCGCTAAGCGTGTCGTTGAATACTTCGGGCTGGAGACCCTGCAGGTGTTGGAGCAGAATCCGGAGCGCCTAGCGGAGGTACCTAAGTTGGGGGCGGCCAAGGCAGCCGCCATCGCAGAGGCTTTTGCTGAGCAGGGCGAGATCCGCGACATGATGATCTTCTTACAGGGTTACGGTGTGTCACCGAGTCTGGCGGCCCGCATCTATCGCCACTACGGCAGTGGAGCACGGCAAGTGATTGAGGAGAACCCTTACCGGCTGGCCGATGAGGTGTTCGGCATCGGCTTTAAGACCGCCGATAAGTTGGCCCAGTCCCTAGGTATTGCCCCTAATTCGCAAGAACGCCTTATAGCTGGCATCAAGTATACTCTGGGCCAATTGGCTGATGCAGGTCATACCTCCTATCCGCTGGACAGGTTCTTGCAGGAAGCGGCTGCTATTCTGGAGGTGGATGTGGAGCGACTATCGCCCGCCTGTGCCGTTCTGCGGCAGCAAAAGGAGATTTTTCTGGTCGACGTAGATGGGCAAAGGGTAATATACTTGGCCCCTTTCTTTTATGCCGAACAGGGAGTGGCCACACGACTGGCCCAACTGGTTCGTCAGCCGCGGCAGTTGGAGTTGGACTTGGGCCTGGAACAAGAGTTGGCTGTGTTGGAAGAGGAACAGCATTTACGCCTGGCACCGGAACAGCGACAGGCCCTACTGACGGCCCTTCAGAATGGGGTTACGGTCATTACCGGTGGCCCTGGTACCGGTAAGACCACCATTGTACGCTCCCTATTGCAGCTGATGGGTGATCGCCAGCGTCGTGTCCTCTTGGCTGCACCCACAGGGCGGGCGGCTAAACGCATGAGCGAAACCACTGGAGTGGAAGCCAAGACGATTCATCGCCTCCTGGAATACAACTTCGTGGAAGGCCAGGGAATGATCTTTGGGCGCAACGAGGACAACCCTCTAGAGGCAGATGTGGTTATTCTGGATGAAGCGTCCATGATCGACATCCTTCTCATGTACCATTTTCTCAAGGCCATTCCGGTAGGTTGCCAATTGGTCTTAGTTGGTGATATTGACCAGTTACCTTCTGTGGGTCCAGGCAATGTGTTGCGAGATATCATCTCCTCTCAAGCCATACCCACCGTTCGTCTCAAGACCATCTTTCGACAGGCGGGCCAGAGCATGATTGTGGTCAACGCCCACCGGGTCAATGGGGGAGAATTTCCCTATCTCAATGTTAGGGGTAAAGACTTTTTCTTCCTTGAGGAGTCGGAACCTCTGAGAATCTTAGATACCGTTGTGGAGCTCTGTCGTCAGCGGCTACCGACCGCCTATGGCTACCATCCTATCGAAGACATTCAAGTGCTTTCTCCTATGCGGCGTACGCCCATCGGGGTGGATAACTTGAATGGGGTATTGCAGCGCAGCTTGAATCCCCCGTCGCCACAGAAAACCGAGATCCGGCAAGGTTTTCAGCGTTTCCGTCTAGGCGACAAGGTGATGCAAATCCGCAATAACTATAAGAAACAGGTCTTCAACGGAGACATCGGGCGCATCCAGGCCATTGATCTGGAAGAGCAGGAGTTGGCCGTGGTTTATCCTGAAGGCCGCTATGAGCGCCTGGTGGTATATGATTTTACCGAGCTGGATGAACTGACCTTAGCCTATGCCATTTCGGTGCACAAGAGCCAAGGCAGCGAGTACCCAGTAATCGTGCTGCCCGTTTCCACTCAGCACTACATCATGCTGCAGCGCAATCTACTCTATACGGCGATTACCCGGGCTCGACGTCAAGTAGTATTGGTAGGGACCAAGAAAGCTATAGCTCTTGCGGTGAAGAACAATCAGGTGGAAGAACGCCATACCCTGTTGGAATGGCGTCTACGTGCTGGTTTGTTGCCAGACTAATCCCAGTGCCTACTGGCGACCAACGTCCTATGGATAACTCCGTTTCTCGCCCGTGACACCATCGCCACATTGGAGGTGACAAAGTGCACTGTCTCTCCTTCTGGGTTTATAGATTAGACAACGCCAATCGACGGCTGCGCTATTACCTAACCCCCCACCCGGGGCTCGATGCCTTCTACTGGCAACAACGGGGAGGAGGGCAAGTGCTTGTGCTCAGCCCTTCTTTACCTTTAGCTCAGGCGGAAGCCCTTTGTTTAGAACTGCAGCAGGCCAGTGGCAACCCCCGGCGAGAAGCCCAGCTATTGACTGACACCTGGCAGACCCTGGGTCAGCAGCATGTGGTCTGTAGTGAACCGGTGGAGCCGCTCCAGAATTGGCAGGGTCAGGAGGAGGCGGAGCATCTCTATCGCCTGTTAGCCGGTCGTATCCTGCTGTTGTCGGAAGTGGAAGAGGCCGTGGCTTCCAGTCGTCTATTCTTGTCCCATCCGCTTCCCGAACTGCTTCACTATCTCTATCTGGAGGGAAAAGTGCAGTGTCGGCCCGCTGTAGTTGAGGGGCCTAAACGCCGCTGCCTGCGCTGTGGTAGTTACGATTTGCAGCCTACCACCTGTTTGGAATGTGGTGGCAGCCATATTTGGTCCTGCCAAACTTGTGGCTTTATGGGACAGGCCAAGACCTGCACCCCTCTTTACGCTTGTGGCGGCTTGATCAATGGAGACCCCCAAAGGGTTGTCCTTAATCTACCCAGTGGTCTGACGGCTGCTCAGCGGAAGGCAGCGCAGGAACTCCAGCTCTTCTTGCGGCAAGAGCGACAGAAAACCTGTCTTTTCTGGGCTGTATGTGGGGCAGGGAAAACCGAGGCTACCCTGCCAGCGGTACAACAGGTGTTGGCTGCTGGCGGACGGGTGTTGTGGGCATGTCCGCGGCGTGATCTGGTAACGGAGCTGGCTCCGCGGCTGCAGGCGGCGCTGCCAGAAATAGAAATGGCGTCCCTCCACGGTCAGATAAGGGAGCGTTATACCGATGCGCCTCTAGTTGTTGCCACAACCCATCAAGCATTGCGTCTCTTCGCTGCCTTTGATCTAGTGATATTAGATGAGGTCGATGCCTTCCCCTATGCCGACAATCCCATGTTGGAATTGGCAGTGCTGCGGGCTGTGCGCCCCCAAGGGAAGGTGGTTTACCTTACGGCGACGCCTTCTGCCCAGCTGTTGCAGCAGGTGCAGCGGGGGCAGATGCGGCAGGTGTTGTTGCCGGTGCGCTGGCACGGGCATCCTATGCCCGAGCCTACTATTCACCTTCTGCGGCTGCCCCATCCGGACCAGCCCCAGTGGAAGGTGCCCAACTTACTGGCTCGTCTGTTAACCGACAGCTTGGAGCGGGACTTGTGTCAAGTATTGATCTATGTGCCCAGTGTGCAGTTGGCGGAACAGGTAGGGAAGGGGCTACAGCGGTATTTTGCCGAACAAGAGCTGGGCCATTGGGTGGAATATGTGCACGCCAACGACGGCCAACGGGATGTAAAACGGGCTCGTTTCTTTGCTGGTGAGTATCCCATATTAGTGACCACCACCCTCTTGGAGCGGGGCATCACACTGCCGCGGGTCAATGTTTTTGTACTCTATGCCGATTGGTCGCAGGTCTTCTCTGAGGCCGTCTTGATGCAAATCGCTGGTCGGGCTGGGCGGGCTGCCGCCTATCCGACTGGTCAAGTATATTTCCTCGCCGAGCGCCGTAGCCGCGAGATGGAAGGCGCCCGCAAAAGGATTCAAGCCCTAAATAAGGCAGCCCGGCAAATTGCCGCGGCCGCAGAAAAGGAGGAAGAACAGCATGTGGAAAGTTGATCTCAACTGTGACATGGGAGAGGCCTTTGGTACCTATAAAATCGCTCCCGACGAGAAGATTATGCCGCTTATCACCTCCGCCAATATTGCCTGTGGTTGGCATGCCGGTGATCCTCATGTCATGCGGCGCACCGTAGAGTTGGCGCTGGAGCATGGTGTGGCCATCGGGGCCCATCCCGGCCATCCCGATCTGTTGGGTTTTGGTCGACGCCAGCTGGGGCTTACGCCGGCCGAGCTAAAGGATTATGTGATCTACCAAATCGGTGCCCTTGCCGCCTTCGTGCGAGCTGCCGGTGGTCGGTTAAACCATGTCAAGGCCCATGGTGCTATGTACAACCAGGCAGCGGCCGATGCCGGTTTGGCCCGCGCTTTTGCTGAGGCGGTTGCTGCCTTCGATGACTCCCTTATAGTTGTGGGACTAGCTAATTCCCATTTGCTTTCGGAAGCAAAGAAACTGGGCCTAGCCGTAGCCAGCGAAGTTTTTGCCGACCGTGGTTATCTGCCAAGCGGTGCCCTCATGCCACGGCATCTCCCGGGCGCTGTGTTGCACGATCCGCAGGTGGTGGCTGCCCGTGTATTGCAAATGGTGAAAGAAGGGCGGGTAGAGGCTAGCGACGGTAGTATCATCGAACTGCAGGCCGATACCATTTGTGTCCATGGTGATACGCCGGAAGCCTTAGAGCACCTGGTAGCTTTGCGACAGACCTTGACTGACGCCCAAATTGAAGTAGCCAGTATGAGCAGGTGAGAAGTATGACTAAAGCTACCATTTTGCCGGTGGGGGACGCCGCCATCTTGGTGGAATTTGGTCGGGCCATTGATCCGGCAATTCAAGCTAGGGTTGGCGCCTTAGATGAGGCGCTGAACCGTTCTCCCCATCCGGCCATTGTGGAATGGGTACCCACTTATCGGTCTCTGCTAGTACATTATGATCCACTGCAGATTGGTTACGAAGAGCTGGCAGCTTGGCTTGAGCAGCAGTTGCAGCAGGAGGTGCGCCAGTCCGGATTACAACGGCGACAGGTCACCATCCCTGTGCTGTATGGTGGTGAGATGGGGCCCGATCTGGAAACGGTGGCGACCCATAACAACTTAACACCAGAAGAAGTTATCGCCTTGCACCAGGAACCCAATTACCTGGTTTACATGTTAGGCTTTATGCCCGGCTTCCCTTACTTGGGCGGTCTGGATGAGCGGCTGGCCACACCCCGTTTGGCCACGCCCCGTACTCATGTGCCGGCCGGGTCGGTAGGAATAGCCGACCGGCAGACCGGGGTCTATCCACTGGATAGTCCCGGTGGTTGGCAACTGATAGGTCGCACACCCCTAAAACTGTATGATCCTAACCGTCCGCAACCTTTCCTGTTGGCGGCTGGCGATGAATTGCGTTTTCAGGCCATTACGGAAGACGAGTATAGGGCCATTTTGGCAGAGCAGGAGCAAGAAGGGGCCGAGGCTGGCTGTGCTGGGGAGCAGGACCCTACAAGCGGCGCCACGCACGGGCAGCCGCTAAAAACGGTACGGGTTATCAATCCTGGCCTGTTCACCACCGTGCAGGATTTGGGTCGTAAGGGTTGGCAGCGTTTTGGAGTGCCGGTAGCTGGTGTGTTCGACCCGTTGGCTGCTAAGGTGGCCAACTGGTTAGTGGGTAACGAAGAAGAGGCAGCCCTTTTGGAGATCACCTATGCGGGGCCTACTCTCGTAACTGATACACCACTTATGGTGGCCATTACCGGCGGACAAGTGGACGCCACCCTAGAGGGTGAGCCGGTGCCCCTGTGGCAGTCCTTCTTGTGGCAGCCAGGCCAAGAGCTAAAAATCGGTACCCTAATTGGCGGTGCTCGCGCCTACTTGGCAGTGCAAGGGGGCTGGCAGGTACCAGTGGTTATGGGAAGTCGGTCCACCTACGTGCGAGCCAAGATGGGCGGGGTGGCCGGTCGCCAGCTGCAGGCCGGAGACCAGCTGCCTGTGGTTGCACAGGCGCCGACGGGTCCGTTTCGGCGTCTGCCAGCCGCCTTCTGGCCAAGCTTCAGCCGAGAGATTATTCTGCGCTTTGTTCCTGGCCCTCAGACCGACCACTTTGCCCCCGCAGCGGTGGAGCAGCTTTGTGCCAGCAGCTATACGATAGGTCAGGCATCCGACCGCATGGGTATTCGTCTGCAGGGGCAGGCCATAGAGCCCTTGCAGCCCGATATTGTTTCCGACGCCATAGCCCTGGGTTCCATTCAAGTTCCGCGGGATGGACAGCCTATTGTCATGGGCCCCGACCGGCAAACCACCGGGGGTTACCCGAAGGTCGGTACTGTTATCTGCCCTGACATGAGGCGGCTGGCACAGGCCAGACCTGGCGATAAGGTTCGCTTTCAGGCTATCACCAGCTGGCAGGCTCAGGATTTAGTGTTCTCAGCCGCGGAACAACTGCAGAAATTACGTCGACTGGTCGATAAGGAAGTTAAGGGCAAGGAGTACCGGGTAAAGGTAGAAGGCAGCGCCTACCATACTTTTGTGGAGGAGATCTCCGGATAGGCGAGGAGTGTCTTTTTGGTGAGTTGGTTTTACGAGAGCCACAAGCTGGCCCCGGGCTATCGCTTATTGCGGCCATTGCAGGACCGTGAAGGGCGCATTCTACTACAAGCGGGTACCATATTGACGCAGCGCCATTTAGAGCTGATCCAGCAGTGGGGGGTGCAGAACATTCTTCTCTTGGCGGAAAAGCCGAGTAAGAGTGAGATGTCAAACCAAGTAACCCGCACCCATGTTATCGATGCGGCTCTGCAGAATATGATCACTGACACTTTGACGGAAGTGTTTATCAACATTGCCAGCGAAAAGGCGTTGCCCCTTGATAGGCTGCAGTACAGTGCGTCGCTACTAGTACGGGAGATAGCCAGTCACCGGAATGTGGCCCTTGATTTGAGCGCTCTACGTAGCTCAGATGAAAACACTTATAACCACTCTTTAAGCGTGGCGGTACTTGCTATTGCTACCGGAGTGGAGCTGGGTTTGGCAGACGAAGTGCTCATGGATTTGGCCATGGGGGCGTTGTTGCACGACATCGGCAAGACCAAGATCGCTCCCGCCATCATCAATAAGCCGGGGCAACTGACGGCTGAGGAAAGGGTCATCATTGAGCAGCACCCCCTGTGGGGAGTGCAACTGCTGCAAGAAAAGGGCCATTCTTCGCCTCGTGTTTTGCAGGCAGTTTACGAGCACCACGAGCGCAGCGATGGTAGCGGTTACCCCCAAGGGTTGAGTGATGAGCAGATTAGCTTGTTGGGGAAGATAACGGCCGTAGCCGACTACTATGATGCCATGACCTCCGATCGTTCCTACCACGCGGCCCAACCGGCCTATTTGGTGATAGAACAGCTGATAGCCTATAGCTTGACTACCTTCAATCAGGCTATAGTCCGTGCTTTTGTGCGCAGTCTAGCCCCCTATCCCGTTGGTAGCCGTGTGTTATTGGATACGGGCGAATGGGGAGAGGTTATCGGCTATGATCGGCGTATGCCCACCCGACCCCGGGTGCTAGTAACCCATGATGCGGCTTATAACCAGCTACCCCATCCGCGGGAATATGATTTGCTGGTGCATTTAAACCGCTTTGTGGTGAGGGTGATGTGAGTTATGTGGTGGAAGAGATGGTGGAACGGTTTCCTAGATTTGTTGTTCCCAACACCACCGCGTTGCTTCTTTTGCCAACGACCTCTTTCTTCCGGGGCAGGGCAAACCTGCCTGGAATGTCTACAGCGCATTTCCCATAGCGAGGGGTCTCTTTGTCGCCGCTGTGGACGACCATTGTTGGGAGAAGAGTATTGTTCCCAGTGTGTGGGTTACAGCTGGGCCTTCAGTCAGGCCCGCAGTGTGGGCCCCTATAGTGGTGATCTGCGCCTAGCGGTGCACCGGCTCAAGTTCCACAACGACAGGAGTAGTGCCCTTCTGTTAGCACGTCTCATGTTCCAATCTATCGAATCCAGCTGGTGGCCGGACGTGGATGGGCTGGTACCGGTTCCGCTTCATGCCGAGCGTTTACGCCAGCGTGGCTACAATCAAGCGGAACTGCTGGCCTATGAGCTGAGTCTCCTCTGCCACCGTCCGCTGTTAAGACTGCTGGAAAAGCCCTTTCCTACCCCAGCCCAGAGTGGTCTGAATCAACAGCAGCGCCGTAGGAATATGCGAGGAGCTTTTCGTGTGATCCCTGGTAGCGAAGAACAGCTGGTAGGTAAATGCCTGCTCTTAGTTGATGATGTGTTAACCACTGGCAGTACCCTCGATGCTTGTGCCCGTGCTCTGCGGCAAGCCGGATGTGCTGACGTGCGGGCCGTTACCGTTGCCATTACCAACAGGGAATTGATACCAAGGGAGGGAGCTGAATGAATTTAAACGTAGCCAATTGTCCTCGCTGTGGTCGTATCTTTGCCAAGACAGTACGGAACCTTTGCCCCCAGTGTTTGGCGGAAGAAGAAGAGCTCTATCAGAAGGTCTATCGTTATCTGAGGGAAAACCCGAAGTCCACGGTGCAGCAAGTAAGCGAGAACACGGGAGTGCCAGAGGAGCGTATTTTGGCTTTCCTCCGGCAGGATCGCCTCTTAGCCTCCGAGTGGTCTTTCCTCACCTATCCCTGCGAGCGTTGCGGCACTCCCATTAAGAGTGGTCGGTATTGCGAGAAATGTACTGTGGAAATGCAACATTCTCTTGATGCAGCTGCCCGCAGTATTAAGCCGCGGGAAGATAAAGATCACCGAAGCGGCTATCACTATAAAGGACATCTACGCTAGTGAATAGTACTTCGGGTCTATTTTTATCCTACTTCCGTCCTATTCGTTAATTTTGACTAGACTTGTTTAGGAAGAATGCGGTAATATACGGCTTGTATGTGGTTGTCGATTTTTGACAACAGGTGTCGCAGAAATATCTGGTAGCTTAAGGAGCAGGAACAGATGGTTTGCCGTAAGCCGTTGACCTTGGTTTCCCCGGGCGTGTTGCTGGCTGAGCCAGTGACCGACGCTGCTGGTAACATCCTTTTGCCACGCGGAACTGTGCTAGACGATTGTTTCTTACACTTGTTGAAGCTGTGGGCGGTGGAGAGTGTCGTTGTTAACAGCGAGAACACTAACACTCAACGCACCAGTGCTGCGCCTGCTCTAGACACGAGATTTCAGCAAGATCTTCTGCAGGATATCCAGCTACTAGAGACGGCAATTAGCAGCGACAAGTGTGTATCGGTGGAGAAGTTGGCCGCCCAGTTGCGCCATGCAGTGGCCGAGCTCAGCAATCAACCCGAACTTGGCCCTAGTCTAGTGGCTCTACACAGGCTGGACGACTACACCTATTTGCATTCCCTTTCTACTGCGCTCATTTCTATGGGAATCGGCATCAAGTTGGGCTGGAGTGAAGCGGCCACGGTGGAATTGGGACTAGCGGCCATCTTACATGACATGGGCAAAACCATGGTGCCAGCAACCATCTTACAAAAACCAGGGCCGTTAACAGTAAGCGAGTGGCAGGTGATGCGGAGGCATCCTGAATATGGTTGCGCCATGCTCAGCCGCCACAGCGATCTAAACAATGTGGTCTTACAGGCCGTGCTGCAGCATCATGAACGGCTTGATGGGACTGGTTACCCTCAACGGCTGAAGGCCCCTGCCATTAGTGAGCAAGCCAAGATCATAGCTATAGCTGACGTATATGACGCTATGACCTCCAATCGTTGCTATAAGACGTCAACGGCTGCCCATGAGGCTGTAGAAGAGATTCTCTCCAACGAGCAGCTTTTTGACGCCACCTATAGCCAAGTTTTGATTAGTATGTTAGATCTCTTCCCTGTCGGCTGTCGCGTGCTTTTGGCCAACGGTGCGGAGGGGATCGTGGTTGCCTGCCATCCCTGTCATCCCACCCGGCCCAAGTCGTTATTGATTAAGGATGCCGACGGGACGCCTTTAAACCCGCCTTTGCCTTGCGATTTGGCGAAGGAGAGGGATGTAGGGATAGTTAAAGTTGTGGCGAATTAGGGGGCTGTCGCACATTTGCGACAGCCCTGTTTTTCTGCAGTATCCACTTCCATGACGGTGACTTCCCACCATTCCTTTTTCCCCCAGCCCTAAAGATATTTCCGCGAATGCCGATAAGATAAACAAAGACCTTTACCATAAGGAGAATGTCTAATGCGCATTACCGATAAGCAAGTGCAGCAGGTTATCCGGGCCTATTCCGATCAAATCCGGCGGCAAGAGCAGAAACACAGCCGCCCAGCCCAGAATGTCGGCCATGAAATCAAGCTTTCCCCCGAGTCGCAAGAGTATTTGGCGGCTCTGCAAATGTTGCGCAATTTGCCCGACGTGGACAGCGAGCGGGTAGCTTTAGTGCGCCTGCAAATAGAGGCCGGTACCTATGAGGTGGATGCCAAACGCATCGCCAAGAACATGTTAACCGGTCACCATTTGGATAAGCAGGTGTAGTTCATGTCTTGGCAGGCTCTAGAAGAAGCATTAGCTGCCGAGGTTGAACTGCTGGGCCGAGCAGTTGAGCTTGGTGAGCACAAGCGCCAAACCCTTACCGCCAATGAAGTGTCCGCTCTGGAAGAGCTATTACCTAAAGAGGAAAAGCTGGCCAACGAGCTGCAGGCCATGGAGTTTCAACTAACTGGTGTGGCCAGTCAGCTGGCCGGCAAGTTGGGAGTTCGTTCGTTGGAAGAAGTGATAAATTCTCCCGCTTGTCCTCGACCTGAAGCTTTGGGGCAGCTATTTGAACAGTTGGTAATTCGCATGGCCGCCCTTAAACAACTAAACGAACAGAACCAGCTCTTGATCGAACAGGCACTGCACTTTATCGATTATTCTTTGCGTATTCTTGTAAGTTCGCCAGAAGAACCCGCCTATGACGCGGAAGGTAAGGCTCGTCAGCAAAGTAAACCCCGCCTTCTCGATCGCAAGTTATGAGGTGATTGGATATGCGTTCTACATTCTTCGCTTTAGACATAGCCCGCAGAGCCCTAGCTGCCCAATCCCGAGCGTTGGATGTGACTGGGCACAATATTGCCAACCAAGCTACGCCTGGCTATAGCCGTCAGCGGGCGGTTCTCTCCACCACCAACCCCTATACGGTGCCGGGCATGCATAACTCCACTGCCGCCGGCCAAATCGGCACCGGTGTGCAGGTGAGCACCATCTACCGTCTGCGTGATGCCTATATAGACTACCAGTTGCGCTCACAAAATCAGCATTTAGGGAAGGCGGCCGCTGAGAACCAGACTCTAGACCGAGTAGAAGGCATTTTTGGCGATTTGCAGGGCGGTGGCATCAAGAACGCCATAGCCCAGTTCTTCAATGCCTGGCAGGACTTAAGCCGCGATGGCGCCAACGAAACAGTGCGGGCCATCGTGCAGCAGCGCGGTGTGGCCGTGGCCGACATGTTCCGCCATGTGGAGGGCCAGTTGCAAGATGTAATTGAAGACATTAACCACGGCATCAAGTTGACCGTGATAGATATCAACTCCATAGTTGACCGCATTGCTACCCTCAACGCCCAGATCCAGACCAACGAGCTGGGTGGCAAGAATGCCAACGACCTGCGGGATCGGCGGGACCTCCTGATTGATGAACTGTCCCAACTGGTAAATGTACATGTTTTTGAAAGCCATGGCCAGCTGTCCCTCGTAGTAAACGGGGTAAGCATAGTGCGTCACGAATCGGTTACCCACATGAAGCTGGGAGAAGACGGAGTAGTCCGCTGGGTGCAGTCCGATGGCACGGAAGGCCTGCCGGTAGGAGCCACCAGTGGCCGTCTGGCCGGCCTAGAAAGCGCTCGTGCTAAAACCAGAGGATATATGGATCAGCTGGACTCTCTAGCCAGAGAGTTTGCCCAGGCTGTCAATGAGCAACACAAGCAGGGTGTTAATTTACTAGATGAAGAAGGGGTAGTGTTTTTCGTTGGCCTATTCAAAGATAGCGACCCTGCTGCCATTTCAGCCCGTCACATTTATGTGAATCCTGATCTTCTAGATGAAGAGTTCGGGCGACAACGCATAGCGGCCGCCACTAAGGACTCCGATGGCAGTTGGGCTCCTGGCGATGGCAGCAACGCCTTGGCCATGGCCCAGCTGCGTAACAAGTTGCTTTTCGGTGGCACATCCACTTTGGAGCAATTCTATGAAGGTATTCTTGGCACCCTCGGTGTTGATGCCCAGCATGCTTTGCATCTCTTGGAGAACCAGACCTTGTTGGTGGAACAGTTGGAAATGCGGCGCTCCTCGGTTTCCGGCGTTTCTTTAGATGAAGAGATGACTAACATGATCCAATATCAGCATGCCTACAATGCGGCTGCCCGTTTGGTGACGGTAATCGATGAAATACTCGATACCCTCATCAATCGTACCGGTCTACGTTAAAGGGAGGTAAGCCAACATGCGTATCACCAATAACATGATGAACACCGCCTTCTTGCAGGATCTGCAGCGCAACCTGCGCAATCTGGATACCATGCAGCGGCGTATCAACTCAGGTAAGACCATTAGTCGTCCTTCCGATGACCCGGTACGTTTGCAGCAGATTCTCAAGCTGGAAACGGCTCTGGACCAGAATGCCCAGTACATTCGCAACATCGATGATGCCCATGCTTGGCTGGCCAGTACCGATGCGGCTTTGAACCAGGCTGGTGGTCTTATAGTGCAAGTGCGCGGGTTGGCCGTACAAGGTGCCAACGGCACCAATGATGAAGGAGCTATGAATGCTCTGGCCGACGAGGTTAGACAAATTGCGGAGCAACTGGTGGGTGTGGCCAACGCCACCCATGCGGGCCGCTATCTCTTTGCTGGTAATAACACAACCGAGAAGCCTTTCGAGGACATTGACTGGATGAGTGCAACTTATTCAGGCTTTGTCGGCAATAACAAGGCCATGGCGTATGAGATAGGCACCGGTGTAACCATGGTGGTCAATACCACGGCCGAAAAGGCCTTTGGTGCTGGGGGCACTGAGGCTATCCAACTGCTGGTGGACTTGGAGAACGCTTTGCGCAACGACGACAAGGACGCGATAAATCAAGTTCTAGGCAAGCTGGATCAGGTGGAAAGCCAGTTCCTTACAGCCCGGTCCGAAGTGGGTGCCCGTATGAACCGCCTGGAGGCCACCAAAGCGCGCTACACTGAAGATATGATTACCTACACTGCCCTCAAGTCGCAGGCGGAAGATGTGGATGTGGCGGAAACCATTATGTATTTGAAAATGCAAGAAGCCGTTTATCATGCTTCGCTGGCCGTGGGTGCTAGGCTTATGCAACCCACTCTGGTAGATTTCCTGCGATGAGAGTAGGTCCGCTAATTAATATCACAATAACCCCAGCTCAGCTGGGGTTAGATATCTCCATGGGGAGCATGCGCCTCGAGCAGAGTCACGCTAGCATGGCTCTGAAGCAACCGCAGGCTGTGATGCGAGTGCAAAACCCCAGCGGTCGCCTGCAGATCGACAATAGGGCCGTTCGCCAAGAGCTAGGTGTGGGCTCTCAGTTGGTCTCCGCGCGCGAGCGGGCGGCCGCCAGCACTCGCACCGCATTAGAGGGTATAGCCCGCCGGGCTCAGGAAGGTGACCGCATGATGCGTCAACCCCACGTGATTGCCCAGCTGGCCAAAGAAGCCAACTATCGCAACTCCCATGTGGAGACCAATGTGGGCGTAATCCCCCGTTCCCGTCCCGAGATTACCTATGTGGGCGATCCTAATGTACACATCGAGGCAATTCCACAGGCCCCTCGGCTACAGGTAACGCCCCACGCCCCCCGGGTTGATCTTGTTCCGGCGACGGTACACGCCTATCTCAAACAGCGTGGCTCTGTAGACATAGAGTATATCGGTCCTAGAGAGATTTGGGCATAAACATCCCGTTCGGGCGTCGCGTGTTACATCCTGCCATCCCTGTGAGCACCGCCTTTACTATCTGCAACTCTATTTGTTGCTGGAGGAGCATGTAAAATGCAGTTACAAACAACTCGTTTTGGCGAAATAACAATTGATCCAGAACTTATTTTCACTTTTCCCGCTGGTATCCCCGGTTTCCCCGATGAGCATCGTTTTGCCCTCCTGCGGATCGGTCTTGACGATACCCCCTTTATCTGGATGCAAAGTATCACCACTCCCGAACTCTGCTTTTTGCTAGTTAATCCCCAGGAGGCGTTCAACCAGTATGAGGTGAACCTCAGTGCGGCGGAAGCCGAGCAGCTGCAACTGGTTCCTGGGGGAGAAGCTCACGTGCTCTGTATAGTCAGTGTGCCCAACGGCGACCTGCGCCAAGCTACAGTCAATCTGAAGGCCCCTTTGTGGTTTAATCGGGCAAACAAATTGGCATTGCAGTCCATTATCGATAGCGATGCCTACAGCATCCGTCATCCTCTCTTTACCAAAGGAGGGGAATAGGATGCTAGTCTTAGCACGTAAGAAAGGCCAAGTAATCAAACTTGGTGCTGATATCACCATCACAGTAGTGGATATCCGCGGCGATACCGTCCGCATAGGTATAGATGCTCCTCGCACTGTACCGGTGCATCGTCTGGAAATATACGCTGAAATTGAACGGGCCAACCAAGAGGCGGCGCAAAGCCCCATTTCTTTGGCAGCACTCAGTAACTTCAAGGTACATAAGGCTGAGTAGGCCCGACCTCTGTTTTTCAAGGCGATTCAAAAATCGCCCCCTTTTTGGTTCCTAAGGGTATACAAACTATGAAAAGATTGTCTCGACTTTTTCCTTGGTGTTATGTATAATGGCAACAAAAGTAAATGTCGCTTTTTGTCACAACCTAGTAAAGCGAGGTGAAAGAATGAAACTGTCACAACGGATAATGCTGGTGCTGTCGGTCATAGTCCTAGTTGTAACTGCCGGGCTCGGGGCTGTAGCGATGAACATTAGTTCCAACTCCATCATGCGGAACACAGAGGAAGTGCTGGTTACAACAGCGCAGGAGGGGGCCAAGTTAATAGAGACCACGTTGGACAGAGAACTGAGGGTCTTGGGGGAACTGGCTCTCCGCTCGGAGGTCCGGTCAATGCGTTGGGCTACGCAAAGGAACGCGTTGCTACACGATGTGGAGAGGCTGGGCTACTTGGACTTTGGCATCATAACTCCCGATGGCAATGTTACCTACGTGCTGACTGAAGAAACAGCGTGGTTAGGAGACCGGGTTTACTTCCAACGGGCGTTAGAGGGTGTACCTAATGTATCCGACGTTATGATTAGCCGTGTTACCAATCGGCCGGTGGTCATGTTTGCTGTACCCATAAAACAGAATGACGAAGTGGTGGGCGTTCTTGTTGCTCGTAAGGATGCGGGCGAGTTCAGCAGCATCGTGGACCAGATGGGCTATGGAGAAAACGGCTATGCTTTCATCCTTGGTAAGGATGGAACCATCTTCGCCCATCGCCAAGAAGAAAGGGTATTGGAACAGCAAAATGTGTTTCTTGACATTGAAAGCGATGGGGAACTGAAAGAGCTGGGCCTTGCCTTACGCAAGTTAGGCGTAGGCAATGCCGGATCAATCAGGTATCGCCTTGGTGATGTGGAGGTCTATATGGGGGTAGCCCCCATCAACAACACCGATTGGATTTTTGCTGAAGGAGCCCCAAAAACTGTTATTATTGGCTGGGTTTGGGAGCTGCACAATGCCTTGGTTGTTGGCGCAATTGGATTTCTCATCCTGGGCGTGATTGCAGCCTACGCTGTTGGTACAATGATTTCTCGGCCCATTGTCTACGTGACCGGAATCTTAGAGAAGTTGGCCAGATATGATTTGAACTTCAATGAGACAGGCGAAGAGCTGGCTTATCAACACCGGAAAGATGAGATAGGAAACATTGCCAAGTCTTTGGCAAGAATGCACAAGAATCTGCTGGCCTTGGTGAAAGAGATTCGGGAAAAGGCGGAGCAGGTGGCTTCTTTTGCGGAAGAATTGACTGCAACTAGCCAAGAGTCGTCGGCATCAGCGATGGAAGTAGCTCGGGCTATACAGGAAATTGCTCGGGGCGCGGCCGACCAAGCCAGTGAAACGGAAAAGGGCGCTTCCCACGTGGCCGATATTGGTGAGAACATTGAGCATAACCAACAGGTATTGGAAGAGGTTAACTCCCTAACCGAGAGGATTGTTGCTCTGAAAGACGAAGGCCTACAGGTGATTGAGACCCTCATGACCAGAACAGCCGATAGCATGAAAGCCGTTGAAACCGTAGGCAATAGCATAGCCCATACCAACGAAAGCGTGCAGAAGATAGAGGCGGCCAGCCAGATGATTAAGAGCATAGCGGCTCAGACCAACTTGCTGGCACTTAACGCCGCCATTGAAGCGGCCCGCGCAGGGGAGGCGGGTAAAGGCTTTGCCGTGGTAGCTGATGAAATTCGCAAACTAGCGGAGCAGTCCAATAGCTTTACCAACGAGATTTCGGCCATTATTCAAGACCTGCTGCAAAAGACGGCGGTCACCGTTAGTACCATGGAAGGCGTTTCCGGTATTGTTAACGACCAGACCAATATTGCGGACAAGACCTATGACCGCTTTAACGACATAGCGGCGGCCATAGAGGAAATGAAGCGGGCGATGCTGGGCTTTAGACAATCCATGGAGCAGATGGGATCTCAAAAGGACGTGGTGCTGGACGTGATTCAAAACCTGTCGGCCATAGCAGAAGAGAACGCGGCCGGTACGGAAGAAGCCTCTGCCTCAGTGGAAGAGCAGACCTCAGCCATAGAGCAGATCTCTGCCGCTAGCTCCACCCTAGCCCAGTTATCGCAAGAGATGCTGAACGCGGTGGAGAAGAAGTTCAAGTACTAGCAGTCTTTCGTTGCACCATAATAGGAGCTAAGCTAGTGACCCGACAGTTATAACAAGACGACCGGGTGCGAGTGCCGTCGTTGCCCTTAGCGACAGATGTTGGGCACAGGCGACCACGGTCAAGTGGTACCATAAAGAAATAGGGGCTGTTTTGCGACAGCCCTCCAACTAGAATAACCATGTGGACATACCAAAGGGCTGCGCCAAACCTGCGCAGCCCTATTACAATGGGATAATGAACCATAGGCAGCAGTGACCTGCCCCGCCCCACGAAGTAATTACGATACATTGTAGGGGCGAGGCGATGCCTCGCCCGCTATCCACCACGCGCCTTTGGCATACACGCTAAAACCCTACTCTCCCAACTCTCTAACCAATCGTTCCATTTCCTTCACTGTCTCCACATCCACCGCCTTTTCCCCATAACGACTGGCGATATAGATATCTCTGATCTCTTGGGGAAGGTGAGTAAACACCGCCTCCGCCCTTTGCTGTACCTCCAGCGTAGTATCTGCCTGGTGAATGGCCACCTGACGGGCCTGCAGCTTCTGCAGAAACCGGCGGTAGTAGAACCGTACCTGCCCAGCCGGGTCTCTTGGCAGCCGCTCCCACCATCGGATTCGCCGCTGCTGTCTGGGCCCCCGCCTGATCAAGAACTCCCTTTCCTCCACGTAGTCCACACCCTGATAGTGCTCTCGTCCGCCTCGAAGTAGCAAGCGGTAAAGAATATAAACAGCCCCCGCAATCAGCAAAGCAATAAACGTTGCCTGCAGCCCTTCAATGATCTTCTCCCAAAGAGCCGACGGTGCACCTTCTACGAGGGAAGGAGGCATCTCGCCCAAATTTCCCTGTCCTGGTAGCTCTCGGGGTTTCAGCCAGTCGAGGCGTCGCCCCATTGACCAGTCGCTGAGTAGAGATAATACCCACCCCAGTAGCCTTAGGCATAAAACCACCGGCAGGGAGAAGAGGGAAAGCAGGCCGCTAACCGTCTGCTTGGCCAACTGCCGGACCTGCTCCAAGGTAGCAAGAAGAAAAACGGCGGCGATAGTCAAAAGGTAGTGGAAGTTGGTGCCTTGCAGGCGTTGCAGGTCCATGCCGGCTTCCACATGCCGGACGGAGCGAATGAGCAAGATGGCAGACAAGAAATAGGTGAAAATGAAGGGAGCGGAGTGATTAATGGCAGCCCCAAACTCCGGTGCCATCCAGCGCAGAAACATGGCAACTGGGTAAACCACGGCCACCTTGCGGAAGTTATCCACATAGTTGTCGTAGCTGCCACGCAGCAGGAACCTCTCCAGATACATGAGAAGTAGAGGCACGGTGATCAGAAAGAAGATTAGAGCTGTGGCGCTCCGGTAGAAGTACAGGGGTAGCAGTAAGAGTAGGGCGCTAAGGCGAACCCCTTTAGCCCTGGAATGGCCATAGAAATAGAGCAGGCCTACAATTACAGTCCAGGTAAAGAACAGAGCCATAACCTGGAGGGAGGCAAACTGCACAAAGACAAGTAGGAGTGAATAGAGCAGAGCAGTAACCGATATGAGTTCTAAAAGGGCCAAGCTAAGCATCTCTTTTGCTCCTATACTTGATAATACCCTCACCCAATGCTTCCAAGTGTTCACCTTCGACAGCAATTACTATAGTACGGGGTACAGCTTGAGCCAACTGTTCTATTGGCTCAATGTAGGACTCGAGGAGGCGAGGGGTTACGATTACCACCGTAGTGAAGTTCCCTTGCCGACGCTGGATGTCCCGCAACGTGTTCTCAAAGAAGGCGGGAACACGAAAATGGATGCGTCCAAGAACGTGGAGCAAGGCGGCCAAATGCCCCTGCCCCAGGCCGGCATGGTAGTAATAGTCCCAGTTGCCCGATTGCTCGTTGTAGGCATTGGTGATCAGCCCATAAGGGATGTTTAGCTCCTGAAACTCCTCCAGCACTCCTCGGGTTATCGAAACGGCTTTCTCCACCAAATCCTCCTCAATGGCCTGCCAGCGAGGCTTGGCGGTCTCCACGTTCAGCACCACCAGCACCGTATTGTCACTGGTAAAATCAAAATTCTTCACCATGAGGTTGCCGTGTTTCGCCGACGAGGGCCAATGAATAAAGCGTTGCGGTTCCTGTCCCGTATACTCACGAATACCAACGGTCATTAGGGGGTCATCTATGATCCAGCGGCGCACCGAGACATCGCCGCCCAGGGGGCCCATAGGGGCCAGGCTTTTTGTCAGGTCCAGCCTTCTCGGCAGAACTACAATCTCATGGTTCACATCGACCTTTCGCAATTCTGAGCGAAAGCCCGCAAAATCGCCCAGCTCCAGCACCACGTCTTTTATCCTATGTAAGCCCCTCTTCTTGGCGTGAACTTTATAGGTTCGCTTCACCCGCTGAAAGGGTAATATGAACAAGCTATAGACATTCTTGGCCACGTTGAAATGGGTGGGGAAGTATTCTTCTATCTTGAGGTACGATACGGTCAGCAGCTTATTGTTTTCCACCACGGAGGTGATGGGGATCTCTTCACCGATCTCATAATCCTTTTCCGCCGTAATCAGGCTGTAGTTCAAGCCATGGAAACCAAAGGCAAGTACCAAGCGATTGATGCCCCAAGTAAGCACCAAAAGCCCCAGCGTGTACCAGATCATGCTACATGGGCCTACTTTCTAGGGGAACTTCCACGCCTGCCATCAACTCCGCGATCAGTTCCCGCGCCTTAGTTAAACTGGTGGCGCCGCGGGCAATAATCCGGTGGTTCAGCACCAGCGGTGCCAAGTATTTTACATCCTCCGGCAAGATATAATCCCGCCCATTGATGGCCGCATAGGCTTGACAAGCCTTGAACAGGGCCACGGAGCCCCTGGGGCTCACCCCCAGCTGAATGGAACCCTTCTTGCGGGTTTCACCCACAATATTTAGTAGATAATCCAAAACCTCCGGGTGAATAGACACATCTGGCAAATGGGCAAAGGCGTAGTCCAGCTCTTCCGCAGTGACAACGGAATTAATCCGGTCTAAGGGGTTGCCCACGTTAATGCGGATAATATCCTTTTCTTCCTCTTTGCTGGGGTAGCCCAAGTCCATGCGCAATAAAAAGCGGTCCAGCTGGGCTTCCGGCAGAGGAAAGGTGCCATAGGTTTCCACCGGGTTTTGGGTGGCCAGCACCATAAAGGGCCGTGGTAGCTGGCGAGTCTCGCCATCCACCGTGATCTGTTTTTCTTCCATGGCCTCTAGAAGGGCCGACTGGGTGCGGGGTGTGGCCCGGTTGATTTCATCGGCCAAAACTATATGGGCAAACAGGGGGCCTTCCCGAAACTGAAAGTCACCCGTCTTCTGGTTATAGAAATTAATCCCTGTAATATCCGAAGGGAGCAAGTCGGGGGTAAACTGGATGCGCTTAAACTCCAAGCCCAGAGTCTTGGCAAAGGCCTTGATCATCATGGTCTTTCCCATCCCCGGCATATCTTCCAAAAGAATATGTCCGCCCGCCAAGAAAGCCACCAGCAATAGCTCAATTTCCCGCTCCTTGCCCACAATCACTTGGCTTACATTGCCAACCACCTTTTCTCTAAAGGCCGTATATCTCTTAATCTCCATTCGTCTTCCTCCCTTAACTGAAAACGCCAGCCCGCAGATCAGAACTTGCCACATAAGAATATTCCTTTTATTGACCCGCAATCCCTGCCCGTGCCTTTTCTCATTTGCAGGATTTGCCCACCCTATCTCGAAAACCCCCATTAACAACCAACGACGGAGGTATCCGAATGGAGATCGTAATCACCGCCATGACCAGGGTGAATAACATGGTCTGTCTGGCAGGAATCAACTTGCAAGACTACACTTGGGTCCGCCCCGTATGGCGTCATGGTGCCGGCGTCTAGCCCGGTGTTAATTATCAATCCAATGCACTAATCGAGGTGGGTGATGTGATTTGGCTTAAGAATCCCGAACCGCACCCGGTACCTCCCCATAGCGAAGACGTGCTCACTTCCTCATTTTCCTCGGTGCGCACTATGGATGACGAGGAACTAGCCGTCACCCTGCGGCAGGCGGTGGTCAATTGCCATGGCCTAGATGAGGTCATGTCTGGCGAAGGTAACCGTTCCCTGTGCCTTATCAAGCCCGACCAATTGGAGGTTCTATACGTCGACCCAGCAGATAGGGCCAACACCCGTATCGGCTTCTGGCTCGATGACCGGCATTATAACAACATCACCACCACACCCGGTTTCCCTTGTACCGATCTGCGCTGGCGGGCTTATCGTCGACAATACGGCCGCGACCTAGATATCTACCAATACGATGAGGTTTTCTTAGCCATTGGCCTTACCCGCCCCTATAATGGCCTATGTAACCCCATGGTGGTGCCGGTTATCACGTTCCCTAGTTTCAGGTTCACCTTAGACCCGATCAATCTTTAGCTCTCCTAGCCTTGTGGTACGATATGGCTAAGTAAACAAATGGGAGGGCTCACCATGCCGCAAACCATTTATACTATCGGTTTTACCCGCAAGAACCTGCGCACCTTTGTCCGCTTCTTACAAGCAGCCCAAGTGGAGAAGCTGATAGATATCCGTCTAAATAGCACTTCCCAACTAGCCGGCTATGCCAAGAAAGACGACCTAGAGTTCATCTGCGAGTTATTCGGCATAGGTTACGAACATGTACCACAACTGGCGCCCACCGAAGAAATTCTTACTGGCTTTAAGCAAGGCAAGAATTGGACCCACTATGAGGCCCAATTTCTGCAGCTGCTTGAACAGCGTAATGCGAAAGAGCTATGGGAAAGTCGCTTTCAGCCCTTTGCTCGGGTATGCCTGCTTTGCAGTGAGCATGAACCTAAACGCTGCCACCGTCGTATTGTAGCCGAGTATCTGGAACAGCACTTACCCAACATAACCGTGCAGCATCTATCCTAGTCAAGGAGGGGGTCCCCTTGGTCGGCAAAGTAATCACCACCAGCTTAAGCAACATGAAGTACTGCCAAGCCGATGAATATTGGCTCATCACCCGTCATGGTAAAGATATTCCCGGCCTCAGCCGCCACAAGGGGCTATCCCCCAGCCCCCAGCTCTTTGCCCGCTATTGGCACAAATGGCGCGGTCAAGACCCAGCCACCTGGTGGCCCACCTACGTAGCCGCCTTCCGGCAGGAGCTGCAAACCGAAGAGAAACTGGCTGAACTGCGGAACCTCTATCGCCTAGTCCAATCCGGCAAAACCATCGCCCTGGTGTGCTACTGCGGCAGCCCGGAACACTGCCACCGCCGCTTGGTGGGAGAATTCTTGGCCCAATATGGCATCGAGGTTAGCGAAGCTGAGCCACCGCCTAAGCCGGTGCAATTGAAACTAGACCTCTAAGGATATGTAATACCCACCCAGTTATGTGATCCGTGGGGTGGCATTTATAGCAGTCGATATCCTGCGCCCAGGTGTTCAGTGTCTCTAAGCAGTCTCCCACAATCATGGGTGTCCGGTAGGGGCGCTGCGTTGCAGCGCCCGTGACCTTCAAGAGGTCATATTTTTTACCGACAGTTTGCTGCGGACTTTGGTAGCACTAAGGGATGTTTTTGAGTTTCCCAAAAGCATGCTGACACTATCCAGTACCCCTAAGCCTCATGTTTTAGGGGTTTTGTTGACCCCATTAACTTGGCTCTGTAATCCAAGGCAACGCAGGCGACATTTTTCGCCGTTTATTTACCCCACCCCTAAAGTTTCTCTTCCTCCTGCCGACATATATAGCAAGGAACAAACTATCCTGTGGCGGCCGACGCAGGATAGCCACCAGCAACGTTCTAGCGTTGCAGGCAATAAAGTAGTGGTTGCGGAGCAACTATTAGTTTGTACCTTAACGACTAGGCACGGATGCCTAGAAAACATTTCAAGGAGGAAGAAACATGAGAATCAACAACAACCTTTCTGCTCTCAATGCTTGGAGAGGCCTAACCAACACAGATAGCGCCTTAAACAAATCGCTCGAAAAGCTGTCTAGTGGTCTGCGTATTAACCGCGCTGGTGACGACGCCGCTGGTTTGGCTATCTCGGAGAAAATGCGCGGCCAGATCCGTGGCTTGAATCAAGCTATGCGCAACGCTCAAGACGGTATCTCATTGATCCAGACTGCTGAAGGCGCGTTGACTGAGACCCACGCCATCTTGCAGCGCATGCGTGAACTAGCGGTTCAGGCAGCAAATGATACCAACACTCTGACTGATAGAAAAGAGATCCAAAAAGAGATCAACCAGCTACTCGATGAAATCGATCGCATTGGAAATCATACAGAGTTTAATACTCAGAAGTTGCTAGACGGAACCTATGCAAGCAAGAAGTTGCATATTGGTGCTAATAACGATCAAGACATGGACATCAACATATCAGACCTAAGAGCCTCAGCTTTAGGTATGGGTGCTACAGGCGGTTCAGCGACTCATGCAACTGGAACTCTCGGGGAAATGACCTTTACGGCAAAGACTGCTGGCGCTGCTGGCAACAGCATCAAGGTAGAGCTTGTTGATCCAAAAGACAACGATAAAACTCTGAGTATATCTGTAAATGATAACACGATCACGGTCAACCTAGCAACCGGTAGCGCTGGGGCCATCACAAGCACTGTCAATGATATTGTAACGGAAATCAACAATAATAGTGCTGCTAATGCATTGGTGACCGCCAGCGGATCAGGCACTGATGTTGTGAGCGCGGGCGAGGTTACCTTGACTGGCGGGGCTGATGCGGGAGCAGGTAGTGGAAACATCGCTTCTCTTAAGGTGGCTAACGTTGATGACGACGCAACCACGACGGGTGGTGTATTGACACAAGCTGGAGCAAATGCTGCAATTGAGAATATCAACAAAGCGATAGAGCAGGTTTCTGCCGAGCGCTCCAAACTGGGTGCTATTCAGAATCGTCTTGAGCACACCATTAAGAACTTGGGCGTTGCAGCAGAGAACTTGAGTGCTGCCGAGTCTCGTATCCGCGACGTAGATATGGCTGCTGAAATGATGAATTTCACCAAGCAGACCATCCTCCTGCAGGCTGGCACCGCCATGTTAGCTCAGGCTAACGCTCGTCCGCAGTCGGTGCTGCAGCTCCTCGGCTAAGTCTAATTAACCCAACTTAAAGGCATTGTTAAGAGCCGGCCGCTCTGTCGGCCGGCTCTTTGCCACAAAAGGGGTGATTAACGATGAGAATTAACGGTGTTAACCCAACCCTTAATGTTCGTCCTCCGAAATTGGACCCAGTGCAACCATCTAAGGTGCTAGATAGCTCATTGGAGGGCTTGCGTAAGCCAGCCTATAGCCAGCGAGAGCAAGAACTGCAAGAGCAACCCATTAATGTGTCTGATGTGCAAGAAGCTGTTGATGAGATTAATAAGGCGCTACATTATATGAACGAGCGCTTGGAGTTTTCAGTGCATGAGGAGACTAACCGCATAATCGTACGGGTGCTGGATCGGGAAACGGAAGAGGTGCTACGAGAGATTCCTCCGGAGCAAATTCTCGACTTAGTGGCGAAACTGCAAGAACTGGTTGGTTTGTTGGTAGATAAAAGAGCCTAATACAGAGAGGGGTGAGTAGGGTGTCCATGCGAATTAGTGGTCTGGGTAGCGGTATTGATATGGACAACATCATTGAACAATTGATGGCCATTGAGCGTCGGCCGTTGACATTGCTACAACAGAGACAGCTAGAATTGGAAGCTCAAAAAGGAGCTTGGCGCGATGTAAATTCTCGGCTTAAGAATTTGACAGATAAGTTTAGTGCGCTCAGACTCCAAGCTACCTATTTGGCCAAGTCGGCAGAGGCCAGCAATAAGGATGTTTTGACCGCTTCGGCTAGCCATAATGCGGGGATGGGTACCTACCAGATTGAAGTGGAGCACCTGGCTACCGGTTTTATTAAGCATGGTGTGCAGGTGGAGGAAGGTGCCCTTAAGCCCTTATCTGTGGCTGGCAATATAGTCATCAAAACCGGCGAGGGCCAGTGGGAGATAGAAGTGGGGATCAACGATTCCCTCAACGATATTGTCCGTAAAATTAATTCCATTAAGAATGAGGATGAGAAGCCAGCTCCCGTTAATGCTAGTGTGGTGGCCGGACGGTTGGTACTGTCCAGTAAGGCCACTGGTAAGGATAGCGACTTTGAGGTCGTATTAGACCAAGCATTAAAGGACAAGTTAGGCGAATTTACTGCAGTGCAAACGGGGCAAGATGCCAAGCTGACCATTAATGGGATTGAAGTGGAGTCGGACTCCAATACCCTGACCGATGTCATCCAGGGTGTAGCTCTCAACTTAAAGGATGTGGGCACCACTACTCTCACCGTGCAGCAGGATACAAAGCAGGTGGTGGAAGCGGTTAAGGCCTTTGTGGACCAGTACAATTCCACCATCGATTTTATTAACGAAAAGCTCAATGCAAAAACAGGTACTTTGAAGGGCGACACCACCCTCATGCGTCTACAGAGCAGTCTGCGCAGCATGGTGGTCAGCCGCTCCTCCTAT